>NZ_JBLEBK010000001.1:95978-448140 GCF_047263965.1 Bartonella propinqua | reverse complement strand
CAATAACATCTTGAGAAACACCATTTGCAACATCATTTTTAATATTTTTGAACGAGTTGCTCATACCTGCAAGTGCATCGGCAACATTTGTATAGCTTGCCTCTTCAGCAACACCATCATCATTGAGTGTAACAACCGTGAAGTCTGGGAATGTCCACTTTCCACCTTCATATTTAGCACCACCACCAAAATATGAAGCAAGCATGTTACTCATTGAATAGAGCTGACCACCGTTAACAACCTCTGTTGACCCTTCTGAAATATTTCCTGCCATCACGCCAGAGATAATACGTGATGCACCTTCATTGTTTGCAACTGTAATTTCACTACCAGCTACATTTCCACCAATGGTGATAGTATTTGTGGATGCATCTTGTTTAACAAGACTGGTACTCTTAACCGCATCCGTAACTGTTTGAGTAATTCCAGTGATGACATCCTTATTGATACCATTAACGATTTCTTCCGTTACATCATCCAAGACACCATCTATGACACCTTGTTTAATATTGATGAAAGAGTTGCTTATACCTGCAAGTGCATCGGAAACACTTTTATAACTTCCCTCTACAAAAGCACCTTCATCATTGACTTGGGTAATCGTGAAATCTGGTAGTTTCCATTCTCCATCTTCATATCTAGCACCACCACCAAAATATGAAGCAAGCGTGTTATTCACCGAGTAAAGCTGCGAACCATTTATTGCATCAGATGAATCTACAGAAATCTGCCCACTGTCTACACCAGTAATTTTTCGAGACACACCACCACTATTTGCAACATCGACTACAAGACCAACTACTTCATTACCGATAGTAATGATATTATTGCTTTTATCCTGCTTAATAAGAAGATTATCTTTGAGAGTATCTCTTACATTATCAATCTTACTATTCAAATTTGTAAAAGCAGTATTGACCCCATCGAAAGCGCCAGAAACGTTATTATAACTCTGCTTATCACCGATCACTCCTTTAGAGTCTAATTGTACGACCTCGAATTTTGGCGCAACCCACACTCCATTTTCAAAATTAGCACCACCACCAAAATATGAAGCAAGCGTGTTGTTTACTGAGTAAAGCTGCGAACCATTTATTGCATCAGATGAATTTGCAGAAACCTGCCCACTCGCTACACCAGTAAGTTTGCGAGCCATACCGCTACTATTTGTAACATTGATTACAGTACCAAGTACTTCATTGCCAATAGTAATGATATTACTGTCTTTATCCCGTTTAATAAGGAGATTATCTGTTACATTATCAATCTTATTGCTCAAGCCTGTAAAAGCAGTGTTAACCCCATCAAAAGCACCAGCAACACTACTATAACTCTGCTTGCCGCTAATCAATCCTTTAGAATTAAATTGCACAATATCAAACTTTGGCGCCGTCCAATTTCCATCTTCATAACGAGCACCGCCACCTAAATATGTAGCAAGCGTGTTATTCATCGAGTAAAGTTGTGAACCATTTACTACATCAGATGAACTCGCAGAAATCTGTCCATTTTCTACACCAGTGATTTTTCGAGACACACCATTACTATTTGTGACATTGATTACAGTACCAAGCGCTTCATTGCCAATAGTAATGATATTACTACTTTTATCCTGTTTAAGCAGAAGATTATCCTTGAGATTTTCTTTTACATTATCAATCTTACTATTCAAATTTGTAAAAGCAGTATTGACCCCATCGAAAGCACCAGAAACATTATCATAACTCTTCTTTTCATCGGACAATACGTCGGAATTAAATTGCACAATATCAAATTTTGGCGCTGTCCAATTTCCATCTTCATAATGAGCACCGCCACCTAAATATGTAGCAAATGTATTACTTAAAGCATAAAGCTGACCACCCGTTACAGCTTCTGCTGAAGCGATAGAAACTGCCCCATCCTTAAGATTAGCGATTACTTTATTTCCAGCATTAATGCCATCGCTCGTGATTTTGGGACCTCCAGCTATTACCAAGCCAGTTGCATCTAAAACACTATCTCCTACTTTTACACTATCCAGCGTAATATTTTTTGCCAAATCAAAAGCTATTTTACTGTCTGAATCTTTTACAACTTTCAAATTGTCACTTGCAGCTGAAAAATCTATCTTACCATTTGGTGAAATGTTTTCTCCATTAACAGAGATATTCAACTCTAAACTTTCGGCATACTCTTTTAAAGCTTTCAACTGCGCAACATTTACTGCATCGGTTTCGCTGGTTCCTGCAGCTACTCCTGTAATCTGCCGCGTTACACCATTTTCAATATCACCAACACTAAAAGCACCCTTAGTGCTTACCCATGCAGCATTTTCACTTTCTAATGTCGTACTGATTCCAGGATTATACCCCGCAATGGAAGACCCAGTACGAGAAACAGCTCCCGCACCCACAGCAACACCACCTTCAGCGATTACCTGTGCGTTTGTACCAATAGAAACCGAATCACCTGTATCAGCCTGAGCGTGCGAACCTATAGCAATCGCATTTTCGGCTCCTGCTATTGCTTGTTTTTCATCAGAATCAGCACTACCTATTGCAATAGAGCCTTGAGCTTGAGCTTGAGCTCGCGAACCTATAGCTACCCCATAGTCTGCACTTGCAGTCGCTCTAGTTCCTAAAGCAACACTTTCTTTACCAGATGATAATGAAAGCCCACCCAAAGCGACTGCAGATTCTCCCGAAGCTTCCGATCCCACACCCATAGCAAAACTTACTCTTCCGCTAGCAAGTGCAGAAACGCCAAATGCCATTGCTCCTCCAGCCGATGCAGTTGCGCCCGAACCAAATGCTGTTGAATAATTCCCTGTTGCAGAAGATCCACAACCAGTGGCAAAAGAAAAAACACCATAAGCTTCAGGCGCAGCACTTACACCACCCGTTAAAGCCCCGATATAACCCTGTTTATCTTTGTTATAATTCCCCTGTTTACTATCGGTTACACCATAAGGATTTAAATTACCAAATGCTTGATTTTCAACAAATCTAATATATTGTTCCTCTGCAGTTATTCCCCCAGCGCCATGTGAACCGCCTCCACGACCAATAACAAGATCTGCGCCACAAAAATTCTGACCTTCAGTAGCACCAGCACCACCAAGACCACTTGTATTAGCACCAGCTAAAATAATACTACCATGATTACCTTGCACGGTGCCGTTCACTGTAGAATTATTTGCACTATAATTGGTCCCTCCTTGCCATGCAAAATTCGAAGCATAAACAGGAGATACGCTCGATAAAAGCACTGCCATTGCGGCGCTTAATGAAACCGTTGTAATTAAATTTGATTTTAGCTTTTTCATAGAATCCCCATAAGAAAAATTTTAAAACATAAAAAAAACATATTTTACAGTTATCATTGTTTATGTTTTTGAAATTCACGCAGTTTAGTGTGATGTGATGTGCTTTACTCAGATGCGTTAATGTAATGAGTGAGAGAAAGGCACGTTATAATAAATATAAAAAAGTCACATTTGTGTTTTAATGTAAATTTAGATAGGTGTTTAAATTTGTAGATAAATATAGACATTTTGTAAGGGTTACTTTTTTAAATTAAATGAGTGTGACAATTAGTAAGGTTATTTTTTAGAGAGATTGTCTTTTATATTTATGGATTATTACACGAAATAGCCGTAAAGTGGTAGTGGTTTTTTTGTCACTGTGTGAACTATTTGTATATTAAGAATTTTTTTTACGTTAAGAAATGCGTTTTTTGTGTGTATTGATTATTTCATGAAATTATAGCTTCAAAAGAGTTTGCAAAAGACTTTAGAGCTGTATTTGAGATATTTTCCCGCAAGATTATGATGTGTGATGATATTCTTTAGCAAGAGCTTTGAGGCTATAAGATATGGGGATATTTTTATATGAAGTAGCAACAAGTGTGCGTTCTGCTCCCTTACAGTTAAAGCTTAATCGTTGCATTAAATCAAAAAGAGCGTTCTAGATCGGTTAAAGTTCAAGTCTTGGAGAAGGAGGTGTTGAAGTCCTTGGTGGCTTTGGTAATTTATAAATGGCTGACGGTGACGTTGTAGAATCCGAAACAAAACCGCGGATGCACTCATTAAGAGTTTCCGCTGTAGGTTAATTATCCTAAAAATCTTCCATTCGATAATATGATAATATCATGTGGGGAATGTTTTAATTATTTCGAATAATTTTGACCAAACGAATCTAATAAAAAGTGAATAGAAAAACAATCAATAATAGTTTTTTTTCTATTTTTTGAATATTTCGTCAAGCGTAGAATTTTTTTGATTTTTTAGTAATTTTGGTACTGATTTCACTCTTTATTTGATTTTTTTCAAAGGCTTTTCAAAGCCCCCTCCCCCTTTTGTTACCAAATTTCAAATTTTTGCGATTTTTTTGCACTTTTTTGCATTTTCTTGTGTCAAAATCTTATGAATTTCCCTTTAATCTCACTTTTTTCGCTTAATATAACTTACTGTCAAGCTACACTCAAAATACGTCTCTCTTTAATATGTGTTAATAATCCTAATGTTGAGCTATCACGATTATTGGCTTTGTGTGTTCCACGAATGACAGATAACAATTCATTTGCAAGCTCTTTTCCCAGCTCAACACCCCACTGATCAAATGAATTGATATTCATTAAAACACCTTCAACAAAAACACGATGCTCATAAAGTGCAATTAAACGACCAAGCGTAAAAGGGGTCAGTAAATCTTGAATTAACATAATGCTTGGACGATTTCCTGTACAGCTTTTATGAATTGCAAACTTGTCTACCTCGTTATTATAAGTTTCACCGTTTACACGCCGAGCATCCTCAATCCCACAGCCTTTCATCAAAGCTTCTGACTGTGCTAAGCAATTAGCTACCAGCATATCATGCATATGATGTAAATCAGACTCATGCCCTTTTACAAATAAAATAAACTCCACAGGAACAACATCTGTACCCTGATGTAAAAGCTGGAAAAAAGCATGTTGTCCATTTGTTCCTGAACCTCCCCAAGTAACTGGACCCGTTGAAAAATGTATTGGCTTGCCATTTAAAGAAATATTTTTGCCATTTGATTCCATATCAAGCTGCTGCAAATACGCTGGAAGACGTGATAAACGCTGTGCATAAGGAATAATAGCTCGCGATGAATAGCCACAAACAACACGATGCCAAAATCCTAAAAGAGCAAACCGCACAGGAATATTTTCATGCAAAGGTGCATTTTTAAAATGTTGGTCCATTTGCTGAGCACCTTCAAGAAATTGACGAAAACCTTGACCCCCTATTGCCAACATGACAATAAGACCAACAGCTGACCAAACTGAATGACGCCCCCCTACCCAATCCCAAAATTCAAAAATTCGCGAAGAATCTATACCAAATTTCGTCACTTTATCGACTGCGCTCGAAACAGCAACAAAATGCTTCCCAATTGCCTCTTCCCGTGTATGCGAACTGATCCATTGACGTGCAACGTGGGCATTTTCTATTGTTTCAGCTGTAGTAAAAGTCTTAGAAACAATAATAAATAGTGTCGTTTCTGGATCCAAATTAGCAAGAATGTCAGCAATATGCGCACTATCGACATTAGAAACAAAGTGACAACGTGGTCCATCATGATAAGGCTTTAAGGCACTGGTAACCATTGCAGGCCCAAGATAAGAACCTCCAATACCAATATTTACAACATCAGTTATCCTTTTCCCACTGCTTCCTTTATAGCTACCATTACGAACTGTTTCAGAAAATTCTTCCATATGAGCAAAAACGGCTTGAATATCTTGAACAATATCGCGCTTATTCAAAATAAAAACTTCATTAGCAGGCAAACGCAAAATAGTATGGAGAACTGAACGCTTTTCAGTCAGATTAATAAGCTCACCAGAAAACATGGCTTCACGTCTACTTAATACACCTGCGACAACAGCCAAATTATCTAAGAGGCATAATGTGTGAGATGCTACACCGCATTTTGAAAAGTCAAAAAGAAAATCATCAAGTTTTAAAGAAAAATTGGTAAAGCGTTTTTCGTCTTTTGCAAAATGTTGACGAATATCACAAACTTTATCCTTTATAGCATGTTCTTTTAAAGCTTTTAAAGCATCCTCAAAGATTTTTTCATCGCGAATCATAAACTATATCTCCTATGGTCATCACCAATAGAATTTAAACACAGATGATAATAGGATAAAAAAAGCTCCTTTACTGCAACTAATTCTCACTGTCCATACACAAATGAAACAGTGAGAAATTAAAATGATAAGATCCCTAAATGACATCTTTTAAGAAAACATTTAAAAAATCTTTCGGCTATTTTGTGCCAAACAGATCATTCAGCTTGGCTTAATTCTCTCGCTAAACGTGCAGTTTCCTCTGCTTTTGGTTTCACAAAACGCCCAAGAAAGAGATAAACGACAGGTGTCACATAAAGGGTGCAAATAGTTGCCAACCCCAAACCACCAACAATGACCCAACCTAAAGCTATGCGTGCTTCCGCACCAGCTCCTTTTGCTAAAATCAAAGGAATCCCTCCTAAAATAGCACAAATCATTGTCATACAAACTGGACGAAGACGAATATTGGCTGCTTCCTCTACAGCTTCACGTACGCTTCTACCTTGGTCACGTAACTGATCCGCAAATTCAACAATTAGAATACCATTTTTAGCCATCACACCAATCAATAAAACCAAACCAATTTGGCTATAAATATTGAGACTAACACCACTCAAAAGCATAGCAATTACCGCACAACCAAGCCCCAATGGCACAGTAGCCATTATAATAAACCCTGAAATAAAACTTTCAAATTGTGCAGCTAAAACCAATAAAATGATTAAAAAAGCAACTCCAAAAACAATCGTTAAGTTGGAAGACGTTTCACCAAGCGTTGCAGCCCCTCCCAAAGGAATAATATAATTTTCTCCCGATAACAAAGGAGACGCAATTTCTTGCACAATCCGATAACCACTTCCTAATGCAACACCTGGAGCAAGATTTGTACTTAAAACAACAGCACTCATACGTTCTTCTCGTTTTAATTGAGGCGCAGTGGCTTTTTCATGCATGTCTGCAATAACCGACAAAGGAATATATTTATTATCTTTTGTTTTTAAAACAACATTTTCTAAATCGGCAGGATTATTGATAGGGTTTTTACGCGACATAAGTTTTACATCGTAAGAATGGTTGTCCACATAAATGGAGCCAATTTTTTTCCCATCCAACATTGCCTGCAACGTATTACCTAAATTGGTAATATCAATTCCTAAGTTAGAAGCTTTTTCTCGGTCAATTTCAATAAAAAATTGCGACTGTGTTGCATCAACGGTAAGGCGAGGACGAATAAAACGTTTATCAGTTCGTAAAGCATGCAGTAGCTCATCAGCAGTTGACTGTAATTTCGCATAATTATCTCCAAGAATTGCAAATTGTAATCCTTGACCAGTTCCCCGAACCCCTAAAGAATTACCTTGAGCAACAAATACAAACACTGCTGGAAATTGTTTAACTTTTCCATTAATATCTTTTACGATTTCTTGTTGGCTACGCGAGCGATTCTCCCAAGATGAAAGCAGTAAAATAAGGAAAGCTTTATTAGGAGAACCACCAAACCCCGCTATAGAGTAACTATTAGCAATCTCACCAGCATCACGCAATGGCTGCAAGCTCGCTTCAATTTGCTCTACCTGCTCATTCAGATATTGCGTTGACATTCCCTGCGGTCCATTAATAACCATTAGGACAGCACCCCTATCTTCTTCTGGCGTTAACTCGTGTTGTAGTTTCATATAGCTTCCAATACAAACACCAGAAAAAATAAGTGAAACAAAGATAACAGTCCACGGTCGCTCTAAACACCTACGCAAATTACGAGCATAACTCTCACTAAAGAAAGTACCTAATTTATCTAAAAAAACAAAATAGCGCGTACTCTTCCCATCATCTTCAACATGTGCTTTAAGAAAACGTGAAGCAAGCATAGGACAAAGCGTCAAAGCAACAACTGAAGAAAGCAAAACAGAAATTGCTAGCACAAAACCGAACTCTCTAAACAGCCCTCCAATTTGTCCAGGAAGGAAAGAAATAGGCACAAAAACAGCCACGAGAGTCAATGTTGTTGCCAAAACAGCAAAAAATACTTCTCGCGTTCCTAACACCGCTGATGACAAAGCACCAAGCCCCATATTGCGTCGTCGAACAATATTCTCAAGAACAACAATTGCATCATCCACGACAAGCCCAGTTGCTAAAACAAACCCTAAAAACGTTAAAATATTCAAAGAAAAACCTGCAAAATAAATCGCAGCAACTGTCCCAATGAGCGCTACTGGAATAGATAAGGCAGGAATAAGCGTTATACGAATGTCTCTAAGGAAAAGAAAAATGACTACAATCACACTAAGTATAGCAATGACCAACGCCGCTTCAACTTCATGAAGAGCACTCTTAATAAAAATAGCATCATCATTAATAATATTTACTTGCACAGAAGGAGGAAGAATAGCTTTAAGATGATCAACAACCTTTCGAATACCTTTAGAAATGTCAAGCACGTTAGATTGCGCCTTACGCACAATACCCAACCCAATTCCCGTTTCTCCATTCACGCGGAGAATAACTGTTTCTATATCAGGTGACAAAGTAACACGCGCAATATCACTAATACGGACATGAGGCTTCAATATAACTTGCTCAAAATCTTCTGGCGTCGTTAATCGAGCAGTAGCACGCACAATTAATGATTCTTTGGAATTTCGCAATGATCCCACAGGAGCATCGGTAGACATATCAGAAAGAACACGTGCGACATCTGCCACAGTCAATCCATAGCTAGCAAGCTTGGCTTGGTCCACATCAATCTGAAAAATTTTCGTGCGGGCGCTATCCACCTGTACATCACCAACACCGTCAACTGCAGAAAGCAAATCAACAATTTGATCGTCTACAACCTCTGTCAAATCATCAATACTCATCGTTGGTGAAGTCACCACTAAGTACATAATCGCAGCAGCGTCGGCATCTGCCTTAATAATCTGAGGAGAGTCAGCCTCTTTGGGTAAAGAGTTAGCAATGCGAGAAATAGCATCACGAATATCCGAAGCCGCAACATTGAGATCAACACCAACATTAAATTTAATCTCGATACGAGAACGACCAAAAGAAGATGTTGAAGAAATTGTTTTGACTCCTGAAACACGAGAAACCCCATCTTCTATAGTTTTCGTAACTTCACGATCAATTGTTTCTGCTGATGCACCAGCAAAACGTGTTACAATCGTCATCACTGGAATATCTACATTAGGCAATTCACGTATCTCAATGCCCACCCATGCAGCAAACCCTGCAATTATGATCATGGCATTCAAAACAAAAGTGAAAACTGGTCTACGAATAAAAATCCCTAGAATACCACCCTGCTCTGGCTTTGCCAAAGGTTGTCTCGCTTCAGATTCTTGAACCATTATGCATCATCCTGCCCATCAGCTGTCGATAATTTTTGTTGATGGACCGTTGAATCATCAATAATAACGCTGCCACCTGGGTAAAGCATTTGCACTCCCTGAATAACAATTTGATCACCATCTTCTAAAGGAGCTTCCACAAATACTTGATCTTCTTTATGTTGAATAATCGATACAGGGACGTATCCTACCTTACCCTCTTTTACACGCCAAACAAAAGATCCCTTACTGTTCCACTGAATTGCAAGAGGATCAACGACAGGAAAAGAGCCATCGAAAAACTGAAACTCTATAGAAAAAGACATACCAGACATAAGCACATCTTTTTCGTTTTGAATTTCAACTTGAACATGAAGTGTACGACTTTCTGCATCAATCTTATTGTCAAGTGCGTAAATATGACCAACAAAGGTTTTATCCGGTTGTTCGGTCAAACTTGCAACCACTTCATCTCCTTTATGAATGTGTGGTGCATATCGCTCAGGAATCCACACATCAACTAAAACGCGTTCCCTATTTTCAATACGACCTATTATAGTATTAAGAGCAACCGTATTCCCTATATCAATGGGTAAAATACCAACAACCCCACTAATTGGTGCACGAATTGTTCGTCGCTCAAGTGCTAAATCAGCATCACGCAAAGCCAAATTTGCGTTATCCAGTTCCAAGCGTGCAGCAATTTCCTGAACCTCTGTTGCAGTATTGGTAGCACGCAACTTAAGAGTCCTCGAAAGCGCTAATGCATTATTGTCACGTTGCACTTTTGCCCTTGCAACCGCAATTTCTTCCTTTTTAGAATCAAGCTTTGCAATTGAATCGCCTGCTTTCACTTTTGCTCCTGCAGATACATAAAGCTCATCGATCATACCAGCTGACCAAGGTGTTAGCTCTGCTGTCGCAATAGCTCGCCCACTACCAAGTGCATTAAACTGTTTATAAAAATCTTGAACTTTCACAGAACTGACGACAACATGCGATGAATGTATCCCCTTCGATACTTCTGATGTTGTATGTGATACATTTTCTTTTTTATCCACTGTAGGAATAGATTGTTCTGAACGGTGTTTTGACCAAAAATAGGCGGTGACCAGAACGATTACTAAAAATACTAATGGAACGATCTTTTTCAATGCCCCCATGATCTATCCTTGCTTCGTAATTAATACGTAATTTTTTTGAAATGCTCCTCAACAGCAATACCTGAATGCACAAAAAATGAATGTAGATGTAGACAATGCGCCCCAATCCCCACCAAAAAAAAGCATACTTCACCCAGTACTACGCTGCAAATCTGATTATAATTTCATAAATTAAACTGTCAAGTTAACTATTATCCATATTGAATTACACTGTGAACATAAAAAAATCACCATGCAAAAATCCAACTGGAGCTGAAAATATACTGTAATCTTTTTAAGAAAATATAACGAATGAGTAGATAAAAGTTTTATTTTCAGCAAGTTTTACTTGCAATTCCTCGATGAAACGATTAGGAACCCTTTATTCTTATAAATTATAATATAGCAAATTAAAAATGTATGCACCCGTAGCTCAGCTGGATAGAGCACCAGACTACGAATCTGGGGGTCAGGAGTTCGAATCTCTTCGGGTGCGCCATATTTAAGAAATTAAACTATAATCAGTTAATTGGCTGTTTTGGTTGTTCTTCAGTTCATAGAGCAATGTATCTTTCGTCGTATAATTTTAAACGCTATTGTTCGCATCGATTCTAAAGAATTGAATAGTGTGTGCCGTATGCTATAGATTATAATGATATAGCCATTATTCTTACAGCTTGATAATTATTAAAGCAGCAAAAACCGTTGTACCCTTATAACATAATGAAAAAAGTACAATCTTTCGGTAATTATCAAAAAATTTTGTTCAACCGATACCATTTTTTCAAAAAATACAAAAAATTCCCTCTCGGTATTCGATCAAACTGGAAAAATATGAAGTTTTTATATCGGACATCGCTTAAAAAATTTAATGTGTAAAACAGATATGAAGTAAATTCTTAATGAACCCCATATTCACCACTCAAGAGATCTTCTCTATATTCTTATAAAGAAACAAAAAAATTATTTGGATCTGCGCAATATTCGACCCAATAAAATTCCTACAATGAAAATTACAACAAAAATCGAAGCGAGTACCAACCAATCTTGTTTTGAGTAACAGTTCCAAACATTCCCAAGATCTTTTGTGTTACCAGCAACCTGAGTTTGACCAGAAACTATAGCCTTGCCAGAAATGACAGCATTGCCAGAAACATTGGCATAACCAGAAACTTGAGCATCGCCAGAGATCAGCGCCTTACCAGAAACTATAGCCTTGCCAGAAACATTGGCACTACCATCAATTACAGCATTATCAGACACACTGGCATCACCAAAAATTTTGGAATTACCAAAAATTTGAACATCATCAGAAATTTTAGCATTTCCGAAAATCTGAGCATTTTCAGTAACGTGAACTTTGCCATAAACTACAGCATCACCATAAATCTGAGCATTATCATAAACGAGAGCATTGCCGAAAATCTCAGCATTATCAGAAATTTTAGCATTACCATCAACCGTAGCATTATCAAAAACTTGAGCATTGCCAGAAACCTGAGCACGATCAGAAACTTTGGCATTGCCAAAAATCTTAGCATTATCGGAAACTTGGACATCTCCAAAAACCAAAGCATTATCAGTAAGCACGGCATTGCCAAAAACCTTAGCACCATCAAAAACCCCAGCTTTGCCGTTAATCATAGCATTATCAGAAACCTGAGCACTACCAAAAACCTTAGCATCATCGGCAACCCAAGCATTTCCAAAATGACTCAAATTCTTTTCTGACTCTATCCAGCCACCTAATGTTCCAGATTTTACGTCTCCAAAATCTCTAACTGCCTGAATTTTGTGAAGCACAGTATCATACCAAAGCAACGTTTGACCTGTAAATTTATACTTAGATTGCATAATAATAACTTTTCTCAAATAACCTTATTCTGAACTCATTTCACATTTGAAATTACCCAAAATTATAATTCAAAACAGCAGCACACCCAATCATTCGCACACAAATTATCGAATAACTTTTCCACAGAAGTAAATCTTTAATTCTCTTCATCACAGTCAGAAAAAGCCGCTTTTGTTTCCACACTAGGTTGGAACAATATTGATGGAATAGCTTTATCTTGTGCAATACGGGTCATCAAGACTCTCACCACATCACTAACCGACAAACCAGACGCTTGAATAACCTGACTTGCCACACGCTGAATATCTTCCGAAACTCGTGCCTGAACTATACGACTAGCAGCCATAACAATTACCCCTCACAAACTGCATTGTACTACAATGAATTAAACATAATTAATATTTAATATACATATAATATGTATGTAATACAATAACAAAAAACTTATCAAACGAAACAAGCACTTCTCGCTTAAAATTTGGTATTAAATACACAAATCCTTCGCACGCATATTACCAAATGATTGCCTTATAAATAAACTTTTTGAAATTGTTTTCATTTAATTTAGCAAGCGTAACAGTGTGAACAACCAAAAGCTGAGCTTATAAAATTATCAGATCAGCTTTTAATTTATTGGATTTCGCTGCCTTTCCCATCTGGCAAAACTTTTTGCGTGACAGAATCGAAAAATCTTTTAAATTATCTATGCAGACTTCATATTTGGAATTATGAATCAATTATTATAATATTATCAAACACAAAAGTTCCTACAACTTAAGAATAATAAAAAATCTATCCATGATATTTTCCATTGATGTGTTACGGATAGAATCATCCTCAAGTTTGAAACACAATACTATCGCATCAATTCCATAATAGTGTATCGGTATTAATTACCTAAAAATGCAAATTGTGAATAATAAATTAAGCATGTACAAAGTACAGAGTTTTTGTTGATATTGAATAACAAACTATATTCAATGACGAGCAGCTTTTTAATTGCTGTGAAGTGAGTTTTTCATAATTCACTCAACTTGGTGCAATATTAAGTTATTCTTGCGCATAATCATTTACTGCTTTTTTCAAAACTAAATTATTCTTGTTCTCTTATACACCTCAATAAAAATCCATAATAATTTATTCTATTTCAGCATTTCCTCTTGCGCCGCATGCAATCGACCTTTACGGTGTTTTGTTATATGTTTATATGCTATAATTATATTGCTTAACTTATAGCACACAATTTAAACACCAACGAAAAGCAAGCTTAAACCTATGCCTAAGACAGATATTGAAATTGCTCGCGCTGCTCAAAAGCAGCACATCACTAAACTTGCGCAAAAAATTGGTATCGCGCATGAAAATCTTATTCCTTATGGACATGATAAAGCAAAAATTTCCTCTGCATATATAAAATCACTCAACAAAAACTCAGATGGTAAACTTATCCTTGTCACCGCTATCAACCCTACACCTGCTGGAGAAGGAAAAACAACGACAACGATTGGATTGAGTGATGCGCTCAACTTTATTGGGAAAAAAACAATAGCAGTCTTGAGAGAACCATCTTTAGGTCCTTGCTTTGGCGTAAAAGGAGGTGCTGCAGGAGGTGGTTATGCCCAAGTTGTACCAATGGATGACCTTAATTTACATTTTACTGGCGATCTTCATGCTATTACAGCCGCTCATAATCTTCTTGCTGCAATGATAGATAATCACATCTATTGGGGAAATCCCCTGAACATTGATTCACGCCGCATTGTTTGGAAGCGTGTCCTTGACATGAATGATCGCGCATTACGTGATATTGTTATTTCATTAGGTGGAATAACTAATGGCTTTCCACGTCAAACAGGTTTTGATATTACCGTTGCATCAGAAATTATGGCTATTTTTTGTCTCGCTGAAAATCTGGAAGATCTCACACAAAGGCTTAAAAAAATCATTGTTGCCTATCGCTATGATAAAACGCCTGTAACAGTTGCTGATCTTAACGCAGAAGGTGCAATGACCGCTCTTCTTAAAGATGCTATACAACCCAACCTTGTACAAACAATTGAAAATAACCCTGTTCTTGTTCACGGGGGACCTTTTGCCAACATTGCTCATGGTTGTAATTCAGTTATCGCAACAAAAACTGCCTTAAAACTTGCCGATTATGTTATTACAGAAGCAGGATTTGGAGCCGACCTTGGAGCGGAAAAGTTTTTCAATATTAAATGTCGACAAGCAAATATTATACCAAATGCTACAGTGATTGTCGCAACAACACGCGCATTAAAAATGAATGGTGGTGTAGAAAAAAGTAATCTTGCAGTAGAAAATATCCCTGCTTTACAAAAAGGAGCAGCCAATCTTGTGCGACATATCGAAAACATGAAACATTATGGTATCCCCTGTGTTGTTGCTATCAATCACTTTGATACTGATAGTGATGCTGAGATACACATGTTACAAAAAATAGTTGCCACAACTGGACACAAAGCTATTCTCTGCAAACATTGGAAACAGGGGGGGAAAGGTGCTATAGATCTCGCACAAGAGCTCGTGACCTTAATTGAAAAAAAAGATGCTCACTTTAAAGTTCTGTATCAAGATGACCTTCCACTCGTTCAGAAAATTAATTGTATTATAACAAATTTATATGGTGGACGTGGAGCCATAATCTCAGATCATATTCTCAAACAGCTTGAGTGTTGGGAAAAGGAAGGTTACGGAGCATATCCTATTTGTATGGCAAAAACACCCTATTCCTTTTCTGCGGATCCAACACAGTACGGTGCTCCTGTTGACTTTGAAATTCCTGTACGAGAAGTTCGCCTGTTAGCAGGCGCGGGTTTTATTGTCGTTATTTGTGGAAATATCATGACCATGCCAGGCTTACCGCATTACCCCAGCGCTGAAAAAATTTATCTTGATAAAAATAATGAAATTCAGGGGCTTTCATAAGTTTATATCTGTCATGAAAAGCTCTTTATAGCAAAAATAATGTGTTTTTAAAAAGCAATATAGACAAGCACCTTATTTGTGTGATACATTTATTTATGGTATACATCCTTTTTTTAAAGGATGAATTTTTTATCTATTATTTATGGCATTAACACAAAACAGGATAGATCGTGCAAGTACTCGTTCGTGATAATAATGTTGACCAAGCACTACGTGCGCTAAAGAAAAAAATGCAACGTGAAGGTATCTTCCGTGAAATGAAGATGCGTGGGTATTATGAAAAGCCATCAGAAAGGCGTGCACGTGAAAAGGCTGAAGCTGTTCGTCGTACCCGTAAACTTGCCCGTAAACGTGCACAGAGAGAAGGTCTTGTTAGCAACGGGTGGGCTGCTTCTATAAGGTAGTACGTCTTTATTGGTGTATTGTGAAGTTGCAACGCTAATAGAGCAGAAAAAAATCTGTGTTTATAGAGATTTCAGAGTTTTTTGTATAGTTGTTGGTATTCACTTTGAAGACAAAAAAGTGAATTTTAAGTGCGTATTCTTTGAATGAATTGAAGCACTTAGTTACCTTAAACTACCATGATAGAGATTAAAATAATCTGTAATCAAAATAGCCTAGTAGCTGATTGAAATGAAGTGTTAATGGTTTATTTAGAGATATTTACAATGCGTTGAGGATTTTAAAGGCGTATACATAGGAAAAGTCAGCCACTATGTATGCTGCAAGTTCAAGTGTAGCAGCATTATAATCAGAGCATTTTTGGGTGAGCGATAAAATACTCTCTTTCTACAAGAAGGGGAGTGAAGATACTGGCTTTTATATCGATAAAACACTACAAAACAGAAGCTAAAAATTTAATTAAAATTTATAAAACCTCTTTCTATTGTAATGAGCTGCCAATTTTATATATCATAATTTATTCAGACATGATAGCTGGCTCTTTGTTTATAGTGAAAACTTCAGATAACTTTTCATCCTTTTAAACTAGGCAAGTAAAGAGGATTGTTGGAAATTGCTCGTAATATATACTGCTATGCTAAATAATTATTATAAAGTGCTTTGTTGCGATTTCTCAATAAAATTCTTCTTTGTGCATAAATCCTGTGATAGCTTTCCTTGTCTGGGATCAAACATCCAGTATCATTTAAATTTCCTGAATATATTAGTTCGCAAAACACAAATTACCATTATAATATGTAGCCAAGTAAAAAGTATGACATCGAGCACATCCCTCCCCTCTCATTTATAAAATTAAACCTATAAAATGCGTTGATTTTTAGCATCTATTAATATTAATGATCTCAATGTTAACATGCGCTCATACAACTTAATCTGCCCATTTCATCTATCATTAGCTAATTATCCAATAATATTATGGAACCTTATGATCGAATTGTGAAGTCTATAATAAATATTGATCACTTGTAGTTCATAAAAGGGAAAACCATTCATTTTTTGTTATGCAGAATCTAGTGATTTTTATCTGTTTTACAGGGTAAAAAGACACAAACAAAGATTAGAGAATAAGATTTACAATCGGGTAAAATAACCCATGCTCTTAACGAATTTGCTTTTTCAATAAAAACAAAAAATTATGCGCTCATTTCGAAAAGAAATAACAAACTTTCGAAAATAATGGCACATTTGCATCTTAACATACTGTATAAATCAAATTAACAGCATTTAAAGTTTCATTACCACTTACCCGCGCTCTTTTTTTATTGCTCTTAATCAATAGCTTCAGAAAATTACGCGATAATTTCTTTTGTATGATTAAATTTCTTAATTTTGTCAGTACAAATTTAAAAACTAATTTGTATGATACATAAATAAACTATGCACTTCATTCTTACAATCGTTTAGCTTAAAAAAACTGCTATTATGAAATAACAGTATCATAAACCATCAATTTTTCTTTTGAATAATTGCAAAAAATCCTTTCTACTTCAAAAGGTCTAATAGGCGTGTTCTAAAAATACTGGCTCTACAGACTTGTTCCAAATAGAATGATAATGAGATAAAAATTTATCAGCATCTGTCTGACCCATTGCAATCACCTCTTCCAAGGGGCTCAGAAAAATTGTCTCATCAACACCATCTACATCATATTGTTTACGATTTTTTAAGCCTTTGCGTGAAATCTTAATAGCTTGACGTGCTAATTCTAAAATTACAGTCTGCCGAAAAGGAGTTCTCAACCCTTCTTTAGGAACACTTTTACGCATTTCTAAAACTTCTTCAAAACACCAATCTTTTGTCAAAGCTTCTGCTTCATTTAGCGCTTCACTATCATAAAGAATCCCCACCCAAAAAGCTGATAACGCACAGATACGCTTCCAAGAACCGCAATCTGCACCTCTCATTTCTAAAAATCGTTTTAAACGAACTTCAGGAAATAAAGTTGATAAGTGATTTACCCAATCTCCCATACTGGGTCTTGGATTTGCAATCTCTCCTTTTAACGCCCCAGCCATAAACTGCCGAAAAGTTATGTGTGTACAATCATGATAATGACCATCGCGCACAACGAAATACATTGGTACATCAAGTGCCCACTCCACATAATCTGAAAAACCAAAACGTTCAGAAAATATAAAGGGAAGAATCCCACACCTCTGATTATCAGTATCGCACCAAATTTCAGAACGCCAAGACAACAAGCCATTGGGACGCCCCTCAGTAAAAGGTGAACTGGAAAATAATGCTGTTACAATAGACTGCAACTTCATTGATACTTGCATTTTGCGCCGCATATCCGCTTCAGAAGAAAAATCAAGATTAACTTGAACAGTTGCGGTTCGATACATCATATCAAGACCACTGTGACCAACTTTCGGCATATAATTTTCCATAATCTGATAACGTGACTTAGGCATTCGTGGCGTTTCAGCTAACGTCCACTTTGGGCTAGCACCAATACCAAGAAAACCAATACCCAAAGGCTCTGAAATTTTCTTAAGAAGAGCTAAATGCTCCACCACCTCGCAATAAGTATGACCAACTGTTTTCAGCGGTGCACCAGATAACTCAAACTGTCCTCCAGGCTCCAAAGAAATAGCACCTTGACCAACCGACCCTACGAGTCCAATAATGTTTCCTTCATCTAAAATGGGCTTCCATCCCAAAGCTTCTTTCATTCCCTCTAAAAGTGCACGGATCCCTCTTGTGCCTTCATAGGGAACAGGACGAAAGCTATCTATATAAAACGGCAATTTTTCATGTTCTGTACCAATACGCCAATCATTTTTTGCTTTACATCCCCCTTGGAAATAGCTGACGAGGGAATCTAAGTTATCAATTTCACTTTCATCAATTATATCAAGCGCCATAACTTATTTTATCCTATCACTAATTCCAACATTTTAAATGAATCGTTTAGAATGATTTTACACACTTCTTAATCAATTGACCAATCCCCCACGGTAGCATTAAGAAGAGCCAAAGCAGCAACAGCTGCAGTGTCAGCACGTAAAATACGCGAACCTAATGATATCGGAACTACAAAAGAATGTTTTTTTAACAAGCTGCGTTCTTCTTCACTAAATCCACCTTCTGGACCAATAAGGACACCTAATGCAGAAATTTTGTGTTTTTTCAAAAGAGATAGTGGATTATGCGCTTTATATGCCTCATCACAAAAAAATAAAGGTCGTGCTTCATCCCAATGCGTCAAAAGCTGTGTTAAAGATACAGCTGGCACACATACAGGTAAAGATAAAATACCACATTGTTCAGAAGCTTCAATAACATTAGCTTCCATACGCGCCATATTAACACGAGTAACCTGCGTATGATGCGTTATAACAGGCTGCAAAACCGATACCCCCATTTCTACAGCTTTTTGCACCATGTAATCCAAACGTGCATTTTTGAGTAGAGCGAAACAGTAAATAAGATCTGAATGCGCTGTCTGCAACCTTTCTTGATGGATAAGCTGAACTATAACAAATCTTTTCTTAATAGTGGTGAGTGTAGCAAGCCACTCACCATCCTGTCCATTAAAAATTAAAATTTCAGCTCCCTCCTGCATGCGTAACACATGTATAAGATAGGAAGCTTGCGATCCTTCTATCTGTATTTTTTTATTCAAAGAAAGTGGTTGTTGAATGAATAATCTTTTAAGTTTATAATTTGTACGCATAACAATCGTGCCAAAATTAATCATAATCACAAAAAAATGAAAAAAATATATAACAAAAAGAAAGAAACACATCTATACAACTATTTATATTAAAAGTTATAGAATTTCTTTAGCTTTATGAAATATCAGTGGAACAAATAGAATATTAAATGATTCTAGTCTCATGTAAGTTCATAATAACGTATTATTCACTATTAAAATTAATGATTTACCGCATGATTTGAGGAAAATATGTCTGCTAAAAAAGCTACAGTTATTACTATCATTACCATCCTATCTTTTATTTTAATTACTGTGGGAATTGGGTCAGTCGGAGCGGATGAAAAGCGCACAATCGCCAAAGATGGATATGGCATCTCCTCTCAGATTCAATAGATATATAGGAGCATATCCTGATTGTCTCGACACAATATCTTTCAGCAATTTACTAAATTTTTGTCAACAATGAAAAACAAAGATCAATCTGTATAGATATCTTTTTTTATCCAAAAATTGCCACGATCTTGCCCCGTAGAGCTAAGAGAAAAAATAAAAGGCCGTACAAGGCTATCAGCAAGACATTGAACATCTCTACATAAAGTTTCTGAACTATTATTTTTTCGTAACTTTGCCTGCAATGTAAATTCACTTTTCTGATTCTGGGCAATAGCTGCTGCAATTTGTCCTTGAATGAATAAACTCCAATTTGCCGTACGCATTAATGATTCTGCTACTGTAATCGTGCCATCTGAAAATTTTGTTTGGATATCCCAGTGATCAAAAGCTGTTGATAGAATATCGTTACTCACTAAAAGAAATTGCTCATTTTTTAAAAGCCTTGTCTGCAAATCATTTAAATCATACCCTAATAGCTGACCAGAAGACATATTTAGTGCTAGTTCACCTTGAATCTTTGCAAAAATTTCCGACCAACAACATGCAAGCGTTTGCATTGTCACGATAAAGCTAGCTTTGGTTTGAGCAAATGGGATAATTCCCAAAGCCTTTAAAGCAGCCTGCATATCAATAGAAACGCCCGAAGCACGTCCTTTTATACGTACTTTCTGATCAGCTGCTGATGTAATTTGAATGTTACTTTGAATAGATCCACCAAAAACATTTGCGTGTCCAAGGTCAAAAATACCATGTCCATTTTTTATTTGTACCACAGCAGCTAAATTAGTGAGTACGATATTTTCTACTTTTGCCTGTGGTGCAGAAAGTCGTATATCTACTCCAACACGATCAAAAATTGTCATATCAAGAAATGTCTTCTTTTCTTCAACGGAAGAAAAAACCGACTTTAAAAGATTAAAGTCTAGGTTATCAAATGCTAAAGACCCAATTACAATTGGTACATCATCTTGAAAATCAAATTCTAAAGCTCCACGCGCATTTGCCGTACCTATCATAAACGTAACATTATTCATTTGGATATGCATCGGCTGAGCTAAAAAACGCGATTCCCATACAATAGGCGCTTTTAATTTATGACCTAAAAACTGATCGCCTCCAATCCAAGCCAATGTCTGATTCCAGCTTGGAGAGCGCATTGATACCTTTCCATCTAAAATATAATATTCAGATAATTGTGCCTGCCCTGTAAAAGTTATACCACCCCGCACAGAATTGATACTTGCCTTAATCTGACTTTTCCCTCCCGCTAAAAGCAGCAACGCTTGATCTGCATCAATCAATAATTTTGTCAACTCTCCACGCCAACGGGCATCTGCACGAAACCGTATCCCTTGCGTCAACTCTGGCCAATCTAAAGTCGCATTTAAGCCTGTTATTTTTTCTGCTACCCTAGAAGCACTATCATGATAGACGAGCACACCATTTTCAATAATAATCCGTCCAAAAGGTTGATTCAAAAGATGCTCTATATCTGGCTGATCAGGATTATTCTTAATTATTTCACGCGCATTACGTATTGCTAATCCTAACGCACCTTGTGACCACAAAAATCTATCGAAAAAATCTGCTATTGTTTTAACAGATTTTTCCATAACAAATTGTGGACGTACAATACGCGTCTCTGAAAAAGAAACATGTCCCCAAAAAAGATCCATCAAAGAAAGCTCAACTTCTATCGATTCAGCTTCCAAAAAAGGTACAGAACTATTCATTTTTGATGTTAAAGTAACACCAGAAAGAAATGCTTTAGGATAAGGAAAGAGATTCAATCGTGGCGGATCACGTAATTGTACATCATAACCTGTCCACGCGCTCAAATCCTGCGCTAAACGAATACGAATCGCATCTGTTGATACAAGATATGGTAAAATAAGAATACCAACCCCAAACAAAAAAACAGTCGTAACAAAAATCCCGCTTAAAAACTTTATTACTCTGATGCGCACGATCTTCCTCTATACTTTTGCTCCCATAATAGTTTAAAAGCAATTCTAAATTATCATTAAAAAGCTTTTTATAATTCTAGAAATCATATATCTCATTTAATAACTTAATTATTCTTGTTCTTATCCAAAGTTTATTGGAACAGCAATATTGCTGCTTCTTAATAAAGTAATTATTTTAAAATCTTCTGAAAAAGAAAAAACACGTAATATTATCGTATCGCTCTTAAATATTAATGTTACTGCAAAATATTAATGTTATTACAAGCCTTCATTGTATTATCAGCAAATGCTTTACAAAAAGGCAAACAGCCCTACCGAAAGGATCCCTCTCATGAACAATATTATCGACGGAAAAAAGCTCGCTGAAGAGATCATTGTGAAAGTTAAGGCTGAAACAACAAAACTCCATAATAACTATAAGATACAACCTGGTATCGCTGTTATCATTGTTGGAGAGGATCCTGCAAGTCAAGTATATGTTGCATCAAAGAGCAAGAAAGCTGAAGAATGTGGTTTTTTTTCAATCAAACATACAGTCCCTGAAAATACACGAGAAGAAGAGCTCCTTCAACTTATTGCAACATTAAACTCTGACCCTAAAATTCATGGTATTTTGGTGCAACTTCCCCTGCCTGCTCATATTAATACAAATCACATAACACAAGCCATCGCTTTTCAAAAAGATGTTGATGGTTTTCATTATATTAATATAGGAAAACTTGCAGCAAATGCACTTGAAGATGCTATCATTCCCTGTACACCAGCTGGTGCCATGATGATGATTGAACAACAATGCGGACGAGACTTATCTGGTCTTGATGCCGTCGTCGTTGGACGTTCCAACATTGTCGGAAAGCCCATGGCAGCCCTCTTAACAGCAGCTAACGCTACGGTGACAGTCGCCCATAGTCGTACACGCGACCTCGATGACGTGTGTCGTAGTGCCGATATTTTAATAGCAGCTGTAGGTCGTCCACAAATGATCAAAAAAAACTGGATTAAAAGTGGTGCCATCGTTATTGATGTTGGCATTAATCGCATTGCAGCACCAGAAAAAGGTATAGGAAAAACACGCCTTGTCGGTGATGTCGATTTTGAAGGAATAAAAGACAAAACCGCCGCAATTACCCCTGTTCCAGGAGGGGTTGGACCTATGACCATTGCCATGCTCATGGTTAATACGCTCAAAGCTGCTACTCGAGCGCATAATCTGCCTATACCAAAATTTTAACCTATTGTAGGCATTTCCATTGCATACGCTATCGCTTTTTATTTTTTACGCTTTACTCATGCTATGATAAAAGGTGTCTTTTTGTCTATACAATTCACTGATTAACGAAAAAGTTCGCGTCTTATACCATATTCATTATCGGAAGAATTATGAAATGCAGTCGTTCGTGCATTAAATTTTACCATCTCTTTTTAAATAGCGAATTCACCCACATAGTCTTCAAAATAAACGACCTTATTACTTTAAGCACTTTTTGTCTGTTGAATTATAGGCTGGAAAACCATGAATCCAATTGCCTCCAAAACTTCATCTTGGATAATTTTTTACAATTTTTAATACGATCTAGGTAAATTTTTCGTGTTCCTACAGGACACGCATAAATTTTTTGCATGACCATAAAAGTTGTCTTCGAAAATGCTATGTTTATTTTTTACCTGTAGGTGCGTGCATCCCTATCATTAAAGAGAGGTTAGGTGCTCACTGCACCTATATTATGTTCCATTTCATTTATTTCATTTTCTGAAGGTGACCAATAAACCTGCACAAGATGATGAGCATGGCGCAAAACCGCTCGAACAGTCATTTCCATTTCAGACCCTTCTTGACAAACTGCTTCAAAACAATCACGTTTCTGGAAACCTTCAAAATGGAGGATAATACAGCGAGATTGCATTATAACTGGCAAAGTTAACGTAAGCCTTGGCTCAAGAGCACTCTTTGCATGAATAGGTAAAACAAGTGCCTGCGTCTGAAGATCAAGCGCTTGATCTAAACGGTCAGCATCAGGAAAAAAGGAAGCAGTATGTCCATCAGCCCCCATCCCCAAAACAATAACATCAAATGGTTTAGGTAAAGTATTTATACGATTGGCTGCTGAAAAAGCGGCAAGTTCAGCAGTAATTGCCTTATGATAAAGTCCTACAAAACGCGCTTTAGCTGCAAAATTTTGTAACAAATAGCGCCGTACAATATGTTCATTTGAACGCTCATGATCTGTAGGGACAAAACGTTCATCGACTAAAGTTATAATAATATTTTTCCAATCAATATCAGCTTTTGACAAATAATGAAAAAACAGTTCTGATGTTTTTCCACCAGAAACTGCTAAAATTGCTCGCTTACGTTCAAGAATAGATACACTAAGCTCTGCTGCAACGCGATCAGCCAATCTCACAGCTAAAGCAGTAGGTGTTTCAAAATTTAAACGGTCGATATTCATTCTATGCATTATCATCGCTCTAAACTAAATTATTCCATTTACACACATCATGTTTCATCAAAACGGTCGAGACAAATATACTCTCCCCATGAATCAGCACTATATTCATGAACAGAATGTTTTATTGTTTTCCATCCCTTAAGGATCGGACCAATCTAACACCAAGCTGCTTCAATTTCATCACGATATACCAATAATATTTGATATCTGCGAATAATATTCATCAACAAGCGTTTATAAATGTCAACAAAACGTGTGCCCAATAAAATATGATGAGATTGTATACCACTAAAACCTAAGTTCTTATAACTGCCAACTTATTTCCTACTCCCACCAAGCTGAAGATAAACAACTAACTGATTAGAAAAAGCTTTATCCAAATCTGCATGAGAAATATTATGGAGAAAAAATCTGAAAACGATAACAATTTTGGACATTTACATGTATATGCGTTTACACATTTGTAAATAAAAATGTATACCTGCCCAATGCCAACTATCAATCTTAACTTTATTAATATTAGGCACCACAAATATTTTATTTCTACGAATCTTTTTGCCTAGATCATTTAGATAAAGTCTCACAAAAGTACCATCTCATATACCAACAAGATACTGCCCATGTATAATAGTATATTGCTCTACATTATGAACATCGAGAAACATAAAAAACGCAAAACTTTAAGTTTTTTGTCACATACAATGTTCGCATTAATAATAAACGGTATCTCCGTATGGTAACCAAACAAAGCAATTGCAGCATATAATTTCTGTATATAGCGCACCTGTATACCATTATATTCTGCATGCCCCTCCAATCCTAAAAACTTAGCCGACTATTAGCTGAATATGATTAATATAGTTAGAAATTACATAGCAGCTTATAAAGCGCATTAACAAACCGTAATACTATAAGTTTTGAGCAGTTTTTTTGCTACAATAACAGTTAATACGATGAAAAATTTGATTTTCATCAAATATTTTTGCCAATATATCATTAAATTTAATTGCTGTCTTTATATCGCTACCAGTTGTTTTTTAATGATAATCCGTGTCCGTTGTATCACCAAACTGCCTACCCCACGCCCATTGCAATATCACTAAAAAGCAACAAAT
Organism: Bartonella propinqua; assembly: GCF_047263965.1. Taxonomy (NCBI): domain Bacteria; kingdom Pseudomonadati; phylum Pseudomonadota; class Alphaproteobacteria; order Hyphomicrobiales; family Bartonellaceae; genus Bartonella; species Bartonella propinqua. Next base: position 422,727 of record NZ_JBLEBK010000001.1, on the reverse strand, counting down.
CAACCGCTAAGTAAAAACTCTAATTATCATCAAAATTTTACAATAAAGCTAAATTTCCCCACTCTCTGTTTAATATGGTATAAGTAAAAATAACAGTTAAATGCGCAATTCCGACAGAACGCGTTGGTTGAGTAAATATTTAACACACTGATAATAACAGTGGGCAGGTATAAATTTGCGCAATGCTAAACCGCCATTATTACAAAAACAATATAATCAAAGGAAGAGACTGAAATAACTTTATTAACCATGAACTTGTCTATCTTCCTACTCAATTATAAAAGCTTAAAAAAATTTATAGAAAAGCTCCCTTACCATTAAAGCAGATAGATACTAAACAAGCTATTAATTTTCTCCATTTTTCATGATATCCAGTTAAAAATGATCCATCAAAGAAAACCAACGCATTGCTAAAAATACAAGCGGATAACGCAGAATCTTTCCCCCTGGAAAAGAGGAGATCTTTAAGTCCTGAAAATACTTAAAACGCTCACGCTTTCCAGCCAGCCATTCAGCGTATAATTTTCCCATGAAAGGAGCAAGAATAACTCCATGTCCTGAATAACCGCCACAATAGGTTATACCTGGTACAAGTTGGCAAACATAAGGCATACGCTCAACTGTGATAGCAACCGTTGCACCCCAACGATGAGTTAGATTTATAGATTTGAGGTGCGGATAAATTTCAGAAATTTGCTGTCGTATACGTTCATCTAATTTTGCAGGATGCTTATTATCATAACTTTCTACTCCACCAAATAATAAGCGATTATCAATGCTTTTTCGAAAATAGCGAACCATAAAACGAGAATCATCCACCGATTCTCCTCCCAAAAGAATCGAATTATGCTTTGGTAATGGTTCAGTTGCTCCAATATACGAACGGATAGCAACAATATTTTTTTCAACAAAACGTTGAAGCCCAAGCTTATACGCATTGGTTGCTAATAAAACATGCTCTGCTGTTATGTTACCTCGTTCTGTTATTATTATACAACGGCCACCATCGCGCTTTACTGCGGTTACTTGTGTCTTCTCATAAAGCTGTGCGCCCGCATTTTTTGCTTTTTTTGCCAACCAAACAACTAGCTTTAAGGGATTTATATGACCAGTATCTGAATCAAAAATACCACCATAATAAAAAGACGAGCCAAGCCGTTTAGCTGTTTCATCCCTATCCATAAAAGTGAGCCCCTGATATCCATAACGCCACATCATCTCAACATGCCGCTGATAAGATACTAGCTCACGTTTTTTATGGGTCACAGAAAGCTGTCCTGCCATAAAATCGCTATCACAATCAGGCAGAGAACACCAAGATAAAATATCTCCTTTAGCTTCTTCAGCTAAATCAAACAGTGCCTTACTTCGCTCAAAACCATATTTTTTTTCTAGTGTTTCCACCCATTGTCGTTGTCCAGTACCCAATTGACCACCATTGCGTCCTGAAGCACCATCCCCAAAACGCGAAGCTTCACACAAAACAACGCTAACCCCAGCATTAGCTAAATGATATGCAGCAGAAAGCCCCGTAAACCCACCTCCAATAATAACTACATCACATTGTATCTGTCCGCCAAAAAACGGATAAGAAGGGCGTTCTTTTAAAGTATCTTCATACCAAGAAAATCCTGGAGAAATCGGGTTAGGATTGATCATCGTGATAAAACTTTAAACATTAAGCAAGAGATATTCACGCTCCCATGGGCTAATCACTTCCATAAAAGTTTCAAACTCTTGTCGCTTGATTGCAGCATAAGTACTTACAAACACATCTCCTAGAATAGCACGTATTGCTGTATCTTGTTCAAATAAATTAACAGCCTCAATAAGTCCACGCGGTAATTCAATTGTATCAGCATTTACATTATTTGTTGTTGGTTCATCGGGTTCAAGTTTTTGCTGTAAACCAATGAAACCACAAGCCAAAGAAGCTGCAAATGCTAAATAAGGGTTAGTATCTGATGAAGGAATCCTATTTTCAACACGTCGCCCCTGTGGAGCAGAACGTGGTACGCGAAAAGCTGTTGTACGATTATCATATCCCCATCGCAAATTAACAGGCGCTGAAATATTAGGCATGAGACGTCGATATGAATTCACATAAGGAGCAAGCATCACAAGCACACCAGCCATATGTCTTTGTAGTCCACCAATAAAATGGCGAAAACAAACACTTTCTCCACCATCCTTCTCCGTAAAAATATTTACGCCCGTTTTCTTATCAATAACCGATTGGTGAATATGCATAGCAGATCCTGGCTGCCCTTGAATAGGCTTAGCCATAAAAGTTGCGTACATATTATGTTTTAGTGCTGCTTCACGAATTGTCCGCTTAAACATAAAAACTTGATCAGCTAATTCAATTGGATCGCCGTGACGTAAGTTGATTTCAAACTGACCAGCCCCTTCTTCATGAATGAGCGTATCAATTTCTAACCCCTGCGCTTCCGAAAAATGATAAATATCATCAATCAAATCATCAAACTCGTTCACAGCAGCAATCGAATACCCCTGTCCTCCCTCAATTGAACGCCCCGAACGACCAACTGGAGGTACTAAAGGATAATCAGGATCAGGATTTTTCTGTACCAAATAAAACTCAATTTCTGGAGCAACAACTGGCTTTAGCCCCATTTGAGTGTAAAAATTAATCACTGTCCGTAAAACATTTCGCGGCGTGTAATCCACAACTTGTCCATTTTGATACACAAGATCACAAATTACCTGTGCCGTAGGAGCATCTTCCCATGGTACAATGCTTAACGTAGAAAGATCAGGCTCAAGACGTAAATCACCATCTGTTTTGGGATATTGAAAACCGTGACCATCTTCAGGATAATTTCCTGAAATTGTTGCCATAAAAACTGCTGAAGGCAATGCCAATGATGTCTCTGATATAAATTTTTTAGAAAGCATCATCTTACCGCGTGCCACACCTGCTTGATCAGGCGTAATACATTCAATATCTTCTACGCCTCGGGAAGCAAGCCATCGCGAAACTTGTTCCCAATTGTTTACACCACGTAAATTTTCGAGAAAATTAGAAGCAAGCTGAGAATCTTCGTTTTTCATTTGTTTACCATTTTACACAGCCATAACACACTAACTTAAAAAACAACAAAGCTTCGCTATTATAGTAGCTATGAGAAATCTCCTCCCTATATAAATATCACATAAAAACTTTATCGAATTTAATTTTTTAAAATACCATAACTTTCATCAAGGCAAAAACACCTTGCGATCATTATAAGCTGCTTACTATATCAAACATAGTGAAAAATTGGTACGGTTGGTGGGATTCGAACCTACGACCTCTGGTGCCACAAACCAGCGCTCTAACCAACTGAGCTACAACCGCATAAAAATGACTCTATAACTGGTCACAATTTAGTAAACATTTATCCTCTGCTTTTGTGACATAAGGAAGATCAGAAGAGTTTGCAAGCCTCTTAAAAAAAATCCCACATTTTTTATCAAATTTTATCAAAAAAAACAACTTCATTACAAAGGAAGCTCACATTTTGCCCAATGTTCAACACGGTGATCGCGATAGATTTTTATGGTATCAACACCATCTTGCTGCATAAATTGCAAAATTTCTTTCAAAATGGTTACAGCAAGGTCTGGACCTTCATAAACCATCCCACTATATATCTGGATTAAATCTGCACCAGCTTTAACTTTTTCCAAAGCTGTTCGCGCATCATTTATGCCACCAACGCCAATGATTGCAATCTCTTTACCTAATTTTTGACGCATCTTTGCAAGCACAATAGTAGAACGCTCAAATAATGGACGCCCAGAAAGCCCTCCCTCCTCACTACTCAATGTATTATTCATAAGACCTTGGCGTGAAAGAGTGGTATTGGAAACAATTAAACCATCAAAATCAGAAAGTTGCATTTCTTCAGCCACATCGTCCAACTCCTTTTCTGATAAATCAGGTGCAATTTTTAAAAAAACTGGAACGGAAAACCCATGTTTTTTCTTTTGTTCACTGCGAGCTTGCGAAATCGCCTTAATCAAAAGGTGCAAACTATCACGAGCCTGTAAATCTCGTAAACCTGGCGTATTAGGTGAAGAAATATTAACCGTAAAATAATCAGCAACATCATAAAAACGAGCAAGACCAATAGTATAATCATCAATTTTATCAATCGTATCTTTATTGGCTCCAATATTGACCCCTACAATACCAAGTCTTTTACATATACGAAGTCTGTTATAAACAGTTTGATGCCCATCATTATTAAAACCCATTCTATTAATAATAGCTTCATCTTCTCTTAAGCGAAAAAGACGTGGCTTAGGATTTCCAACCTGAGGTTTTGGAGTTACTGTGCCAATTTCAGTAAAACCAAATCCTAAACGAAAAACAGCATTTACAACCTCTGCATTCTTATCAAAACCCGCAGCAAGACCGACAAAATTTTCAAAATCAAGACCCGCAACAGTCACGCCCAAACGCTTATCAACGACCTTCTGACAACTGCTTAATCCACTTTTCAGCCCAACAATCGCTAAACGGTGTGCGTGCTCTGGATCCAACATAAATAAAGCAGAATGACCAATACAACGAAAAAAACTCATCAATCCTTCTCCACAGACATAAAAACGACCTTCTGCATTTTACACAAACCATTTAACACACAAGATGGAAAATTTATCCAAATAAAAACGTTATTCTCCTATCACAAAAAAATTCATAATATAATTGCCATTTATGTTTATGGACATTGAGCAAAGCTCATAGCTGAGCTCTTCAATATACTATAAGATGTTTTCTTGGAAAAAAGTTTTAATATCTGTAGTATATAGAACTGCAAGAAAATAAAAACTGCCCTTTCCTTTTGTATTAAAAGCGATAATTAGAATTACTGTATATCGCATAAATAAACAGGGGCGTAACAATGCTTAAAGAATTCAAAGAATTTGCTATAAAAGGCAATATGGTTGATCTTGCGATCGGTGTGATTATAGGAGGTGCTTTTGGGAGTTTAGTCAATTCAATTGTCAATGATATCTTTATGCCGATCATTGGCTTTATTACAGGTGGGATTGACTTTTCTAACATGTTTATCCAGCTTGCTGGTGAAAAACAAGCGACACTAAGTGCAGCCAAAGAAGCGGGAGCAACCATTAGTTACGGCAACTTCATAACTTTGCTTATCAATTTTCTTATTATTGCTTGGATCCTTTTCCTATTTGTTAAAGGCATGAATAAAATACGTCGAAAACAAGAAAAAGAAGAAAGCCCTAAAAAAATGTCTCTGGAGGAACAACTCTTGTCAGAAATCAGAGATCTGTTAGCTCAGAAAAAATGAATTTATGAATAAACTTACTCATGGAATACAGGGAAAAACATTTCCACTGTCGTTCCGTGATTAGGTTTTGAAAATAATAAAAATTGACCACCACACTCTTCTACCATTGTCTTACACATTGGTAACCCTAAACCTGTTCCGATAAAAACACTGTCACCCGATCTGCTATCTTTGCGCTTCACCTGACCATAAAGTTTCATGGCTTGTACAATCTCTTCATTGCTCATCCCTATACCATTATCACTCACTGCAATCTTTACGTACTCTTTTTTTCTATAAGAAACATGAATAATAATCTGCCCACCTGATGGTGTAAAACGGATGGCATTGGAAAGAAGATTCCATATAATTTGTCGAAATATCTGTTGCGATACACAAATAAACGGTACGTACTCTGGTGCAATAATGCGCATGATAATACCATTATGGTTCGCCTGTGTTTCAAGAAACGCCACACTAGAATGCAAACAAGATATCACATCAAATGCTTCAGCGATAAAAGACGTATTAACCTGATTATCTGAGCCAGAATGCCTTGCTTTTGAAGAATCTAGTAATTGATTCACCAGCGATAATATATGCTTTCCCGATGAGATAATATCGCGTAAATATCCATGATAACGCTCATTGTCTATCGAACCAAAGCGTCCATCCTTCATAATTTCTGCAAACCCAATGAGAGCATTCAAAGGTGTTCGCATTTCATGAACAACTCCAATCACTTTATTTTCTTCAGTCTTTCGATCTAAGGGGAGAAGCGCTTCTGTCATATCATGCAGCATAACAGCATAATTGTCTTGTCGTGCCAAAGGTATAATCGTCATAGAAACCGTTATATTTTTATGACTTTTCGTCACTAAGTCAACTGTCTTACCATAATTAAAAACTTGGCTTTTCCCCTTTGCACGGATCAAATTAAAATATTTTTTAACCAAAGGTTGACTTTGCAAAGCAAATAATGACGATAATGGCTGTGTCAGTAATTCATTTATTTCATAACCAGTCAATGCCAAAACAGCACTGCTGACCGATTGAATGAAGCTCTGCCCATCCAACCATAAAACACCATCACTCGCTGTCTCCAATAATGATAAAACCACTGCTGGTTCTTTTATGAGAATTTGTTTTATAACATTTACATGCAATGTCTGCACACATGGTAACTGAATTCCCGTTTCCTCAATTAAATGCTCAGATCCGATAGATGAATGCAATTCGCCACGCAATCGTTCTGCAATTTCACGAAAAGCTGTGCGCTCTGTCTCCGAAAGACTTGATACTTTTATATCCTGCTTTTCATCTCTTTTTCTTTGTATTTTTTCTTGCATCTTCAAAACACCAAAGCCACGAAATTCCTTAAGCTTACATTTGGCATTAAAAACTGGCAAACTTGCGTGCTTACACTTACTATGAAGAAAATGGTTTTGGCTAGCATCTCATTATAAAGTGTTTACAGAAGAATTTTGGCTGTTTTACCACAACAACAAAAACGAGAAACCTCCAACATAATTGCATGCTCATCAATTACTGCAACGGACATTATTGAATCATGCAAGCCAGCGATAAGAGAAATATTTTTCTTCAGCAAAGCTGCAACCAAAAATGCCTTGCTTACACCAATATACCAATAAAACTACAAGAAACTCAGCCTAACGCTTTAAACTGCCAAACGCAACATAATTTGTACGTTGAGCACTCTTTAACACTAACTGCTACAGAAGAAACAAAAAATACGTTGCAGAACTCTCTAATAAAAGAATATTTTATAATCATACAACAGAGCAAGAATCTTTTCCTGAAAGTTTATTTAATTTTCTTACATTCCAGATAATCTAAAAATGCCAAAGATGTCTTCACCTCTTCTTTGTATCATACTCTGTGCTATTCGCTTGTATCTTTAACATAAGACATTGCTTCTGCTTTGCCATTTTCTGTTCAAAATTTTAATTTTTCACAGTAAAAAACAAATACAGGATAGCACCCACTTTCATAAAATCAAACATTAACCTTTTAAAATAATATCATCACGTATCTACCATATCGCTTTGATTATTATATTCATTAAGCAAAATTTCACGTTTACCAACATGGTTGGCAGCTCCAACAATACCTTTTTCTTCCATCCGTTCAACAAGAGAAGCTGCCTTATTATAGCCAATTGAAAGCCGGCGCTGGATATAAGACGTCGAACATTTTTTATCACGCATGACTATCTTAACAGCTTGCGCATAAAGTTCTTCACCATTCTCACTAGAACTTTCCGCCACCGCAGTTTTAGCAACTGAATCAGCGGACTCCATTCCTTGGCTGTCTTCTTCACTATCCGTTACTGTTGCTAAATAATCAGGCTTTCCTTGCATTTTAAGATGCGCAACCACAAACTCAACCTCTTCGTCAGAAACAAAAGGCCCATGAACACGTACTATGCGCCCACCGCCCGCCATATGAAGCATATCTCCTTGACCTAAAAGCGTTTCCGCACCCTGTTCTCCCAAGATTGTGCGACTATCAATTTTTGACGTTACCTGAAAAGAAATGCGGGTTGGAAAATTCGCCTTAATTGTGCCTGTGATAACATCCACGGAAGGACGCTGCGTTGCCATAATAAGATGAATACCTGCAGCACGTGCCATTTGTGCTAAACGCTGAATAGCGCTCTCAATTTCTTTCCCAGCGACCATCATGAGATCGGCCATTTCATCAACGATAATAACAATATAAGGGAGTTGCGCCAAATCCATCGCTTCTTCATGATAAAGCATTTCCCCACTTTCCTTATCAAAACCCGATTGTACAGTGCACATAATCGTTTCGCCTTTTTGTGCTGCAAGTGCAACTCGCGTATTAAAACCGTCAATATTACGAACACCTAATTTAGCCATTTTACGGTAACGCTCTTCCATTTCACGAACTGCCCATTTTAAAGCTGTTACAGCTTTCTTTGGATCCGTCACAACAGGCGTTAAAAGATGTGGAATACCATCATAAACAGAGAGTTCTAGCATTTTAGGATCAACCATGATCAAACGGCACTGCTTTGGTGTCATTCTATAAAGAATCGATAAGATCATTGTATTAATAGCAACGGATTTACCCGATCCTGTCGTTCCTGCAACCAATAAATGGGGCATTTTAGCTAATTCTGCAATAACAGGCTTACCATTAATCCCCTTCCCTAAAGCAAGAGCTAATTTGAACTGACTTTCACGAAAAGAGTTTGATTGAATTAATTCACGCAAATAAACCATTTCACGAACTGCATTTGGCAATTCAATCCCAATAACATTGCGCCCAGGAATCACAGCAACACGCGTAGAAATCGCAGACATAGAGCGAGCAATATCATCAGAAAGACCAATAACCCGCGATGATTTTACTCCAGCGGCAGGTTTAAATTCGTACATTGTCACCACTGGTCCTGGATGAACGTGAATAATTTCACCCTTAATTCCAAAATCCTCCAAAACGCTTTCCAAAAGTTCAGCACCACGTTCTAATATTTCTTGCGTAATAATTGTACCTTCGTGAAAAACAGGCTCCTGCAATAAATCAATTGGAGGAAATTCATAATCACTATCATTAAGAGATTGAAAATTTGGCATAAAAGCAGAATGACAACTACCTAACGAGACATTGGCAGTAGGTAGCTTTTTGCCTTTTACTTTCAGCGCAGAATAATCTTCTGAACTTTTCGCTACATTTTTTTCTATATAATCAGCAATATTTCTGGAATTGTTGACTATTTTAGGAGTTCCTACATCACTTAATGCTTGACTCGAACCCTCAATAATAAGCTTAGAATCGCATTCTTGAATCTTTTTAGTGGTATCACTCTTTGTATGCATTAAATCAAAATTTTCTTTGCCTTCTTGCATATTCTCCACTGAAGTTTCTGATATAACTGAATCGTAAAACTGTGGAAAACGGTATTCAAGAACACGATAAAGAGCAGTAATTGATTTATCAAAGGTAGAAACCTTATTCAAGAAAACCTCACCCCTTATAACATCAATAGATGTTGCGTCTTTTGCTGAAATTTTAGTATCGATCTTCTCAAATATAAATGGTCCGCATTCAAAAAATACATCATCAGAAAGATGAAAAGAAGACTTCATTTTTTGTACAGTATTTTCTACTTGTTGTAATTTATACTTCTCTGCATTTTCTTCAATTGAAGTACGCATATTCTGCTGTGATAATTGCTCCAAAACTGGCGAATGGCACAATGACGTTTCCTTCTCAACTAATCGAGGATTAATCACTTCTTCAGACGAGTGAGAATTTGTTATTTCCCTATTACAAGGCATAACACTTGTAAGTTTTTGCGATTCTTGCTCTGTAGAAACTTTAAATTGTTTTGCAAAAATTGGATCTGTTTCTATGCGACGACGCAAAATTTCAACTTCTGGTGTTCGTGTAAAACGCACATTCTGCCCAAGGGTAAACGCCTTTTTCCATACTTCTGGATAAGGAAATATTTCCACAGCTTTGGCAGATAATTTTTTTTCTGATGCAACTTTTGCACCTTCATTAGAAAAAGAAAACGTAGAAATAGGTTTTGTTTTCGAATTATGCATGACACCCAACAAAATTATAGCAATGAGAATAATGACCTTTTCGATAAAGAACGCATGAAAACTATAGTATGAAGGTTAATAACCTTTTGCCAGCATCCACTTTTTAACAAAAAAAGTGACGCCTATCGATAATACTTTCTCTGCACTCTTCCTACATAAATTGCAAAATCTACAGCGTCATCCAACTGCAATCCATGAATTTTAAAAAAAATTCTATCACAGAAATTACAAACTACTTTATTCTCTTTTCTTCCCACGTCATATTAGTAATACCACTTAACTTTCCATTTCTTATTGCCACAAAACAGTTTAATTTCTTTACTTTTAATAAAATTATCTTTGTTGTCCTTGTTACAAAAGACTCAAATAGTATACAATTTAACAATAATGAAATAGGGAGCAAATCATGTTTAATAAGCGAAAATTTTATATCAATGGTCTATGGGATGATCCAAATACTCCTCATGATTTACATGTAGTTGACCCATCAACAGAAGAAGCTTGCGCTATCATTAGCATTGGCAGCATAAAAGATGTAGATAAAGCGATTAGCGCTGCTCAAAAAGCTTTTCAAAATTGGAAAACAACCCCACCGAGTGAGCGTCTCAGCTTTGTTGAAAAAATTTTAGATATCTATGAAAAACGCTCAGAAGACATGGCAAAAACCATTTCAATGGAAATGGGAGCACCTATTGATATGGCACGCAATGCGCAAACTGCAACTGGTAGTCATCATATTCGCAGCTTTATCAAAGCATTTAAAGAGTTTTCGTTTCAAGATGTTTTAATAAAAGGCAATGAACAAGCGATTCTTCACTATGACCCAATTGGTGTTGTAGGATTGATTACTCCATGGAATTGGCCCATGAATCAAATAACCCTCAAAGTTATCCCTGCCCTATTAGCTGGCTGCACTATGGTTTTAAAACCCTCTGAAATTGCTCCTCTTTCTGCTATGCTCTTTGCTGAAATTTTAGATGAAGCTGCCCTCCCTGCTGGCGTTTTTAATCTCATCAACGGAGATGGCGCTAATGTAGGCTCTTATCTATCTTCTCACCCAGATCTGGAAATGATTAGCTTTACTGGGTCAACTAGAGCGGGAAAAGCTATTTCTAAAAATGCCAGCAATACTTTAAAACGAGTCTGTCTGGAGCTTGGAGGAAAAGGAGCAAATATTATTTTCGATGATGCCGACACAGATGCTATTCAACGTGGTGTACACCACTGCTTTTACAATAGTGGGCAAAGCTGTAATGCACCAACACGTATGCTTGTGGAACAAAATAGCTATGAAAAAGCCATAAAAATAGCTAGAGATATTGCCGAAAAAACAAAAGTAGACTCTGGTCACCAAATAGGAAATCACATTGGTCCCGTAGTCTCAAAACAGCAATACGACAAAATTCAAGAGCTTATACAATCTGGAATTGATGAAGGTGCAACTCTTGTCGCAGGGGGAACAGGTTTACCAATAGGAATGGAACGGGGTTATTATGTCCGCCCAACAGTTTTTGCTGATGTGAAACCCAATATGCGCATCTTTAAAGAAGAGATATTTGGTCCAGTCCTTTCAATTATTCCCTTTAACACAGAGGATGAAGCCGTAACCTTAGCCAACAACACAGAATACGGTCTTACAAACTATATACAATCACAAGATCGAAGCAAATGTCGTCGTATTGCTGTGCAAATACGGTCTGGTATGGTAGAAATTAACGGACACAGTTTACCCAATGGTAGTTACTTTGGGGGTGTAAAGTTTTCTGGACGTGCCCGTGAAGGTGGAAAATGGGGAATTAAAGAGTTTCTGGATACCAAAGCAATTTCATACTGGTAAAAGATTTTATTAAAAACTTGATAGGAATTCTATAGTGATACAGCAGATAACGGATGAAGGTGCTCTTGGACAACGACTCGATCAGTGGCTCGCTAAACAATATCACCATGAACTGTCACGTTCACGCTTGCAAACCCTCATCCGTGAAGGCTACCTTAAAATTGATGGACAACTCATAAAAGAGCCGAAAACAAAATTAAAATCCAATCAAATGATCGAATTGGTAATGCCTGTCCTTAATGATGCAAAACCAAATGGCGAAGCTATTGCATTGGATATTTTATTTGAAGATAATCACATCATTGTCATAAATAAACCCGCTGGTCTCGTTGTTCATCCTGGCAATGGCAATTGGACTGGCACGCTTGTTAATGCTCTTATCTACCACTGTGGTAATAGTTTGTCTGGTATCGGAGGCGTTAAACGTCCTGGTATTGTCCATCGTCTCGATAAAAATACAAGCGGAGTCATGGTTGTTGCCAAAAATGATCTTGCTCACAAAAATCTCTGTGCCCAATTTTCTGATCACGGACGTACTAACGCATTAGATCGACGTTATCATGCTTTAATTTGGGGATCCCCCAACCGTAATGTTTTGACAATTGACGCCCCTCTTGGTCGCTCTCCCCATAACCGAATAAAGCAAGCTGTTATCCATAGCAAAAATCCTCATGCCCGCCGTGCTGTTACGCATTTTTCCTTACTTGAAAAATATGGTTTTTGTGCAGATACAACATCTTTTGCCAGTCTTCTGGAATGTCGTCTAGAAACTGGACGCACACACCAAATTCGTGTTCATATGGCTCATATTGGACACCCGCTAGTAGGTGATACTGTTTATGGAAATGCTTTTAAAACAAAATCAAATGCGCTTAACCCTGTAATAAAAAATGCCATTGATCAATTCAATCGACAAGCACTGCACGCAACAAGCCTTACCTTTGAGCATCCTTCTACAGGTGAAATTATGTCTTTTTCTTCACCACTCCCCCAAGATATAACTGAGCTTATCAAGCATTTTAAAAAAATTAATTGAAACTTTTGGCTTTCTTATGATTTCACAGTAAAATATCTCTTTTTGAACAAAATTAAAAACTATAAAAATGATAGTATTGTAAGATATAGTTATGCAATGTCTGAAAATAGAATTTGCCTTATTAGGGAATTCATACAAAAGGAGGGTGCTATATGGCCCATATGAATCTAGTATCAGTAATAGCAGGTGATGGGGGATTAAATCATTACTTAGAAGAGATACACCGTTTCCCGATGCTTGAACCAAAAGAAGAATATATGTTGGCTAAGCGTTATCATGAGCATAACGATTTAAAAGCTGCACATAGATTAGTTACCAGTCATCTACGTCTCGTTGCTAAAATTGCTATGGGGTATCGAGGTTATGGGTTGCCTATTGGAGAAGTTATTTCAGAAGGTAATGTTGGACTTATGCAAGCTGTTAAGCGTTTTGAGCCAGAGCGTGGATTTCGTCTTGCAACCTATGCAATATGGTGGATTAAAGCATCAATTCAAGAATATGTGTTGCGGTCTTGGAGCTTGGTTAAAATGGGGACAACTGCGAATCAAAAGCGTTTGTTTTTTAACCTTCGTAAATTAAAAAGTAGCCTTCAAGCACTTGATAATAGTGATCTTAACGCAGAACAAGTCAAAGAAATTGCAACCCGATTGAATGTTACGGAAGATGAAGTCATATCGATGAATCGTCGGCTTAACGGTGATACCTCACTCAATGCGCCTCTTCGCACCAATGAAGGTGAAGATAGTGAATGGCAGGATTGGTTGGTTGATGACTCTGACAATCAAGAACAGATTTTAATTGAACAGGATGAATTGGAAAATCGTCGTTCTATGTTAACATATGCTATGGATAACCTAAATGAACGTGAAAAGCGTATATTCCAAGCGCGTCGTTTAAGTGACGAACCATTAACATTAGAAGAACTTTCAAGCGAATTCAACATCAGTCGAGAGCGTGTAAGACAAATTGAAATGCGCGCATTTGAAAAGGTGCAGCATTCCATAAAAACTTCTACTTTTTCCCGAAAGCAGATGCAAAGCCAATAATGTTGGCATATTTTTAGGGTATACTAAAGTCAATATATTCAATATATTGACTTTATACTTCTGAATTAAGCTTTTTTCCTGTTCACAGAGATGAGATGTCTATTTATTCACAGCTGTGTCTCTATTCGCTTTAAAAGTTGTTATTATCCGATTGTGCAAGCCATTGCCCAATAACTTTGTTAAAAATAGCCTTACCTATTGACCCTTTTGTAAAAGTTAATTCATTTACACGTCCATTTTTGTCAATTAATACCAAACGTATCCAATCCAATTCCTGCATTATCTGCAAATTGCGACTAAGAAATGGGTGATTAGCGCTTAACGCCATAAGAAAAAAATCATCTTTAATCTTCGCCATAACAGTCCTTGTTAAAGTTTGCCCGATTGATTGTTCACTTGCCTTAAAAGTCAATGCTTGAACATTGCTTATAGCTTGACCTGAAAATTTATCAGAAAGAGTAAAAATAAAATCCATAATATACGCAGCAGGAAAAGATAAATCAGTATTACGACGTAAAATTAACCGTAACGATAATCCTTCATCTGGAATTGTTATATCACCTTGTATAGCTGATTCTTCTAATTCTCCCTTAATACGAGCCCCTTTTATAAGCGACCACCGTACACGACCCGTTGCCACCTTTTCTGCATCATGGTTCGTACGCGTTTGATAAAGAACAGCTTCACCCAATTGATCGATTGGCTGTAAGTTAGGAGAAACAACGGTTGAGGTTCCTCCTTTATTCAAAGAATCTGCTATTTTATCTAAACTAGTATCAATTTCGCTCCCATCCTCTAATAAACGTTGCGTTAACTTTCTATTCACTGATAGTGCATGCGGTATTGTATGAGAAGCTCGAAAATTTTCTTCTGACAACTGATAATCACTTGATACAAATACACGTCCAAAAACGAAACAAACACCAATAGTTAAAATGATAAAACTAGTACAAACAGCAACCCCTACCATAACACGCTTTTGCATCGATGACCGATTAGCACGACGTAAAGCTTGAGAAAAAATATGCGAAACAACATGTAAATTATCGACTTGCGCAGCAGAAGCTACAGCAGAATCCTTTAAAGTATTTTTATCAATATGCTGAGAGGCTAAATAGGCATCCATATTAACAGGCTCTGCATCTGGTATGTCTGATGTAGAAAGCGCATCAGACGCCCTATTGTTCTTTGAATTTGTTACAAAAAATTCTTGTTTTTTTTCTGCTATTACAACTGAAACATCATCACCTTGTGGTAAAACAAAATCTATGTTCTTGTCACCTTCAACCGTACCTGTAGATTTCCATCTAACCCCTGAAGAAAGCAATTCCTTTTCAATCGCTAAATATTCTTCTTCAACAGTCGTAATAGCACTTTGCAAAATCTGTCTTTGCTCATCAGCCATTGCTTGTGGTATTGTCGCTGCTATAAATTGATGCTCTAGTGTTTCGATAGCTCGTTTATAAATCCGCTCGCGCACTTGTGATGTAACATTACTTTGCGCACTAATTGCTTTTTTTAAGATTTTAACAAAATCTATCATATCCTATCTAATCTTTCTCAAACTGAAGAAAAATCCCAGCTGCGAGGTACAGTGCCTTATTAGCCATCTAAATTGATTGCTCTGTATAGTTGAAATATCTATTGTTGCAGTCTAAAATGAATATATAAATTAAACAATGCTATTTGATATTTTTTATCACTTGCTCTTAAGCCTTTATATGTAAAAAAGTATAGAGATAACATGAAAACCACTATGATAATAATGATTAATCTGCAAACGGATCAGTAATAAGAATAGTATCTTTACGCTCAGGGCTCGTGGATAATAAAGCTACCTGTGTATTGGTCAACTTTTCAATATAGCGTATATATTTGACAGCTTGCACGGGTAAATCTTCCCAGCTTAACGCGTGTGCTGTTGCCTCTTTCCAGCCCTCCAATATCTCATACACTGGTTTCACACGAGCTTGAGCTCCCATGGAAGAGGGTAAATAATCAATTTTTTTACCATCAAGTTCATAACCAACACAAATTTTAATTTCATCCAATCCGTCCAATACATCAAGCTTTGTTAGTGCTATACCTTGAACACCACAAATCGCTACCATCTGACGTACTAAGACAGCATCAAACCAACCACATCGGCGCTTTCGACGCGTTACAACGCCAAATTCATTGCCACGCATCCCAAGAAATTCGCCAATATCATTTCTCAGCTCTGTCGGAAACGGTCCTTCTCCAACGCGTGTTGTATAAGCCTTTGCAATACCTAAAATATAATGAATTGAATTAGGCCCCATACCCGAACCTGTGGAAGCCTGTCCAGAGATCGTATTTGATGACGTCACATAAGGATAAGTCCCAAAGTCATTATCTAATAAAGCACCTTGCGCACCTTCAAAAAGAATGCGTTTTCCCATCTGATAATTTTCATCTAAAAGACGCCAAGTACAATCCATAAAAGGTAAAATTTCATCCGCTACTTGCATTAATTCATCATAAAGCGCTTGAGAATCAACCTCTGCAATCCCCATCCCACGACGCAAAGTATTATGATGTCGCAAAAGCCGTTCAATCTTAACCATAAGCGTATCAGCTTCTGCCAAATCCATCACGCGAATAGAACGACGCCCCACTTTATCTTCGTAAGCTGGACCAATACCACGCTTTGTTGTACCAATTTTTAAACCCGAAAAACCACTCTCTCGACTTGTATCAAGATCACGATGCACAGAAAGAATTAAAGGAGCATTTTCAGCAATACGTAAAATTTCTGGCGTAACCTTCACACCTTGGTCACGTAATTTTTTTAACTCTGCAACAAAATGATGAGGATCAATAACAACGCCATTGCCAATAATTGATAGCTTCCCACGAACTAAGCCAGACGGCAAAAGCGATAATTTATAACTAACTCCGTCAATAACCAATGTGTGACCTGCATTATGTCCACCCTGATACCTCACCACGATATCTGCTCGCTCAGATAACCAATCTACAATTTTACCTTTACCTTCATCGCCCCATTGTGTACCGACAACTACTACATTGGCCATAACTTTCTCCGTCGTGTTTGGTAAAATAAAACCAGCATAAAAAAACAAACGCTCTCTTATAACGAAACCTTAGAGCAAGTGCGACTCTTCATTTTAGCTTTTTCCCAATCTTCATATTATTAAATCCCCAATTTCATGATAATAAAGGCAAACAACATGAAGATATAAAATGTATCTTTATTCTAAACCCGTTATTTTTTCTGAAAAAGTAGAAAAACTCAGAGCTTTTGGTTATTATTTTTCCAATATCTAGCAAAAAATAACACCCCTTCCCCATAATTTTTTACAATCTATGTCACGCTTGAAGAGAACTTTTCTGATAAAAAATACGCGTTATAAAAATCATAAAAAATTATTTTAAAGCCGAGCTTTTTCAACCTGAAATGCCCATTCAAGCCATTTTGTTAAAAGTTCAAGATCAGAAACCTCAATTGTTATACCTGTCCAAATCCGAAAACCTAGAGGAGCATTTCTATATGAACCAATATCATATGCTACACCCTCTTCATCAAGACGATCCACTACTGCTTTTACAAAAGATGCCCGCCTTTCAACATCTAAAGCAGTAATGACTGGATCCACAATTTCTAAACAAACAGATGTATTAGAACGTATTTGAGGAACCTTTGCTAAATATTCTAACCAAGGTGTTTTACAAACAAAAGCATCCATTACCGCAAAATTTTTATCAACTCGTGCCATTAATGCTGGCAAACCACCCAACGATTTGGCCCATTTCAATGCACCAAGATAGTCTTCAACACACAATAGGGAAGGCGTATTAATTGTCTCTCCCTTAAAAATATTTTCATTCAGTTTTCCATCTTTTGTCATACGGAAAATCTGGGGCATAGGCCAAACTGGAGTATAATTCTCAAGCCGTTCAACAGCACGAGGACTTAAAATCAATATACCATGTGCAGCCTCACCTCCTAAAACTTTTTGCCATGAAAAAGTAACAACATCTAATTTTAAAAAATCAAGATTTTGCGCAAAAGCTGCTGATGTTGCATCACAAATTGTTAATCCTGCCCGCTTATCTGGAATAAAACATGCACTAGGAATACGCACACCAGAAGTCGTTCCATTCCATGTAAAAACAACATCGCGATCAAAATCAATTTGTGTTAAGTCTGGCAATTCACCATAAGGAGCTCTAAAACAACGCACATCAGGAAGCTTTAATTGTTCGACAACATCAGCAGCCCACCCCGAACCAAAGCTCTCCCATGCCACCATATCAACACCACGTGCACCTAATAAAGACCACAAAGACATCTCAACAGCACCAGTATCTGAAGCAGGAACAATACCTATACGATAATCAGAAGGCACTTCAAGAACTTCACGAGTTAAATCAATAACTTCAGCAAGTCTTAATCGTGCTATTTTAGATCGATGCGAACGCCCTAATAATGCCTTTTTTAAGACCTTAACAGTCCAGCCAGGATACTTACTACAAGGACCTGAAGAAAAATGAGGATTCGCTGGACGGCGGTCTGGTTTTTTTAACATTATTATTATTCTCCCCTTTCAAATAGCTTGCCTTTTTTAAAGAACGACAAATTATTATAAAGGCTGTGCTAAAAGCCTTTTTACACAGACACTAAAAATGTTTTCTATTTATTTCGTAAATTTAAAATACGCAGAATCTTTATAAAAAACACTCTCACCCACCATCCTACCCTCTAGATTGGTTTATAAAAGGAATTGCCTACGTTCATTACTACGACAAAATAGCATCTGATGAATTTACACTAACGTATCGCAATATACCTATCAAGTTGATTTTACGAAAAGGATAATTATAATGCCTAGAGAATACGAAAATAACTTATAAAAAACCGATTATTTTTCTTTTGATACTGGACAGAAGAGATTTTAATGTTATAACCGCACACGTTTTACATGTTCAGTAAAATGTGCCCAGATAGCTCAGTTGGTAGAGCAGCGGACTGAAAATCCGCGTGTCCGTGGTTCGAATCCGCGTCTGGGCACCACTTTATCTTGAAAAATGCAGTAATATCAATAAATTAATCGCTTTGATTGTTTTTTAATCCACTCGACAATCCACCTTTTGTTGCTTGATTAAAATTACTCATCGGGACTTTAAACAAGCTACTAGAATCGACGACTACATACATCTTAAAAACAATTGCTAACGTAAAAATATACTCAATGCTCAATTTGTGAAATGTTAAAGATCTTACATTCCAGTCATAAGGTTAAACTTAATTATTTATATAGGTGGAGCTTGTTTCACCTTATTTGCAAAGTTCTTTCAATGCATCACCTATATCTAAAACCCAGTTTTCGATATAGAATCGACCAAAATTACCATTGTTTTTATATAAGTCTTTAAAGCCGTAAGTCTTCATTTCACCGTAAACTAGATCACCTTCAGAAAGATAGACTCCTGAATAATATTCTGCTGCAATATACCAACCATCTGTAGTTTCAATAATCACATTACCAATGCCACAAACATCCTCTTTGATGACTATCCCTTTGTCAGCAAAAACAACAGAAGACCATAAAGTCAAAATAATGCAACCCATCATTCTAGTCATAAAAGCATTTCCAATATTTTTAAATTTATCAAGAATATCATTTGATGACGAACACCGCATTGCTTCTCCGGAGATACGGTAATTCACTTTAAAATGTTATATCTTTTGCTGCCTAACTGCTCATCTTGATCATGACCTTTCTATATGCCTATGTTAATTCATAAAAAGATTTTAGATAAAGCCAACTCGCTCCATCTTTCATATCACAAACTTGCTAGAAGTATTTGACTACTTTTTTATAATCCTGACGAAAACCATTGCCGTAAATATAAATCTCGCTGAGGTATTGAGAACTGCTGCCAACATTTTATATGGCACTGTTTTTTGCTCTATCCAAACCATTTTGTTGAGCATTTGCGGAAGCATAAAAAACATTTAATGATCTTCTCATAGTTGTATATTTCCGAGTAATAGCATTTAACATGTAAGTTAATTAGGTATTCCACCTAACCGGCAATCAAAATTGCCCTTAATGTTTTGAATATAAAATTTACCTTTTGAAGGTGCAGATAGCCAAACTTTTACGATATGGGAAGGAACTCGACAATAGTGATAGTAAGTTTTCTTTAAAAGCACCACTACATAATTTTGTTGCGGCTGATAACAAATACGGTGGACAAATGAACTCGTTGTAGCTTGGCATTGAAAATCATCTAAATCTACTGGACCATGATACTTTACATTCACTGTTTCAGCTGAAGCAGCACTTGAAGCCAAGATGATTCCTATCAAGACAAAAACTATTTTTTTCATATTATTTTTTCCGAAATAAGATTAAGAACGATTATTCAGCGTAACCTGACAAATCTGCATATTCAGACACATATTTTATTGAAAAATATCACCATAAGTTATGCTACTTTTTCACGAAGATCAGTCAGCAATTCCATCAAGCCATAATAATCATAATATGTATATTGATTGAATATAAAATAAAACACAAAATATGATTTATATACAATTTATTTTTAATATTTTAAGAAGTATCCTTCTTTTTCTAATATTCTGTTTTATAATCAATAAAATATTAAATGGACTTGAACAACATATACAATACCATCTTTTTATGCATTCATTATGTGTGATACTTGTTATTTTGATTGAGATTACATTATATCATTTTGTAAGAATCAGGAATTGTAGGAAATTTTTTCTGCACTGCTAAAACAGTAAAAAATCGCTCTTAAAAATGTCTTATACTGCACTGCTCACAAAACCCACATTTGAGTAAACAAGACATTTGATCTTTTACGTAAAAATTAGACTATTCAAAGAAGCATGCAGCAGCAAGTTTTATGTCCATAATTTGTAAAGAGTTGAGAACATCTCTAGTGAGACTTTAAAATTATTCCTAAACAAATGGAATTATAAAACTAAGCTGATCTCTATGCTAAAAAATTATAAAAATGCCTAAAATGAAAACCTTCAAAACTACCTTAAAAGGAATTTTGAGGGATTTGAAAATTCGTATAAAAAGCACATTTAACGTCTTCATGCCCTTTTAAATTGCTCCAATTCCGTTGATGAATATCACGTAAAGAAAAATTGGTGGTAAATCTGTACGTCGTTTGACAATTAGTTTTGCACCCTCGCCCGCCATAGTATCACCTGCAGCATAAAGACGCTTAACATGGCTAAGTAGATACTCTTTCCAGCAAAACGCCTTTTCAAGAGACATTCTACCAATATCAGAGCGCCCTCCCGTGACCAATTCAAAAATCAGTGCAAAACTTGCAATCGTCTTAGGCATTTTCAGTATATGAGCCTCTAAAGCAGCAAAAAATACACCCTACCTTGCTTCTGTATGAAGACCCTGCATCCATTCACAAAATAATTTCTGTGCATCCTCTGAAAAACGCATGATATGCGGATGCTCAGGAGAACCTATAGGTAATCTTTTAAAAGTTTTGCGCTTTTCCTTTATGATGCATATATTATACTGATGAAATTAGCTGCATCAAAATTACCCATAAAATAATAATTATCCTTAATCAAAATATGAAAAATTTATAGTTCTTTTCTCCCTACTCAGAAGAGCGTTGCAAAAACAAAAACTACACCGCTCTTTTAAAAATTGAAATACTTCTTAAAATACTTATATTTTTACTGAGAAAAATTAGATTAAAAAATACTATATTCCTACTACTTAAATATGTAGAATATAGAAGTGTATAAATATCGCCATAAATTGACAAACACACGTTTTATTTTTTTAAACGTTGATTGTACAGCTTTCTCCAATGCATCACCATTACTTGGAGTAGTGTATAGTATAACTCTATTCAATAAAGAATCAACCTGTTCACTACACAATAAATCTATTCCAGAAATAGTAGGAGCATTAATTACAAACGTCGTTTCTTGAAGAAATGGATGATTAGATGCTTTCACAACAGAGGAAAAACCCAAAACAATAGCGCATATAGCAAAAAAATATTTCATATTCATAGCTTTGTCTTTATAATTTATTTTCAATTGTATTCATAACTTTTAATAATTTGTATTAACTGTATTTAACAAACATCCATAATGGAGTCAATACAATTTTACTAACACTTATATAGTATAAAAAATACTTATTAAAATAATATTTTGAATATAAAATATATTACATGTTATACAGTTATCAATAAATCGTCGATTACTAAACTTTAAATTAAAATATGATCAAAATGCTATAATTTTTCTTTTTTCGACAAAAATTTGCGAATTTGCGGATAGAAAAAATAATATTTTGCACAGTTTACGTTCAATACGTCACCTAATTTTCCTACAATAATACAATTTTCAACAATAAAGCATAAAAATTAAACTATGCAGTTTATCAATAATATTTTTGTGCTTTATCCTCGTAATAACAATATACATGAATTGTATAATATTTCTTTTTGAGATAAGCATTTAGATAACATACAATAAGATTTTTTATGTGTCTGTTCCCTCTTATTAAATGGAAACAAATAAATAAGACAGGGAATTTTATTCTGTTATCATTCCCCATCTTTATTCAAAATTATATCGCTGTACAAAAGCTTCATTTAAAGTCAAGATTATCCTTTTTTGACGAAATAAGAGGAAAAGATTTCTTAACTGCAAGTGCTATAGAGGATGTAATAAATACTTTCAAAAAACCACTAATCATAAGACCTGATGAAATCGTTAAAGCTTCAAGTAAAGAAATTTCAGTAATATAAGCCATCCATGGTATTCCAAAAAGATACACAATTCCGATACCACCCACAGCATTTATCACAAATAATATAATAAAATTTAACCGATCCCAGAACTGCTCAACCATAAAACCAATAAAAAATGCAGCAACTGCAAACCCAATCAGATAGCCACCTGTAGCTCCTAAAAAAACACTAAAACCTCCACGCCCTCCAGCCAATAAAGGAAATCCAGCCGCAACCATGACAAGAAAAAGAACCGATGCCAAGGCTCCTCTTTTTGCTCCAAGTATAGATCCCGCTAACATCGGTCCCATAGACTGAGCCGTAATAGGAGTTCCCATAAAAAAAGGCAAGTGAATGGGAGGAAAAAGACCTAAAACTGCATAAATAGCAGCAAATAAAGCAATATAAGTCAAATCTTTTGTATTCATGAATTATTCTCCCTCATAATCATAAATGTTTTTATCAGTCATTAAACTTCATCATCAGCATCACTATCATAAGAGCGCGCATCTAAAGCTTCAGCAACCTCTGAAGCCATCTTGATAATTCGTAAAATTAAGAGCATTGTAAAAGCAAAAATATTGGTATCAAATCCGCGTGCCTTCTGTGCTTTACGAATCTAATTAAAATTTTCCACAAACAATTAGAATAAATTTTAAGAGGAAATTTATCGTGTGATCACTCTTCACCTTTATCCAAAAATGTATAGCTATACAAAACCATCATTTAAAGTAAAAACCACCCTTCTTTGACGAAATAAGAGGAGAAGACTTCTTAACTGCAAGTGCTACAGAGGAAGCAATCAGCACCTTTAAAAAATCACCAATTATAAAACCTGATGCTATTATTAAAGCTTTAGGTAAAGAAATTTGAAGAATATAAGCCATCCATGGAATCCCAAAAAGATACACAATCCCAATACCACCTACAGTATTTATTACAACTAATGTAATAAAATTTAATCGATGCCAAAACAACTCAACCATAAAACCAATAAAAAATGCAGCAACTGCAAAACCAACCAGATAGCCACCTCCAGCTCTTAAAAAAGCACCAAAACCTCCACTGCCTCCAGCCAATAAAGGAAATCCAGCCGCAACCATGACAAGAAAAAGAACTGATGCTAAGGCTCCTCTTTTTGCCCCAAGTATAGATCCCGCTAACATCGGCCCCATAGACTGAACCGTAATAGGAACTCCCATAAGAAAAGGTAAATGAATAGGGGGAAAAAGGCCTAAAACTGCATAAATAGCAGCAAATAAAGCAATATAAGTCAAATCTTTTGTATTCATGAATTATTCTCCCTCATAATCATAAATGTTTTTATCAATCATTAAACTTCATCATCAGCATCACTATCATAAGAGCGTGCATCTAAAGCTTCAGCAACCTCTGAAGCCATCTTGATAGTTCGTAGAATTAGGGGCATTGCAAGAGCGAAAATATTGGTATCAAACCCGCGTGCCTTCTGTGCTTCACGCACCTCATTAAACTTCTCACTAACAACTGGAATAAATCTGATTGTCATAGATAAAACCATACTAAATTTTGATGGATTTATACCCAAACATCGAAATGGTCGAAGCCCTGCCTCAATTGAAGTTACCATATCTGAAACTTTGGTTGTTAGAGAAACGAGTGAAGCTAGAAAAATAAGAGTAACCAAACGTAATATGACCTCAAATCCCGTAAGCCAGTTATTAAAAATAGCTTGAAAAACAAATATAAGTACTAAAAATAACCCCGTAGATTTAAGCTGTTTTAAAATATTTTCGAAAGGAATCTTCGCAACTCTATACAATAAAGCCACAAACAACAAAAATAATGAGAGCAAGGGTATCGATGAGACCATGATTATAATGGTTGCACAAATAGTGAGGAACACGAGCTTAACTTCTGGTCTAAGCCGATGGATAAGTGTATCTTGGGGAAAATATAAACCAATCACGACATTCTGCTTATATATTCTTTAATTGCAACAGAAGGTACATCATCAACAGCTATTTCCCCCTTATCAAAAACAAGTACTCTATCAAAATCTCTAAGAAATTCCAAATCATGTGACACAACGATTGCTGTTTGTGATAACTCTTCTATAACTTGTGTAACACGGCGCTTATTTCGCAAATCAAGTAATGTCGTTGGCTCATCAAAAATAATATAATCTGGTTTCATTGCCACCACACTTGAAATGGCAACTAGTTGTTTTTGCCCACCACTTAATAAATGAACCGCGTGATTTCTGAAAATTTGGAGATCATAACGCTGTAAAATCTCATCTACACGCTCTTTTATTTGATCTTTACTAAATTTTAAATTTTTGAGACCAAAAGATAAATCTTCTTCTACTAATGGCAGAACAATTTGATTATCAGGATTTTGAAAGACAAATCCTATTTTACGTTTTACTGCCTTTGCATCACGTTTTGTATCAAGCCCATCAACGCTCACAAAACCCTGAGATGGTAATTGTAACCCATTTATAAGACGAACAAATGTACTTTTTCCAGAACCATTTGCACCAATAACTGCAATTCGTCTTTCAGTAAGCTGTACAGTAATATCTCTTAAAACGCACAAGTCACCAAAGACCTGTGTTACTTTATCAAATTTTATGATTCCCAAGACTGCCCCCAATCAATCCTCTCATCTTATCTTTTTTTATCGTTTAAGTCTATAGCACAAAAGCAAAAGTAAACACCATAGAGGAATAATAATAATTGCCAAACTCATATCAGGCATCTGCGCAGGGATATATGATTCAATGGAGGATACTCTTATTCCTACAATATTAAAAAGTTGAGCCATCAATCCATTTTTTCCAAAACCACTTGCAAACATAATGCACAACAATAAAACAAGAAAACAAAGACACAGGTAGTTAGCGTAAGGATACAAACCAAACGCATAAATAAATGGCTCCTTTCTGTTTTTATGTGCTTTTCGAAATTTTAAATGAACAATAACGATAATAAACCAAGTAATAATTGCTGCTGCAGTTGCAAGAGCCATGACACGCATAAAACTATTATCGGGGACAAGAGCATTAATAACAACAATTACCGCCGTACAAATCGATGAGAAAAGGATAGCAACATAAGGAACACAAGCGGCACTCAGTTTACTAAAAATATGTGGTGCATTTTTTTGTATAGCTAAACTATAAAGCATACGACTATTAGAATAAATGCCACTATTGTAAACTGAAATGGCAGCCATAATAACCACAAAATTCAAAATATGACCAGCTGCAGGAATTCCTACGGTATCAAAAATTGTAACAAAAGGACTACCATTCTTCCCAATCATATTCCATGGGCTTATCATCATGATAATGCTCATAGAACCAATATAAAAAATCACAACTCTCCACATAACTTTACGAATAGCAGTTGGAATTGTTTTCTGTGGATCTGATACCTCTCCAGCGGCAATGCCAATAAGCTCTGTCCCCCCAAAAGAAAACATCACCACACAAGTAGCCAAAACGACCCCCATCACACCATAAGGAAAAAAACCTCCATAATCCCAAAGATGATGAATGCTTGCTTGATTCCCGCTTATTCCAGTGACAATCAGAAAAATTCCAAAAACAATCACACCAACAACAGCAGCTACCTTAATTAAAGCTAAAGCAAACTCAAACTCTCCATAAAAACGAACATTTAATAAATTAATCAATGTAACCAATATTAAAACGATAAAGGATGACTTCCAATGATCAATCAAAATCCAATGATCAAGATAAAATCCGATAACTGTAAGTTCTGTCATACTAACAAGAATATAAAGGAACCAATAATTCCAACCCGTTATAAAACCAGCAAGCCCTCCCCAATATTTATAAGCAAAAAAACTAAACGCACCTGAAGTTGGCTCTTCTACTGACATCTCACCAAGCATCCGCATGATAAAATAAATAATAAGCCCTCCAAAAAGATAAGCCAAAATGGTTGAAGGACCAGCTAATTGTATAGATTCTGTTGATCCATAAAAAAGGCCTGTTCCAATTACACCTCCTAAAGCAATCATTTGAACGTGACGATTTTGAAGGCTGCGCTTTAATTCATTGTGCTTATTCTCAACCATCATTCCTCATTACTTTTCTTCGATGCACTCTAAACTTTATTAAAAAAACCAACCATGATTTTTATGTACATTTTGCAAAAAAATCACAAAAACAAATCTAAATTTATTTTTTTGTCATGATGCAATTACTTGTTTTTCTATGTGTTACGTAAATGTTCCATTAAAATGACAAGAAGAAATATACTCTATTATTTATTTAAATTAATGGTTTTTATTTTTGTTATGCTGACGATTATAGTATCTGTCATTGATGGAACATATAACTGTAAGCGCATTACATTAGACAGTAACATCCTTTAATCAAATATTAGCAAACTTCCTACAAACAAATATCTATGATTTTAACCAATTTATACACAATATCACGCCACCTTTCCTATCTTTAATTTGCCCCACTCTAACTTGTTTACCAGCACGGTTTCTCTTAAGCGCTTTAGCAATAATGTTTTGTATCTTGAACTATGAAAAACAAGAACTTTTTCACAAAACTTCGTTTATAAAAGGAAAATACATTTGATATTATAAAAATTTTTCTAAAATTCACTATGCCACATATAACTGATACACTTAGAAAACTTCACCCTATGATAGGCTTGAAAGTCAGTTCGTTAATAAATATAGATTAAGAAAGGCTGACTATGAACATACACATCACTTATAAACATCGTAGGTTACTATGCTATAAACTTCCATTTTGATAAATTTTAAATTTAAGATATTTAATCACTAGAGTTTACCCTAGGATTCCATCTACAAAAAAATCTGCACGAGAAAACCTCATATGCTAAAGTTAGATGAAAATTATCTAGATTTTCAATTAATCTCCTAAAAAAAGCCTCTCTCTGTTTTTTTCAACACCACGCTTGTCATACAGAAAATACACCAAAGAAATAACGTACATACTTCTTATAGGATTGACATTTTTTGAAACAATAATGAAAGTGTAAATTTTGCAAAAGTCTACTCATGTATCTGTCAGAATACATTAAACGAAAAAATTTAAGCAGTAAACGCAAGCAATTGCGATAAAAACTTCACACCATTGTAGTCCACTGCTTATAATATCCCTGTAATATCTTGAAAAGTTCAAAAAATTCTTTCTAGAAAAAATTTGAAATTTTCAACAAAAGTACCAAATGCTCTTACTGATAAGAAAGAGGAAGGAGTAGAACAACAGTTTTAAAGCAAATGTAATCTTTTAAATTTGAAAATCGCTTCATTAAAACATTACTTTTTAGATATTTCATTCACACTTTTTCATTGGTCAGCTACCACGCAAAAAAAAATCCCTCCATGAGTTTTTCGTAATGCACTAATTTCATTTCTAGGTCTGTCAGCCAACTTTCATCTGACGTGACTTCTTACTCCACCTTAAATGACAAATATGTTTAATTTGATCAAATTACCCTTCTTACTTCTATTCTATAAGAATGAGAAGCAACTTTTATTAAACGATTGTTATACTAAACTTATCTCTATATGATAAATAGCTGGTAATATTTCTCATTCCCTCAATAGCTTACTACATAAAAGCTTACCAAATAAACTTCTCTCTTTTTCACAAAAATCGTATGTATTTTCTATACAAAGAAACTTTAACATCATTTACAATCCTAAAGATGTGCTTTTGATATTACCTCTAAAGTCACAGTTCTCGTAAATCGAGATATAACATAAAGACAAAAAATACCGTTGGTCTTAACTTCTGCAAGCTACTCCTCTTACCTCAAGCGGCTTCCATATCTTATAAATCGCTAAACAAAATGTATACTTGCTTTTATGTATTGTTTTGGCTATTACCCTCAAACTGACCTTTGTCTAATCAATGCGTAAATTTGCGCCGCATTAGCTCAGTTGGTAGAGCACATCATTCGTAATGATGGGGTCGCTGGTTCGAATCCGGCATGCGGCACCGCACCTTTTTAATTGCATATATTTATTGATTTTATTTATGTTTTTATGGTGGATATGTAAATAAAGATAAGAGAATAGGATTTTTAAATATGCACTCTATGATGTGCATTTTTTTTGTTAAGTTTCTTCATCCATTTTTTGAATTTTTCTAAAAGTTTGCTTATTATGACACGAGACTTTGTATCAATTTATTTTTTTCAAAAGTCTTTCGAAAGCAGTTTTCTGAGCTTTCAAAAATTTTTCAAAGCTCCCTCTCCTTTTTTGTACTCAATTTTGATTTTTGCAATCTCTTACACTTTTTTCGATTTTCTGGCGTCAAAATCTAATTAATAAATAGCGCATTGAATAACAAAAATCATGCGTAAGACGATGAATTATCATTAATTCCTACCTACCCCTCACCTTTTTCTCACTTAGCGTAAAACCTCATGTCAAATTACCTCCAATAAATCGATAATAGGCTCTGCGATTTATACAGAGCAAATAACACAGCATGGCAATGAACCATTTTGATTTAATCTATGCAATTAACGAGAACATTTTCTGGAATTCTTACCCATTAACACGACAGCTTGCCTTACATCTTTTTTTGTTTCAAAATGTTTAATTTGGTGTTTTTATCTTTTAAATTTTGCATCATCCAGCAGTAAAACAGCCTCTCCGAAAAACTCCAGTCTCTGAAATTCTTGTTTATACAATTTACTTTACTTACGAAAATGATCAAACTTGATCCCTTGAGATATTTCACGCACATTGCATTGATATTTGATAATTTCCTCCATAGCTTCCAATCAAACTCTAGGGAAAAAATCTGTTAATTCTGCCCGTTTTAATTATGATCCATCTGATTAAGATATTAACCTTAATAAGATTGGAATATCCAGAATTACTGAGCTACGATAGTCACAATCCTTATGTCTTTATTTCATAAGCCACTACACACGAGCTAATTGCATCATTACTTGGATAAAGGCTTGACGAAGTTGTTCTTCATCACGATGTTGACCATCCTTGATAACCCAACGTCCACCAGTAATAACATGAGAAATAGGATTATGAGAGCAAGCAAAAATCCAACGGTTAAGAATCATATCTTCAGAAGCTGTTGCAATAAAAGGATCCTCATTATTCAGAACCAATAAATCGGCGCGGTAGCCAGGTTGAATCTGACCAATATTTTGCCCAAGAGCTTGTGCTCCACCACGCAATGCACTCTGATATAATACGTTTCCAATATTCGTTTCTTTAGGAAGAACTAACCGGTTACGGCGCTGATCCTTAAGCCGTTGACCGTATTCGAACCAACGTAAATCTTCCGTTACGCTAACAGTGATATGGCTGTCTGAACCGATTCCCCAAATACCTCCTCTAGAAAGGAAACGCTGAGCTGGGAAAAGACCGTCACCGAGATTAGCTTCAGTTGTCAGACAAAGACCAACCACAGCTCCAGAATCTGCAATGCGATCCGTCTCCTGATCTGTAAGATGCGTTGCGTGAATCAAACACCAATTATGATCAACTGCCACATGATCATACAACCATTCGACAGGGCGCTGACCACTCCAGACAAGACAGTCATCCACCTCTTTTTTTTGTTCCGCAATATGGATATGTATTGGTTGTGGTTCAGTATTATAATCCATTACTTGTTGAATTTGTTGTGGGGTAACCGCACGTAGTGAATGAAAACATAACCCCGTACGTTGCATAGGCTCATGGACTAATTTGCTGGTTATCTGCTCGTAGAGAGCTAAGTAAGATTCTGTATCATTAATGAAACGCCTCTGACCTTGTGCAGGCTGTTGTCCCCCAAATCCAGCATAACTATAAAGTACTGGTAAGAGTGTCAACCCAATACCAGATTGACGAGCTGCTCTAGAAATCCGCAATGCTAGTTCATCGTGATGAGGATAGGGATTACCACTGGCATCGTGGTGCAAGTAATGAAATTCGGCTACGCAAGTGTATCCAGCTTTGAGCATTTCGACATATAAATAGCGAGCGATAATTTCTAGCTGATCTGGAGTTATCTTGCCAACCATGCGGTACATCAAATCCCGCCAACTCCAGAAACTATCACTTGGATCTGTGGCTACTTCCGTTAATCCAGCCATTGCGCGTTGAAAAGCATGAGAATGCAAATTTGGCATACCAGGAACAACAATACCATTCAGGCGCTCTCCATCAGGCTCCGCATTAGGAGCTACATCGATAATTTCCCCGTTATCAGATACAGTAATTCTGACATTATTAGTCCAACCTTCAGGTAACAGTGCTTTTTTTGCAAACCAGACAGCCATATCATCACCTTATTACAATTATATATATATGTATATATACATATAATTAAACATAGAGTAAACTGAGACTGTTATCCGAATGAGGATTGATCATGGTACAGAATGGCCAAGAAAAACTTATTATTACAGATGATTCGCTGGATAATCCGACTCCATTTTATGAGCGAGTGAAAGCGATGATCAAAACTAAAATTCATAGCAATGTTTGGCCTGTAAACTTTCGACTTCCTTCAGAAAGCGAGCTAGTAAAGCTTTTTGGCTATAGTCGAATGACAGTAAATCGAGCCTTGCGTGAACTGACTGCAGAAGGATTACTTGTTCGGATGCAAGGAGTTGGTACCTTTGTAGCAGAAGTACGAGGTCAATCAGCATTACTAGAAATAAATAATATTGCTGATGAAATCGCCAGTCGTGGTCACCGACACCATGCTCGGGTATTCAGGCTTACAGAAATTAACGCAGATATTCAGCAAGCCTTCATTTTTGGAATACAGAAGGGAAGTAGCCTCTACAATTCTCTGATTTGCCACTATGGAAATGGCATCCCAGTGATGCTGGAAGATAGGCTAGTAAATACTCAGATAGTCCCTGACTATTTACAACAAGATTTTACCCGTATTACCCCTAATGCCTATCTCTCTTCTATTATTCCGATTGTTGAAGGGGAGCACATCATTGAAGCAGTAAATGTGAGCCGAGCCGAGAGTGTTTATCTGGAGATCGATGAATTAACTCCCTGTTTGCTGGTCAATCGTCGAACTTGGATTGGTCAAAAAGAAAAGAAAATTGTTACCAGTGTACGTCTTATCTACCCTGGTTCCCGTTATAGACTCGAAGGAAGTATTCGTAAATGATTCGGTTGCTGCGTTATCAGGATTACCCTGCCATGTCATGGAAGAATGGTCAGGGAGTAACTCGAGAAATATATCGTTTCCCTGAGAGAATGAAAGAATATGAATGGCGTATCTCGATAGCTACTATTGCTAATTCTGGACCATTTTCCCGTTTTGATGGCTATCTCCGTAACATTAGCGTGCTGGAAGGTGGAGGGATGCACCTCATCATTAATGGTGAGAAGAGCAAACTAATCAACAGTTTTCAAGCCACAAATTTTAGTGGCGAAGCTATAGTTGATTGTCAGGTAGTAAACGGTCCACTTCTAGATTTTAATGTGATTTATCGAGCTGATCGCGTACAAGCCTCTGTAGTCTGGGAAGGTGGAGGATGCTGGGACTATGAACGTGGTATACGGTTATTATTTAATGCAGGAGATAATCTGAGAGTTCAGATTGAAGGGAAGATGTTTATATTGCAACGTTACGATTGCCTCATAGTGGATAGTCAAGAATCGCTGATGATTAGTGAAAATTCTGAAAAAAACGTTGCTAGAGTCACACTATTTACCCATCCCACTCAATGAGTGTTTCTGCATAAATAAGTATTAATAGCAGCTCAGCGTTATTTAGAAAATTGCTCAGAGTTCCACTCTGGATCAAATCGCGTACAGTATGCAGATCTAGGTATAAAACCAAGTCTCGCTTTCTGAATAATGTTACTTTACAACTATCCTTAAGATAGACTCTGAAGGTAATGAAACTCTAACGCTTAGTAGGCATAAAACAATTCCACTTACGATATCTTAGACATTTTTCACTGCTTTCATGGCTTTACGAGCTTGCAGATACACCCATACTGATATGATTTTCCTGTCCTGCACAAGTGGACACAGTATATACTGGTAAATCCTACAAAGTCACAGTCATAAGATATGATCACCATACCTAATCTGGTACTACAAAACACAATAAAGCAGCTTGTAAAGCCATTAGATAACCATTGGTGATCTTATCAGGTCGCTTCTGTGACGGTAGCGAGTTGGGCAATGGCTATACCAAAGCATCCAAAAACAAAAAACTGGAGCATTATGACCATTGTCTCTTGGCAGAATAACCAGTTAATCGTTTTCCACTAGGAATAATCGACTGACCTATCACACTATTAAGTCCTCTAGTGATAGTTTTTTGTTGCAGTTATCAAGTTAGCTAATTGCGCACTACTCCATGAATTTTTAATATGCACCCACCGTAAGCTAAGAGTATACATACCAAACTTCGATAATATTTTTAGGTATCAAGAATTTCATTGTCGTAGAATAGAGCAAGCATTATACGAGCTGTTTCCTGTTTGCCAAAATGAAAAAAATTGATGAAGATGAATATCATAGCCGAAAGTAATGAGCAGAGCATGGTAATATTCGAGCCCAAACGTCCCTATGTTGCAATACAGTAGTGATGTAATCTCATCCAGTTTTATTTCCTCAGATCGTAGGATACCATAAGGTAATTTTGCTCATTGCCTACTAGATACGTAAAACTTATTTTAGAGCTATGAAAAACATCTAACCATTGGTTACATCAAGATCTATTATCTCCAATAATTCTCTAGAACATTAGCAAATTTTCGGCTTAAGAACGCCATTAAATATAACTATCATAGCAATATTAGGAGATTGCTATGGGAAACAAAATGCAGCTGCGTAATTGCACGATATCTATTTGATGGGTTGCTTCTTCAAGGGAAGTCTATCCTGTTACAAATTCTACTAGACCGTTGATTATCCTTAATAGGATTTTTTTTCACAGTCACTAAAACAGACTAACAGTGTATTTTTCCCTCTTTGTATTTTTAAATTCAAGCCATTTCTTTTTACTCTCGCGATCATAGTGCTGGTTACATTTTAGAAAGTAATCACTTTTATGCACCATGTGTTTGATGGGTATTCCCCATTGAACAACAAAATATCGTATAAATATGTATATATAATATTATCAAATGTACAACATGCACTATTTGTACTATTGACCACTCATTTCTGTTTTGTTTTTGACTTAAATTATTATTGATATGATTTTTGTTTTCTATCTAGAATGGAGGCAATCATGCTTTTTTAGCATTTTAAATTGTAGAAAAACAAAAGCCGTGAATATTTTTTAAAAAAATTTTTTGCAACAAAATAATATTATATGTATATACAAGTATAGTTTATAGCATAAAATAAGCATTAACGTAACAAGTAACAATCCATATTTAAGGAGGTAAGGTGGTTATGAGCAAGCAAACAAACCGTTTTCGTGATGTTGAGATCCGCTCCCCACGCGGCTCTACACTGAATGCCAAAAGTTGGCTGACAGAAGCTCCACTACGTATGTTGATGAATAACCTCGACCCAGATGTAGCCGAAAACCCAAAAGAACTGGTAGTATATGGTGGCATAGGTAAAGCCGCTAGAAATTGGGACTGTTACGACAAAATTGTAGATACTCTCAAAAAACTTGAAGATGATGAAACGCTACTGATTCAATCAGGCAAACCAGTAGGAGTATTCAAAACACATCGTGATGCACCGCGGGTATTAATTGCTAACTCCAATCTGGTACCTCACTGGGCAAACTGGAAGCATTTTAACGAGCTGGATGCTAAAGAGCTGGCAATGTATGGCCAAATGACTGCTGGTTCATGGATCTATATCGGAAGTCAAGGAATTGTGCAGGGAACCTATGAAACTTTTGTGGAGGCTGGTCGTCAGCACTATAACGGTAGCCTGCGTGGACGCTGGGTACTAACAGCAGGTCTAGGTGGTATGGGCGGAGCACAGCCTTTAGCTGCAACCTTAGCTGGTGCCAGTTCACTCAATATTGAATGTCAGCAATCGCGTATCGATTTTCGCCTGCGCACAAGATATGTGGATGAGCAAGCTACGGATCTAAACGATGCGCTAGAACGATTAAAACACTATACTGCTAAGGGAGAAGCAAGATCTATTGCCCTGCACGGTAATGCATCTGAAATATTACCTGAGCTGGTTCGTCGTGGTATACGACCTGATTTGGTAACTGATCAAACCAGTGCCCATGATCCGCTAAATGGTTATTTACCTGCAGGCTGGGATTGGGAAACCTATCGTGCCAAAGCTAAATCGGAACCGAATGAGGTGATTCAAGCTGCTAAGAAATCAATGGCTCTACATGTGAAAGCTATGCTTGATTTCCATGCTCAGGGAATTCCAGTATTTGATTACGGTAATAATATTCGCCAAATGGCTAAAGAGATGGGAGTCGAAAATGCCTTTGATTTTCCAGGTTTTGTGCCTGCTTATATTCGTCCGCTGTTTTGTCGTGGCATAGGTCCATTCCGTTGGGCTGCTCTTTCTGGGGATCCAGAAGATATTTACCGTACCGATGCCAAAGTTAAAGAACTGATTCCTGATGATAAGCATTTGCATCATTGGCTGGATATGGCTCGAGAACGTATCAGCTTTCAAGGATTACCAGCGCGCATTTGTTGGGTAGGACTTGGTCAGCGTGCACGTCTAGGTCTGGCGTTTAACGAAATGGTACGTACAGGGGAACTTTCAGCACCTATTGTTATTGGCCGTGACCATTTAGATTCTGGCTCTGTTGCCAGTCCGAACCGTGAAACTGAATCTATGCGAGACGGCTCTGATGCAGTCTCTGACTGGCCACTGTTGAATGCGTTGCTGAACACTGCTAGTGGGGCTACATGGGTCTCTTTGCACCACGGTGGTGGAGTTGGGATGGGCTTCTCCCAGCACTCAGGGGTGGTTATTGTCTGCGATGGTACTGATGAAGCTGCTGAACGTATTGCTCGGGTGCTGAGTAACGATCCTGCTACTGGAGTGATGCGCCATGCGGATGCTGGTTACGACATCGCTATCGAATGTGCCCAAGAAAAAGGTCTAAATCTGCCAATGATTACTGGCTAATATGGATTGTTGAATTTTTCCGTCAATCAACGTGTGGTTAAAATCACACGTTTAACGGTAGCGGAGTACCATTATGAGTAATAACAGCTATATAGAAACCCATTCTATTGAGCCGATTCCAGATAGCAAACGCTATGGTAACATCTTCAGTCAGTTCACTTTGTGGATGGGGGTTAACTTGCAAATTACCGCCGTTATTACAGGTGCTCTAGCGATTGTCTTTGGTGGCGATGTTTTCTGGTCTCTGATAGGATTAGCTATCGGTCAGGTAGCTGGTGGGGTAGTTATGGCACTTCATGCAGTGCAAGGACCCAAATTAGGTATTCCACAAATGATTAGCAGCCAAGCGCAGTTTGGTGTCTATGGTGCTTGTCTACCTGTTTTGCTGGTATGCTTGATGTATCTAGGCTTTATTGCAACTGGAGTCATACTCTCTGGACAAGCAATCTCTGCACTGTTTGGTATTTCGGAAAACAGCGGTATTCTACTCTTCACTGTCGCAACATTAATTGTTGCTTATGTAGGCTACCGCCTTATTCATGTATTGGGAAAACTTGCTAGCCTGATCGGTATTATCGCCTTTGTCTATCTGTTTTGGAAAATTAGTACTCTCCACCCTCTTACTGAATTGATAACTGTACAACCTTTCCGCTGGAGTACATTTTTAACAGCTGTTGGGTTATCTGCTTCATGGCAAATTACTTTTGGTCCTTATGTTGCTGATTATTCAAGATATTTGCCTCGTGATACATCACCATACAAAGTCTTTTATGCAGTAGGTGGTGGTTCAGTGATCGGTGCTCAGACTGCAATGACTATGGGAGTGTTGGCAGCAACAATTTTCCAGAACAAATTTATGGGACACGAAGTGGACTATATCGTAAGTCTAGGTGGAACTGGAGCGGTGGCTATCGTGCTCTACTTAAGTATCGTTTTCGGAAAGCTGACAGTCAACACGCTGAATGCATACAGCGGCCTGATGTGCCTAACAATAGTATACAGCTATATTAGCAGAAAGGGAAAAGTCAGCCAGTGGGAGCGGTTTATGATGCTAGTAGCGATTATTGTTGTAGCCACTGGAGCAGCGCTCCTTGGACAACACACTTTTTTAATCGCATTCAAATCTTTCCTGTTCTTTCTGCTCACATTTTTAACCCCTTGGAGCGCCATCAACTTAGTAGATTACTATTTTTTTAACCACCGAACTATCGATATTGCTGCTCTTAATGATCCTAAAGGGAAATACCGAGCTTGGAATTCTACTGGTTTCGGAGTTTATATTCTAGGAGTGATCGTACAGATCCCGTTTATCAATAATGTTTTTTACAGTGGCCCAATGGTGGAACTCCTTGGTAATGTAGATATCTCGTGGATTATCGGATTGGTAATCCCTGCAGTTATCTATTACAACTTACGCAAACACCAATCCACTAACTATTAAAGAGGTTTGTCATGTATACAATTTGGCAACATTGCCAGATAGCTACTATGGTTGGTGGTCATTACAACCTAATTCAAAATGGTGCAATGTTAACTCAGGATTCTACTATCATGTGGGTGGGAGAAGCAAATGCCGTACCAGATTTCCCCGTTTCACGACAGGTAGATCTCCATGGAAATCTGGTTACTCCAGGGCTAGTGGATTGCCATACCCATGCAGTATTTGGCAGCAACCGTGGAAAAGAATTTGAGCAGCGCTTACAAGGGGTAAGTTATGCAGATATTGCCGCTGCAGGCGGCGGAATTGCTAGTACAGTACGTGCTACTCGTGCTGCCAATGAACAACAATTACAAGATAGTGCTAGCCGACGAATCAATGCACTACGTCAAGATGGTGTTACAACACTGGAAATCAAATCTGGATATGGTCTTGATCTTGAGAGTGAGCGCAAAATGCTGCGCGTAATTCGTCAGATCGGTGATACAATGCCATTAACTGTGCGTAGTACCTGTCTTGCTGCCCATGCTGTACCACCAGAATATCAACAACGAGCAGACGATTGGATTGACTATATTTGTCACAAACTATTACCGGAATTACATAAAGAAGGACTGATAGACGCGGTGGATGCCTTCTGTGAACATCTGGCATTTACAACAGCTCAGGTTGAAAGGGTATTTCAGGCTGCACAATCGCTGGGATTACCAGTAAAACTTCATGCAGAGCAACTCTCATTACAACACGGTGCTGCTCTTGCAGCACAATATCATGCCTTATCTGCTGACCATCTTGAATATCTTTGTGAGCAAGATATCGCTTTGATGGCAAAACATGGCACTGTAGCCGTATTGCTGCCAGGAGCATATTACTTTTTGCAAGAAACTCAAAAGCCACCACTGAATTTATTAAGGCAATACCGTGTACCCATAGCGATCTCTACGGATATGAACCCTGGAACCTCTCCCGCACTTTCGTTGCGCCTAATAATGAATATGGCATGTACCTTATTCAGGATGACACCAGAAGAAGCTCTAGCTGGGGTAACTCTGTTTGCAGCTCAAGCTCTGGGGCTAGAAGCAGTGTGTGGCTCACTGGAAAAAGGCAAAGAAGCTAGCTTTGTTGTCTGGGATGCAGAACATCCAGCAGAATTAAGTTACTGGCTCGGAGGTACATTATCAAAACAGGTTATTTATCGCGGGAAGGAAGTTTATCATGACTGAACCATATAAATTATCCCAAGGAACAATTCCACTTTTGGTGAGTATGCCTCATCCTGGTACAGAATTAACTTCACATGTTGCAGCAGGACTAACCCAACGAGGTCAGCGTTTGGAAGATACTGATTGGCATATTCCTCAGCTTTATCAGGTTGTTGCCGATATGGGAGCTAGCATGCTGAGTGCTAATTATTCTCGCTACGTAGTAGATCTTAATCGTCCTTCAGATGATAAGCCGCTTTATAGCACTGCTACTACAGGATTATTCACCGATATTTTTTTTGATGGGGAACCGCTGTTTACCTCACAAGGTAAGCCAGATCAGCTTGCAAAAGAAAAGATTCTAAAAACAATTTGGCAGCCTTATCATGATGCGCTAACCAATGAACTAGCGCGATTACGGGATAAATTTGGCTATGTATTGTTATGGGATGCACATTCAATAAAATCAGTGGTGCCACGGTTATTTGAAGGGCGGCTGCCAGATCTTAATTTTGGTACTGCGGATGGAACCAGTTGTGACCCTACTCTGAGTCAAATGCTGCTGAATCTTTGTAAAAATCTCCCTCTAGGTATCCCACAATACAGTTATGTATTGAATGGACGCTTCAAGGGAGGATATATTACACGCCATTATGGTAACCCTGAACAGCATATTCATGCAGTTCAGTTAGAGATGGCTCAGTGTATTTATATGGATGAAACAACCTTTTCTTGGCTTCCTACACCAGCCGCTCAGGTACAAAAATTACTTAAGGCTCTCATTACAGCAGCACTCGACTGGGGAAAACAACGTTATCATGGTTCTATTGAATAAATTTCATTTTTTGAAGTTTAGATATTAGTATACCATTAGATGCGTTTTACTTAAGAAGAAGCACCGCCACACAAAGAACCACGTCTAAGAAATTGAAATTAACTTAGACGTGAAGTGAAGAGGTTGAAAAGATACTATAAAAATCCAAATTTTCATGCTG
The DNA here is from genome assembly GCF_047263965.1 of Bartonella propinqua. Lineage (NCBI taxonomy): Bacteria > Pseudomonadati > Pseudomonadota > Alphaproteobacteria > Hyphomicrobiales > Bartonellaceae > Bartonella > Bartonella propinqua. The sequence continues at coordinate 383,378 of NZ_JBLEBK010000001.1, read as the reverse complement.
AAAAAATTAAAAATTTAAATACTCGAAATTTCACAGCTGAATACATGAAAAATTTTGTATTTGATAAAAAAAGCTTACGACTAAATTCATTGTGTAAATTTATAAGTAATATTTTCTAAATTTTCTAACCATACGAAAAAAACAATTAGCTGATTCCTCGTACAACCAATAAAGTTTATTGTTTATAAAATTGATAAAAGCTAAAAAAATAATAATGGCTAGTCTAGTTCATAGCTATTTTATAGAGATACAATACAAAGTGATAAGTTGCATCAGTTTCTCATTACTTTATCTGCTCACGCAAATCGTAAGATAAAGATAAAGCTATTAATTTGACAAAATAGTTATTAGCTCAATAAATCCAGTTATACTGTGTAAAAAGTATACTGTATTTTTTATGACTGAATCTGAACTACCATTATATTAGAAAGTAGATGGTGGATTTACTGTATCTTAAAAAACCAAATATGATGTGAATATCCTCCTTTAAAAAGGCACTTCATTAATTTTTATCTATATTCAAGCAGTATACTGGATTTAACTCCCTGAACACAGAGTGATACGCTTATTCCAAGAAAATACAGATGACCTGATGAAGAGAAAAAGCTTCAGCGCAAAGCTCAAACGTAAATCATCTCAGCTGACTATTACCAGAATTATACTGTTATTGAATTACCAGAGCCATAACTACTAGGATTTTTATGATAACACGCTGGATAAACCAGTGACGTGATGAATATTAGAACAAAACACCAGCAGCATTTTTTATTATATCCAAACAGATTGAAATATGTGAATTGAGGAAAAAACTTTAGCATCATATTAAAATGGAAAATGAAATATTGGTATTTTTGATGTCAGAGTTCCTGAACAATTCTTCTTAATTGCAAAACTTAGAGTACTAGTCTTTTCTCAGGCTGATAAATGAGCTGAAGCTCATCAATTGTTAACAATCTATACCATTATAAACAAAAAAATCAGGCACATGCCACTATCATTGAAATTATCTTGATCGTCAGTGCAATCAAAAAACCAAATCTGGCGTAATGTGAAGATTAGAAAGGTCATACTGAGCTTATAATAGTGCCTGATCTATTTTCCAGAAAATTGGTTAGCAATCAAGCGATATGGCTATTGCTAACAGTAAGCTAACCAAAACAGCGACGAAAATAGCCTAGTAAACCTCACTGAGATAATGTTCTAGAGCTGCTAGTTGGTAAATACCTTAGTAAAAAATACCACTCACTTTTAAAAATTTTTCGATATGATAAATGTATTTATTTATTGGAAATCAGCATATATAGAATTTGATTTATCGAACACTAAATTATTTCCGTTCTGAAATCTATAAAACTGGTTGCACAATTAAGGGGATTTGCCATTAGTCTTAGATCTCTTAAACTTCATAATACAACTAAAAAGTCAAATAAGACAAGTTTTCCCTAAAGAAAATCTTCCCCATTTCTATAAAAATTTACTGTAAGCAATCATGAAGAATATTTTCAATGATTTTAGCTAGCCTTCTTTTATTGCCAATATAAACAGCAAAAAGTGTAACAGGGTCAATCAATTTTAATGTTTCAGAATGAATTGTGTCCATTATTTGTTAACAATCTTTCATACATAAAGTCACTCTCTTATTGCTCTTAACCTTCATTCTCTTTTCCAGATTGTTTATATAGATCTCTTTACATACCAGAAAGTACTTTTAATTCTTCAGCACTGGGCACTTTTTATCACTATATCTTTACTTTCCCCAATCTGATCCCTCTTCCTCACCAGCCTTTTTGGTAAAAAATCATATCACAAATAAATTGAGCTGGAAGCTAAACCATTCTAGCTATTCCACTGTTGTATTTTACTATCTTTATCCTTATTAATAGCCTCTGTTACAGAGGTATAAATACATTTTTGATCAACACCACTTGTTTGTAATCCATTGCATTTTGCATCAATTATACAGCCTCTTTGGTAATTTCTTTTCCATAAAAATCCCCCTTGTACTACCCTTGCACATCTTAATCGAAGAAATGAATTTAAACAAAAATAAATAGCATGAGACATATCTATTTTTATGATAAAATCCCTGTTGAACCAACAACAACGCTACACCACCATCTTGAGTGCAATCCCGTACTCTAATTTCACAAATAGACAATACTCAACACACAGACACCTCCCCTCCAATAAAGCCGTACCTCATTCTTCATGAGTAAGGTTTTACTTTAAAATACCCTCCATGAAAAAAAACACAAAGTTTTACACTCTTTTAGCTTGCCATAGCCATTGCTTGTGAGCGATGAACTTTAAGCTTTTGAGCATGCTGGTGTGCTTCTTTGGTTTTCTGAATGATGCCTGTAACTTCCTCTGCTTGTGCTGATGATATGCCAATACTGTCAGCTAGTTTAGCATAATCATTTTCATTAATTGCTTTATGATCACTTGGTGAGAGACGATCCTTGATTTTACTTGCAAAATCAGTGAGCTCTTTTTGAAGTACGAGAGAAACCATTAAAGCTTCTTGTTGTGCTTCTTTTGACATGGCAAGAACACTTAGCAGCTGTCCACTTGGCATTTCTACCGCTTTTTCGCAACGCATTCGTTCTGTTTCACGCCTTTGAAGCGTTGCCATACTAACAAAACTTACAGCATCTGCATAATTTTCAATTGCTTCACTAAGTTGCGAAACATGTTCTTGAGCCTGTCTGCGCGCTGGACTTTTTACGCCTAACCGTTTAACCCCCGCAAGCTTAGAAATAGATCGAGGAGAACTTGCAATCTGATCCGCAACCTCCTTGTATGAGCTTGGATCTACGCTAATCTGATCCACATATTGGTTCAGTATTCCTGAATTGCCATAGACCACTTTCGACAAGCGCTGAATTTCTTTTTTGTTTGATTGAACAAGGAGATCTGTTGTAACGACTTCAAAAATCTCCTCTCTGCTCAAAGGAGGGACTTCCTTTCTTGGGATGAGAATATTTCCAAGGTTTTTATCCATTAATGCTTCAGGTTTGTGGCGTTTCATAATGAGAATCTTTCTTCTTGAATAAGGGTATTTTGCACTCATTCTATGATTGCAATACAAATAAAATACATAATGATAATTATCGTTCCCATCTTTGGATATTTTATGACAGAATATTCTTCATTACACATATTATGAATGGTAATGTATTGTCACCTCTTACTAAAATAATGATTAAAAACTCGTAGACACTCTTCAGTGTTATATTGAATGATAATGTCATTGGGAATAACATTAACCCAAAGATTGCAAGTGATACTGTATTCAGGAATCTTCCAGAACTATGCAACGCAGCCTACCAATATAGTTAAGCGCTGTTTCTAAAAAGATATGGCTACATGGTAACGAATATATCTTCCTTTACTCAGCTTTACAGTTTTCACAAGCAGCCAGAACAACCACTCAGTAAGTGAAGATTGCAAGTAGTTTCACATTTTAACTTTTCTCGTTCTTTGATAAGATCACATTCTGTACGAACAACGATGTTACGCCACTGTTCAGCTAATTTGTGTACTTTCTTCAAGGATATATCCTTTCTACCACCTCACTTCATTTCTCGACATCATCCATGATGGTACAGCGTAACCCCCATGCGACACCCTCTTACGCTTGCACAACCTACAAGCCAGCATCCCACCCCTATTGTCTTTTTCGATAGCCAATGTTGTAACTATTCTTGCACTTAAAAGGTTTATAGCCCCCCCCACAGTCAATCCACTCAAAAACCGCCTCTTGTCAATTTATCCACGGATCCACCTTTCAGCTTGCTGATAAAAAAATATGTTGCCAAAAAAACAGCACCATTTAATCATTAAAATAAAATACAATAATAGACTGGTTATCTTAATTTTAACATCTATTAACCCATTGTTTATTTTATGCTAAATCTCACTATACGCCATACAAAATATCCGCAAACATTCTTCATTAATCAATAGCACTTGCACTTGCTAGACTCTCGCGTGTGATTTCTTTAATTGCACGCACACCAGTCAATGTCATAGCAACCCGCATTTCACTAGCAAAAAGATCAAGGAGATGCGCAACACCTTTCTCACCTGCTGCAGCAAGCGCATAAACAAAAGCTCGACCAATCATGACAGCATCTGCACCTTGTGCTATCATGCGTACAACATCGAGACCAGAACGCACACCAGAATCAACTAAAATAGCCAAATCACCCTTTACAGCTTCCGCAATTGCTGGCAACGCTCGCGCAGTTGACAATACACCATCAAGCTGACGCCCACCATGATTAGAAACAACAATACCGTCAGCACCAAACTGTACTGCTTCTCGCGCATCTTGCGGATCAAGAATCCCTTTCAGAATCATTTTTCCCTTCCAAAATTCTCGAATCCATTGGAGATCAGGCCAACCAATTGATGGATCAAAATTTGCACCAAGCCAACCAATATAATCTTCCAATACAACTCTCTTCTGAAGATAAGTAGAAACGTTTCCAAGATCATGTGGTCGCCCCATAACACCAACATTCCAAGCCCAATGTGGATGAAGAATAGCCTGTAAAGTACGGCGTAAATTAGCATAAGGTCCAGACATCCCCGAATGTGCATCACGATAACGCGCACCTGGAACAGGCATGTCAACTGTAAAAACTAATGTGCGTACACCAGCTAACCAAGATCGTTCTAAAACATCCCGCATAAACCCACGATCCTTGAGAACATAAAGCTGAAACCAAAACGCATCTCCAACCTCTGCCTGCACTTCTGCAATGGAACAAACAGAAACTGAGGACAGTGTAAAAGGGATACCTTTCGCAACTGCAGCACGTGCAGCTTTTACCTCACCACGACGCGCATACATACCTGTTAACCCAACAGGTGCAAGCACAATCGGCAGATCAAGTGTTTGCTCAAAAAGCTTAATTGAAAGATCAACTTCACCAACCTGCCGCAAAACCCTTTGACGCAGTGCAAGTGTTTGAAGGTCTGTACAATTACGTCGCATCGTTTCCTCAGCATAGGCTCCACCATCAATATAGTGAAAAAGAAAGGGGGGAAGCCGACGTCTTGCTGCTTTACGGTAATCAAATGTTGAGGAAATAATCATAATGGCACCATTGCTCCTGAATGAAATGCGAAAACGCCCTAAAATTAATAAACCCCAACCCACACGCCTTCTATGAAACGTTCTAATAAAACATTCCATTCAGTAGTTGCAGGGAATAAAGATTGCAACCTAAAAAAACTCATTGATGAAAATAATGTCTTTATTATTTTTTTCCAGATTAAAAATTTAATCTAGGAAATTTTTTGTTTTTTGAAAATTTATTATTGCACTATAATTGAAAATTAAACTATTTGTTCTTGAATACTATTGATACAAGATCAGATACATCGTCATTTAAATTCTAAACATAACATAAATGGTGCAACTCATTTAATTAAAAAAAACTAAAGCTTTTCCTTTCATGAATACACGTTATCATAATCCATGTTTTTAAACTTGTTTAAAGTGCTTAGATAATTTTAATCCCTGCGCTTGATAATGTGATCCAGCATGATGCCCATAAAGTACTGATGGACGATTAAGCATGCGCTCATATACTAAACGACCAATAATTTGACCATGCTCCAAAATAAATGGAACTTCATGGCTGCGCACTTCTAAAACTGCCCTTGCTCCTTTTCCGCCAACCTCCATATGCCCAAATCCTGGATCAAAAAAACCTGCATAATGCACTCTAAACTCACCAACTAATGGATCAAAAGGCGTCATTTCAGCGGCATAAAGTGGAGGAACATGAACAGCTTCTCGCGAAACTAAAATGTAAAATTCATCAGGATCAAGGATCAGTTCCCTTTGACCACGATCAAAAAGAGGTTCCCAAAAATCTAAAACATGAGCAACAGCTCGTTTATCAATGTCAATAACACTTGTATGGCGCTTCCCACGATAACCTACAAGTCCATTTTCATTTCCTTTCAAATTAATAGATAGCCCAACACCACCATCGCTGATATTAGGAAGATCATCCGATATCAGCATTTCATCCTTATGCAAAGCATGCAGCTCAATTTCATTTAAATAACTTTGCCCCTTGCGGAACCGAAGCTGAGCTAAATACGAACCAGTACGTACCAAAATTGGAAATGTACGTGGACTAATTTCAAGATAAAGTGGTCCATGATAACCTGCACAAATTTTATCAAATTCCTGAGCATTATCCGTGATAACACGTGTAAAAATATCTAACCGTCCCGTAGAACTTTTAGGATTAGCAACTGCAGATAAATTCTTTGGTAAGGCTAAGTTTTCCAAAAGAGGAACAATATAAACACAACCTGTTTCCAAAACTGCCCCATCCTGCAAATTAAATTCGTGCAACTTTAACCGCTCGAGCTTATCCAAAACTTTTGTATCAGATCCTGGCATAAAGGAAGCACGTATACGATAAGCTTTCTCTCCTAACCGGAGATCAAGACTTGCAGGCTGTATTTGGGTTGCATTAAATGGCCACAAAGCTTTAACAATGTCATTATCAATTAAAGTCTGTATATCACTATCTGCCAAAATACCATTTACTTGCACCATGTATCCTGCCTTCTATCTTTACCTTGCTTCTTTTTTTCCCCAGAGATTTGTGGGCAAAATTGTCTTAGAGCGATTTATTTTTTACTAACTTTCTAAGCCAATTCTATAACATAATAAAAACGATTTTTTGCCATAATCAAGAATAGAGCATCACACACGACGAAATAACACTTAAAAAGTGCTCTTTTAAAGAATATCTTTTACGCTCTCTCATTCTTGGAATGTTGAGCAAATAATGTTATCATGGTTAAAATTCTTATAAAATCCGTTAGAATCCTTTTAGTTATATGCTTATACGCCATCTTAGCGAAAATATTATTAATCAAATCGCCGCTGGCGAAGTTATTGAACGACCCGCAAGTGTCGTCAAAGAGCTTATTGAAAATGCCATTGATGCTGGAGCAACGCGAATTGAAATTGTCACAGCAAATGGTGGAAAGAACTTTATAAAAGTAAGCGATAATGGCTGCGGAATTCCTGCAGATCAGTTAACTTTAGCGGTTTCTCGCCATTGCACATCAAAAATTACCGATGACGTGCACAATATCTGCTTCCTTGGTTTTCGAGGAGAAGCTTTACCCTCTATTGGTTCTATCGCAAAACTTAAATTGACCTCACGAACGCAGCATGCTGACAATGCTACTGAAATTACTGTAACAGCAGGGCAAAGTGTAGGACCAAAACCAGCAGCCGCTAATCTTGGAACTATCGTTGAAGTTCGTGACCTCTTCTTTGTCACTCCAGCACGATTAAAGTTTATGAAAACTGATCGTGCCGAAACAAATGCTATCACTGATATAATTAAGCGAATTGCTATAGCATTTCCACATATCCGCTTTTCTCTTTCTGGTCCAGACAGAACTTCCCTAGAATTACCCGCTATGGAGAATAGTCCTCAAGGACAATTACAACGTATTACACAGATTATGGGAAAGGAATTCGCCTCTAATAGCATTATACTTAATGCTGAGCGTGAAACAGTTCGCTTGACTGGCTTTACCTGTTTGCCATCCTTCAGTCGTAGTAATAGCCTTCATCAATTTGCTTATGTGAATGGACGCCCAGTGCGTGATAAACTTCTTTGCGGAGCAATCCGAGGAGCCTATGCTGATGTCATGGCTCGAGATCGCCACCCTGTATCCATTCTTTTCATTAATTTACCACCTGCTGATGTAGATGTTAACGTACATCCAGCTAAAGCTGATGTACGATTTCGTGATCCAGGGTTAATTCGCGGTCTAATTGTTGGAGCAATTCATGAAGCATTGCATCAGACTGGTGTTCGCCCCATTTCAACAAACTCAGAAGCAGCTCTGGCTGCATTTCAAACTTCACAGTCGTTGGGAACTTTTAAAAACACGCACCAGACTTTTTCTTACAACCCACAAAAGCAGCATCTCGCATCAACGTCTGCATCAATGATTCACAAACCATTAGAAGTTACAAACTCTCACAACTTCAGAGAGGATTCCACTTCTATTATGGAATCCTTAGATATGCCAAGCGGCGATGTATGCGCTGCAAGCACTATACCTTCATCGGAAGAGTTACATTATCCATTAGGAGCTGCCAGAGCGCAAATTCATAAAAACTATATTATCGCTCAAACTCAAGACAGTCTGATAATTGTTGATCAGCACGCTGCTCATGAAAGATTGGTTTATGAAGCACTCAAAAATGCACTTTATTCTAAACCGCTTCCTTCACAATTGCTGCTTATCCCTGAAATTGTAGAGCTCTCCGAAGAAGATGCAGCGTGTCTTTTAACGCACAAGGACGCTTTGCAGAAATTTGGCTTAGGAATAGAACCCTTTGGACCTGGCGCAATTGTTGTGCGTGAAACACCTGCCATGTTAGGAGAAATTAACGTACAAGCTCTTATTAAGGATCTTGCAGACGAAGCAGCTGAATATGATACTACAGACAATTTAAAAGCGATGCTTGATTATGTTGCAGCAACTATGGCCTGTCATGGATCAATAAGATCAGGGCGCCTTTTACGTCCTGAAGAAATGAATGCACTTTTACGACAAATAGAAGTAACGCCCAATACAGCTACATGTAATCACGGACGTCCTACTTATATTGAACTCAAATTAGCTGATATAGAACGGCTTTTTGGCAGAAAATAAATTACACTTTTCTAATAAAAGCTGTTTTAATAAAAAAGGGATATTTTTTAAATTCATTCTCGACTTTATAAAGCAACTTATGGCATTTTGTTTGAATCATCTCTCATATAGATAAAAAGGGGCTATAAAAAATGTTTTCCAACAATGAACGCGAAGCAAAAATTCATTACTCCAACAGTGGATATAAAATCGTCAAATATGGGACTTATACTCTGTGCGCTGTTAGCGGACAAAAAATTCCTATAGACGATTTAAAATATTGGAATCATCACCGTCAAGAAGCATATGCCAATTGCGAAATTTCTTATCATCGCGAAATTGAATGCAATCCATATCTCAGTCAATTGTTGAAAACACAAAAAAAATAATCGATTAAATACTATAAAAAAAAAGTCCTCTTATTGCCTTTAAAATTGCAAATTGATTAAAGAAAACGCTTTCTTTTTTCAAAACGCGTCATAACTTCTTCAAGGATTATACTGCAAAAATCTTTCTGAACAAAATCGACTTTAACATCAAATATAATGAGGTTTTTTAACTCTTTTTGCACACAGCTTGTCTGTATACGCATATAATCTTTAGCAGTCGTAGCCAGCCATAAATTTTGAATTTTAGCTCTCTGTACTAAATTTCTTAAATCTGTGTCGGTAAAAAAATAATGATCTGGATAAGAATACGTTTGTACAACATGACCAGATAGCTCTTTAATTGATCTGAAAAATTTATCTGGATTACCGATACCTGCAAATGCCAAAAATAATTTTCCTGCAACCTCATCAGAAGCTAATGATTTAAGGTGTGCATGATGCAAAGGTTTGCCGGTCTCAGTGACAAGAAAAGTGACCTTATCATGAGCATCTGAATGACCAATCAACAAAACACTGTCCATCAAAGAAAACTGTGTTTTTAACGATACACGCAAAGGTCCTGCCGGAAAAACAGCTCCATTACCAAAACCACGCATTGCATCTACAACAAGCAACGCATAATCCATATAAAGACGACGACTTTGAAACCCATCATCCATCAAAATAAGATTACATCCTTCCTTCTTGAGCTGTTGTGCCGCAGCATAACGATCAGAGGATATAGCCACAAAAGCATGCTGTGCTAATAAAAGCGGCTCATCTCCAACATCGCGCGCATTATCACATTCCCTACTTACCAGATGCACCCCCTTAGCCATTCCACCATAACCACGTGATATAACACCGGGTACTAAACCAAGCTCTTTGGCTACTTGGCAAAAAGCAATGACAACAGGCGTTTTGCCTGCACCACCTAATGTAAAATTGCCAATACATAAAACTGGAAGATCAATAATAGGAGGTTTTCTTGCCATACGACAACGCGAAAAATAACCATATATCCAAGAAACTGGTGCTAATAAAAAACGTAAAAAGCTTTTATCTTTCCACCAAAAATGAGGTGCGCTAATACGCATACCTACCTCGATGCTGATTTAAACTTGTTTGTATTACAAGAGGCTGCAAAAATGGATCAAGAATCTTTAATGTGCGCTCGAGTGCACCAGCCATATCCGCAGCTACTTCATAAGCTTTATCAACCATTTCTTGCCGTAATGCTTCATTTGTTAAAAGCTTATACACCTGAATAGCAAGCTGTTTTGTATCTTGAACCATATATGCTGCATCGCGGGTTAAAAATTGTTCAAACATCTCTTGAAAATTTGAAACGTGGGGTCCTGTCAAAATAGCTGAACCAAGAAAAGCTAACTCTAATGGATTATGTCCACCGTCCCCACATAATGACTTACCAATAAAAGTAACTTTTGATAAACGAAGAAAAAGTCCCATTTCTCCAATTGTATCTCCCCACAAAATGTCCGTATTCGCATCTGGAATAGTATTTTTGCTTCTACGAACGAAACGCAAACTCTCAATGGTACATCTCTTGATAAGATCTTCTGAACGCTCAGGATGACGAGGCACAATGATGGTCAACAAATCAGGTAAATAACTTTTAAGAATCTTATGAACTTCAAAAGCGATCTGCTCTTCCCCTTCGTGGGTTGAAACCGCTGCCCAAACTGGACGACCACCAATAGCATTACGATAATGCGCGAGCAATTCTTGATTTTCAATAAGCAAAACGTCAGCCTTGAGATTACCAGAAAGTGCAACAGATTTGACTCCAAGCGTATGGTAATAAGCTACATCTCTTTCATTTTGACCAATAGCCATATCAATATTCCTAAAAATATATCTGGAAAGAACACGCTGTTTTTGCCAAGCTTTAAAAGAGCGTTCAGACATATGGGCATTAACCAAAATCTGTGGAATGCGCATTTTGGCAAGCTCTTTAATCCGTAGAGGCCAAATTTCTGATTCACAAATCAGTGCTAAATCAGGCTTCCAGTGGCTTATAAAACGCCGCACTGCCAGATTTAAATCCAATGGAGCATATTGATGAATGACTCGATTACCAAAATGTTTTTTCACTAAGGAAGAAGATGCTACAGTACAAGTTGTCAATAATATATTGATTTTTAATGATAAAACATAATTAATGAGTGGAACAAGAGCAAGCGTTTCTCCAACACTGGCCGCATGCAACCAAATTAATGAACCTTGTGGACGTACCTGATGGCTTTTACCTAAACGCTCTTTTTGACGACCCCACTCTTCTTTTCCACGTATAGCACGAAGCACCAAATAAAAAGGAATAACAGGACGTAAGCAAAAACCAATCATCCGATAGATTAAAAGAGCCGCACGTGCCTTTAGTTCTATCATTTAAATCACCTCACCCACTTATTTTGAGATACCTGTAAACTTTCTCTATTAAATGATTCACCATACTTGTTCATTATATCCACTTTTATCTTAGTAAAATACAACTTGAACTTTTAGAAACGAAAAGCGTTTCCCTCACGAAAATGATTAACTATCCAAAGGGAAAGCGGAGTTACAATTTTACGTTGCGCTCTTTCAAGAATCTTCTCCCATGAAAATACAATGTATACAAAGTATGATAAGGTAAATAATTTAGCCAACAAAGTAATCCATTTCCTAAATTTACACACTTTTCTATATAAGATATCCACAATCTAGCCATCTTTTGCTAAATTTAAGAACATTTTAACTATGTTACTAGCGTCTGTTTTCGCTTTTATTTAATATGACGCGTTCACCTAGCTCCTCTGAACTACGCGCACATTGAGACTATAACCTTTTTGTAAATTATGTATTTATTTCTGTATTAAAAAAATGAAACAATAAGACTTCATCATACCCCGCTCATGCAAAAAAGTGATAATAAGCGTATTATAAGTGCTCTATGTTTTCCTTCATAACATCATTTGAGCTTTTCAACCGCCAATTTATCCAAAAATAATGCAAATAATTTTTCAACATCCACTGATAAAATTTTCCAAAATCACATTTTCATCAATAAATGTTCTGTTTTTTTAAATTATTTCACTCACTTTAATATCAAATCTAAAAAATTCAATATTACTACACGCGCATAACGAAGAAAACAATAATCCAATATCAAGCTCTATTTACGCATTGCCTGTTTCAGGATCAAGAAATTGATGCAAGTCTACAATGTAATAACGTTGCAATGCGTTATCTACACTGCTCTGCGCTTTTGCCTGCCATGCTTCTTGAGCCGATTGATAATCTGGAAAAATACCAACTACATCTAAGTCATCCAGATTCTTAAACTGATTACTATTCAGATCTTTCAATTCTCCCCCAAATACAAGATGCAAATATTGTTTTTTTTCTCTGGATTCCGTCATGTGTTCCTCCATAGCATTAAGAAATTTGAGCATATTTTTATGTGATTAAACCAACTTCGCTTGACGAACAACATCTATCATATTTTGACAGCAATTATTTTTACCAGCAATCAAAAATCCATATTGATAAGGTTCAATCCCATAAGATATAAAAGGTGCATCAAGTGATAGAAAACGTCCCCCGCATTCCTGCAAAATAAGATCAGCAGCCGCAATATCCCACTCATGACAATTCGGACGAACCAACACGACATCGATCTCACCTTGAGCAACAAGAACAATACGGTAAGCAAGAGAAGGAATATGAGGGGAAAAACTGACCTGATTACGAAAATCATCTGGCAATTTTTGAGCTACCGATTTATCAAGCGAAACTATATATTTGCGATTAACCTGAGATGCCAAAAGAGGAAGTTCCATGCCATTTAATGTCGCTCCTCCACCAGTGATAGCTGCATAAACATTCCCTTGAGCTGGGCACTGCAAAACACCCACAATAGGACGACCATTCTCAACGATGGCAATCGAAATGCACCAATAAGGACTGCCAGAAAGGAAACCACGAGTCCCATCAATAGGATCAACCACAAAATAACGTTCATAAACCTGTTGCCTTCGATTATCTTTTGTTTCTTCTGAAATCCAGCCATAATCTGGGCGTGCTTCAAGAAGCCTTTTCTTTAAAAAATGATCAACTGCAAAATCTGCTTCACTGACTGGTGAATTTCCATCTTTAATCCAAACATCTAACGCGCATCCAAAATACTTCATTGCTAAATCCCCTGCCTCTCGACAAACATCAAGCAAAAGGTTTAGATCAGAAGAATGATGCGAGTTATTTTCCTGCAAGTGTCATCCCTTCAATTAACAATGTCGGAGCAGCTACACCATAACGCCGATCAATATCATTCGCAGGCGTTAAATGCGCTAACATATGTAGCAAATCAGAGCCTAGAGTTACTTCGCTCACTGGATAAGCAATTTCACCGTTTTCAATCCAAAAACCAGAAGCGCCACGACTATATTGACCCGTAACAAAATCAATACCATGTCCAAATAATTCTGTAACATAAAAACCATTCTGCAAACTTTTTATCATATCGTGCGGTGATACTAAACTTGGTTCAATAGCAAAGTTAGTACTTGCAGGCTGAACTAATGATGCCGAACGCACACCGTGACCATTAGTTTTCAAACCCAATTCACGCGCTGAAGATGATGAAAGAAGCCAATTTTTTAAAATTCCATTTTCAATAATATTCAATGCTTGCCCTTCAACCCCCTCTCCATCAAAAGGACGAGAAGAATTTCCACGCAAGAGTAATGGTTGATCTGTCACATTAACATCAGGCTTCATCACTGCTTTGCCAAGAAAATTTTGTAAAAGACTCGTTTTGCGAGCAACCAATGCCCCATTGACCATACATGCGATATGTCCAGCAATTCCACGAGCCATACGCGGATCAAAAACAACATCAACAATCCCAGTAGCTGCACGAACTGCACCTAAGCGCCGAACCGCACCTAATCCAGCATTTTTTCCCACAGTTTCTGCTGCTTCTAAATCAGAAAAATGTAAAGCTGTTGTATAGTCATAATCCCGTTCCATCGCAGTACCTTCACCAGCAAGCGCACTACAAGAACGTGAAAAGTAACTAGAACGATAGGCTCCACAAAAACCATCGCTGGTCACAAGAACAAATCCACTACGACCATAAGCTGTCGCAGCTCCACCAGAGTTGCTTACCCCTTTAACATCAAGAGCTGCTGCTTCCATTTTCAAAGCATCCTCTGTTAAAGAATGATTATGCGGAACAAAATTATCAAAAAGATCAAGATCTTTAGGGCAAGTAGCTAAACAGTCTTTATCTGCCAGACCTTCAAATAAACTGTCAGGAGAAACTTTAGCCATTGCAACAGCACGTTCTGCTAATTCCTGTGGGTAATTCGCTAAATTAGCAGAAACACTTGCAACTTTCTTTCCAACAAAAACCCTTAGTGTAAAATCATCGCTCTCTGAAGATTCTGTCGCTTCAACTTTTCCGAAACGAACCGATACACGCAGAGAATGTGCACGTATAATAACAGCATCAGCAGCATTTGCTCCAAAACGCTTTGCCGATTCAACCAACGAAGCGGCTTTATCAATCTGATCCTTCTCAGTCATCATGGACTCCATCACATATTGATTATTACATTGATAAACAACCTGACAAATTTATACAAAAATGTAATTTTCGTATGCTTATCAATAAAAACTATGCGTCATTAACACATTCTTTTTTCTGCAACGAATCGAGAAACTCCTTTCAGATTCTCTCCGAAAAAGCGCAGTATGTTATAAATTTCCTTGGTTTCAACCCTTACTTACAATCTGCTTTTGTCATTCCACAAACCAATTCTCTACTTATAATCAATCCGACAGACGGTTATGGTGCAACGACATTTGGTTGTAAGCCAAAGTTCTCCAACATTCCAGTAATCAAAAGATCACTTAAATCATATATTTTTCAGCTACTAAGAGCCAAATCTATTTTCATTATTATCTTTCCTATAGTATTCTTTCATCTCTACGCAAGCGCAAGAAAACGCTTCACTGTGGTGTCCCTTTTGTATTTCATCAGTTCTCACGTAAACTGACAAAAAAGTATATCAATTCTTTATTCAAGAATTTTTTACAATTGATATAACCTGATCCAAAATAACAGCATTGATTTTATTTCCATATATTTCCATGTAATTAATCAAGGCTTATCATCACTGAATTAAAGAAAAGTTTTGCACTCACGAAGCACCCTATTCATCCATACGAGAAGTACAATGAAAAAAGGCGTATAGAATCCGTTTTTTCATCCTATTGACTCTCTCTTAGGATCGAATCCATGATCGCAGTTTATAAAGACGTATTGCTGTATCACCATAAAAACGCTCATCATCTAAATAAAATACATCAGGTAACTGAATAATCGCATCTTTTTTTTCTTCAAGTATAAAAAGTGTATCAGCTTTTGCCCACCCTCCGTTTAGAGCCTCTACAAAAGCACGCTCACCTAAACAATAGCCATAGGGAGGATCCGCACAGATAACATCAAATGGAAGCATTGTCCCAATACTACCAAGTTTAGTTGCATCACGACGCAAGATCCGCCCAACTGACTGCAATTCAAAAGATTCAATATTTTTTTGAATCAGCCCACGTCCCTCAACAGAGTTTTCAATAAAAACAGCAGCCTTTGCACCACGCGAAAGTGCCTCAATGCCTAAAGCACCAGTACCAGCAAAAAGATCAAGAATACGTTTGTTGATCCAAAATTGTTCTTCTCGGCTAGAAAGAACATTAAAAAGACTTTCGCGTGTGCGATCACTCGTTGGACGAATCGACTGACCAACAGGTGCAAACAAAACACGCCTCGCAAATTTACCGCCGATGACCCGCACGTGATCCTCCAAATGCCTTCGATGTTTTTGTACCACCGCTATACGATTTAGATTTTTTTATGGCACTATTAAATGATTTCGTTCTTTGCTTATTCTCAACAGAACGCTCATCATGACCGCTTTTAACAATCTTTCCTTCTTTCTTAAAAAAACGATCTTTTTTGCTAGAAACACGCGCCTCATCATAAGAAGTCTTTCCACGCTTTTGATCAAGACTGACGCCCTTATCTTTCCGTAACTGGGTTTCTTGTGGTTTTTCCTTACCTCTATGGAAGACTCTCTTACTGAAAAAATCGCTCTTATGACCATGAAAGCTATCCTCACTATGGAAAGACTTTTTACGCGCATTTTGTGGACGTGCACCAGGAGCCATCCACACATTAGAACGGCGAGAACGCGGCAAAAAACGTTCGGCTTTTTTATCTTCGCTCTTCTCTTTACTCACAAACTTATCATCAGGCTTTGTGCTTAACCGTGCCCGACCGTGCTCAGCAGAACTACTTCTGTGTCTGCGTTGCACATCTCTCCCACTTGAAAAAACCCAGTCATCCTTTTCAACAGAAAGATCTTTACTACCTCGCTTTTCCGTAACAGTTGCAGAATTTGAAAATGGCTTAAGAATAGGAGAATCAAAATCTGCATTCGCTTGCATAATTAAACGCTCACCCAACTGATCACGTAACATCCGACCTTTCAACTCACGAACTGCTCCTTCTTCCAAGTCAGATAACTGAAATGGACCATAAGATATACGAATTAAACGATTAACCGATAGTCCTAACGCACCTAGAACATTTTTTATTTCACGATTTTTTCCTTCACGCAAAGCTACAGAAAGCCATATATTCGACCCTTGTTCACGTTCAATTGATGCTTCAATCGAACCATAGAAAATACCATTAATCGCAATGCCATTTTTCAGGCTATCAAGTGCACTTTGTTTTACTTTTCCATGAGCACGAACCCGATATTTGCGCACCCATCCCGTTACAGGAAGTTCTAAGACACGCGCTAAACCACCGTCATTGGTTAACAGTAAAAGCCCTTCTGTATTAATGTCAAGCCTACCTACAGAAAGGACACGAGGCATCCCTTTCGGCAAATTGCTAAATACTGTTGGTCTACCTTCAGGATCACGGTTAGTGGTAACAAATCCTGCTGGCTTATGATAAAGCCATAACCGTGTTCGTTCTATAGGAGGCAAAAGTTTTCCATCAACTTTAATAATATCAGAGCGAGTAACATTAAAAGCAGGCGTTGTCACAACTGTACCATTAACAACAATACGACCAGCAATAATCATCATTTCTGCATCACGACGCGATGCAACACCTGCACGTGCTAGCCTTTTGGCAATCCGCTCATTTTCACGGTTTTCATTCATTTGCTTTTCACACCAACCTCTTCCATATATTCAGCTAATTGTTTACATGCACCACATCGTTTACCCTGAGATAGGGGGGAGTAGCACAATCATTTATCATTTTCTATCCTTTAGCAGTAATAATGTATCTGTTTACTTGCAAGTTTGTTTTAAATATTTTTAAAAGCAAGAGTGTTTCTTTCATTATAAAATGATAATAGCTTTACCCATTTCTACAGCATCCCTCTATAGAAAAAAGCCTTTTGGCTTTCTATGTTTTATAGAAAGAATATTATGACTTTAACTCCCATGGAAGTAGCCCTTTTAGAAGCACAGTGGGCAGAAAAAAAAGATGAAGTCCCCGTAGGCGCCGTCATTACACGTGGAAAAACAATTATTGCACGCGCTGGCAATTACATAAAATCCGCACACGACCCTACAGGACACGCAGAGATACGCGTTATTCGTATGGCTTGTGAAACATTACAAAGCGAAAGGCTTCCTGATTGCGACCTTTATGTAACACTCGAACCTTGTGCAATGTGCGCTGCAGCTATTTCATTCGCACGTATACGACGCCTTTATTATGCAGTAAACGATCCCAAAGGTGGCGCCATCGAACATGGTCCATACCTTTACCAGCAACCCACCTGTCATCACAAACCCGAAGTTTATTCTGGTTTTAAAGAAAAAGAAGCCGCCCAGTTGCTTAAAGACTTTTTTGCACAAAAGCGATAAAAATAATTCCTATCCTCTCATTATCAACACGCACTTTTTAAAAATATAATCCTTTTTTAAAAGGCTACTAAGCGTTTTGAACGGAATCCATTTTTGAGATATTTGTTCTCTCACATTATTTTAATATTGTACCTTTACTTATTAACCAACATATGCAATTTCTACTGATTGACGATAACTTATATAGAAATTGAGACACTTCACACCACACCCTCCCTCACCCTTTCTCACGACATAAATATTCCTATCGTTACTTTACATTAAGCTGTAAAAACTTTTTGAACTGAAAATATCAAGATATCTCTTAACTTATGATACTATTTTGTAGAAAATAAAATCTCAGCCACCAAAAAAGTGCTACTGTAATACTGCATGTTGCTGTTCTACTGAAAAGTTACTCTGTGCTCTATTTTACTGAGGCAAAGGCAAAGTGGTATGCGAGTCGACATTTGGCAACACAAGCTGCGGATGAGGCTTCAGAACAAGCGGATTATTGTTATTTTTTGATTTTAGCGGAGAAGAGTTAGCAATATCTTCTAAAAACTGCACCGAAACTGCACTCCCCGTACCATAGGTAGGCGCAGATAAACTACATCCTGTTAAGATAAAGCATACACTCAAAATGCTTGTTGAAAATATTCTTACTTTACGTTTTTCCACTGCTGAACCATTTTCTTAAGTATATGGCTGATTAATATTCCCGCAACTTATTAAAATCAGCCTATGCACACCCCCCCCCCACAGATAAAACAGTGGGACTTATCAGTACCATAAAAGATCATACCCATCAATGATAGAATTCAAATAATAGCGCTGTTTATAACCCTTTACCTCTGTACCTCTCTTAATTAAAAATTTTTAAATTTTGCCGAGCATCTGTAATTCCCGTAAAGCAGCTGCATCGCGAGCAGATACATCAGGATAAGCTGGATCGCTCCCAACATCTTGTGTATAACGCCATGATCGCGCACATTTTGTGCCCAAAGCCTTCTCTGAATACACACCAACACCTTCAACATCATTGAGAATAAAAGCATCCGAAGGAGGATCATCTTGAATAACTGTTAAAGCACTGGTAATACAAATTTCTGCCATATCCAAATCTTCTACTGCCTCCAGTAAAACTGGATTAGAAATAAAAACGACAGGCGCAGCCTCCAAAGATGACCCAATATGCTTGCTAGCACGCTCAAGTTCTAAAGCACCCGTCACAACTTTACGAACCTGCCGAACTTTTTTCCAGCGCTCAGCCAAAAATTCGTTCTGCCATTCATCTCGCGCAGGACGAAACTGCTCTAAATGCACTGATTGACTTTCTGGGTAGCGTGCTAACCACGCTTCTTCCATTGTAAAAGGCAACATTGGAGCAAGCCATGTTACCATCCGCTCAAAAATCTCACGAACAACTTGCAAAGAAGCTTTACGTTTTTTTGATGAAGGTGCATCACAATAAAGAGAATCTTTGCGGATATCAAAATAAAACGCCGACAACTCAATGATTGAAAAATCTAATAACGCACGCATAATTTTCTTAAAATCAAACTCATCGTAAGCTCTATTAATAAGCTGATC
This sequence comes from Bartonella propinqua, assembly GCF_047263965.1. Classification (NCBI taxonomy): domain Bacteria; kingdom Pseudomonadati; phylum Pseudomonadota; class Alphaproteobacteria; order Hyphomicrobiales; family Bartonellaceae; genus Bartonella; species Bartonella propinqua. Next base: position 363,777 of record NZ_JBLEBK010000001.1, on the reverse strand, counting down.
AAGCTCAAAAAGCCGATGCAATATAAACTTTTCAAGATCTGGTAGTGCACAATACGATATTTCTTCTCCTTCATCATGCGCTAAAGTTCCAAGCATCCAGCGAATTGCATTACGCAATTTACGATACGAATCTACATTCGTCTGAAGGATTTTTTTTCCTAAACGCTGATCTTCCCAATAATCAGTTGTCATAACCCAAAGACGAAAAATATCGGCACCAGATGTTTTAATAACCTCTTGCGGAACAACTGTATTTCCTAGAGATTTAGACATTTTTTTGCCATTTTCATCCAAAGTGAAGCCATGCGTAATCACCGCTTTATAAGGTGAACGTGTGCGCGTACCGCAGCTTTCCAAAAGAGAAGACTGAAACCATCCACGATGTTGATCGGATCCTTCAAAATAAACATCGGCAGGCCACTGTAAATCATCCCGATCTTCTAATACAAAACTATGACTTGTCCCAGAATCAAACCAAACATCAAGAATATCAAGAACCTGAACCCATGGTTCATGCGCACGCTCCCCTAGAAAACGTTCACGCGCTCCTTCAGCAAACCACGCATCTGCCCCTTCTACTTTAAAAGCCTGCAAAATACGCTCATTTACACGCTCATCTTTAAGAATAACGCCGTCCTCATTCGCAAAAATACAAATCGGCACACCCCAAGCGCGTTGACGAGAAAGAACCCAATCAGGACGATCCGCTATCATGGAAGCCAGACGATTTTGACCAGAAGAAGGAACAAAACGCGTCGTCGAGACAGCTTCTAATGCCCGACTACGTAGTGTTGACCCATCTCCAAGATCTTTATCCATCGCAACAAACCACTGTGGCGTATTACGGAAAATGACTGGTTTTTTTGAACGCCAACTATGGGGATAAGAATGTTTTAAACGACCACGTGCAAACAATCGATCCGCTTGAATGAGAGCATCAATAACCTCTTTATTAGCATCACCCATTTTTCCATTATCATCAATAACGCGCACGGCTCCCCCTTGACGATCTGGTCCAAAACCAGGAACATCCTTCGTATAAAAACCAGCATCATCAACGGGAAATGGTATAGAAGTATCAATCCCAGCTTGCTCCAATATAGACTTACAAGCATTCCAAATTTCAAAATCCTCACGCCCATGGCTGGGAGCTGTATGAACAAAACCTGTACCAGCACTCTCTGTTACGTGCGAGCCATCAAGCATTGCAATTTTGTAATTATAACCTCCAGCTAGACCTTTGAGTGGGTGAGAAAGAATCAGAGTTTTAAGCTCATCAGTAGAAATAACACGCAAATGCTTCAAAACAAGTTTTGCTTTTTCTGCACAACTCATAGCCAAAGCATCAGCAAAAAGAAGCCTTTCTCCAGCTTGAGGACCAAAATCATTTTCTGTGCTTTCAACTTCATAAACACTGTAAGAAATTTGCGAAGAGTAACTCACTGCACGATTACTAGGAATTGTCCATGGAGTTGTTGTCCAAATCACGACATAAGCACCATGTAAATCACTAGAATCTGTTTCAAAAACAGGAAATTTAACCCAGACAACCTCTGATTCATGATCATGATATTCAATCTCTGCTTCAGCCAAAGCTGTACGTTCAACCACAGACCACATCACAGGCTTTGAGCCACGATAAATCTGATCTGACATAGCAAACTTCATCAATTCACTCGCAATACGTGTTTCTGCATGAAAAGCCATTGTGGTGTAAGGAGTATTAAAATCCCCGACAACGCCAAGACGCTTAAACTCTTCACTTTGTACAGTTATCCAATATTGTGCAAATTCACGGCACTCTTGACGAAATTCATTAAGAGGCACATCATCCTTATTTTTCCCTTGTGCACGATATTTTTCTTCAATTTTCCATTCAATCGGAAGTCCATGACAATCCCAACCAGGTACATAATTTGCATTAAAACCACGCATTTGAAATGAACGAACAATCACATCTTTTAAAACTTTGTTCAAAGCATGCCCGACATGAATGTGACCATTTGCATAAGGTGGACCGTCATGAAGAATATAAAGTGGACGATCTTTTGCTTGCTGACGCAATTGAGTATAAAGCCCTATATCTTCCCACCGCGCCATCAGTTCAAGCTCTTTTTGTGGCAAACCTGCACGCATAGGAAAATTTGTTTGTGGTAGATAAAGAGTTTTCGAATAATCTATTGTTTCATTTTTCACAGTCATTGTGAAATATTCCTGTCCACTTTTACGATCTTACTTTTGCATAATTCCCTTAAACCTCACAACTTTAGTTTTTTGATCTGCAGAAAACCGCACCAATCATTCATATCAGGCAACGTTCAAGGAGATATATTATCCATACTTTATGGGACTTATCATGAAACAATAAAAAAAGGAAACATCAAAATGATCTTCTTAAAAAATAAAGGCCCCACCATTGCAGAGCCTCTTAGTAACTTAAAGCTTATATAACAAATTAAAATTTATAAGCGACACCAACACGGAAATCATTGGTTTTAAAGTTAATTTCAAATTTTTCTTTTGCAAATTTCTTTTTACCAAAATCCGAGTAACGGTATTCTGCACGTACCAAGATGTTGTCAGTCATTGCAAAATCAACACCTCCACCAACAGTATAGCCAACCATCGTCTTCGTTTCATCTGTTAGGTTTTTAGAAAAAATTACTTTTCCATCTGTATCCTTAAATGAGACTGATACGATATCTTGAAGCTGCGTATAAGCAACACCACCAGCAACATAGGGCATGATGCGATCAGCAGCAAAACCGATACGTAACCGTGTAGCTCCAAACCACTGTTGTTTTAAAGTATGACTAAAAGTTCCTATACCCTCTCCTTGGTTAATATCAAAGGAAGAAACCATATTTCTAACTTGCTCTACATTGTATTTATTGTTTCCATCTGCAGCTTTTTGTGCATTATGCCCTGCTCCAGCAGCATGAGGTGCATATGGATTAGCTACTTTCCCACCTACACTAGGGGCAGTATGCGAACTAGCAGAACCATGCGCACCACCGTATCCACCATGTGAACCATGTCCACCGTGTGCATTATGTCCACCAGCCCCGTGATGTCCGTGAGAGTGCCCAGCACCACTATTACCAGCAACTTGCGACGCTCCCGCTGCTGGTTTTCCATTCTGTTGAGCTCCTACTGTAGCTGATCTTCCTAATACTGGCGGCGTTCTTTCTGATTTTGCTGGTACTTCAGCTGATTTTGCTGGCGTCTCCACTGATCTTGGTGATACATCTGCTGGCTTTGTTACTTCTCCTGCTGATCTTGCTTCTGCTTTCACTACTTTTGCTGCTGGAATTGACGGCGCTGATGGTGCTGCTTCTGTTGTCTTTTTTTCCGACTTTACTTCTGGTGTTGTTACTGTTGTTCCTTTTTCTGGTGCTAATGTCGTCGTTGCTGCTAATGCCGCCGCTGGTGCTAATGTCGCCGTTGGTGTTGGTGTTGCCGCTGATGTTGTTGTTGGTGTTGTTGTTGATCTACGAGCTCTTCTTACTGCATTTTCTACCGCATCATCATCAAATGTGTCTAACGTGATCGTTTTTGTGTGCTTTCGCCCAGATAACATTAAATCCGTATCAATACCAAAAACAAAATTATCTCCGAGATCAATATTAGAACCTGCATAAAAACCACCAACAAAACCTGAAAGCTTAGGTGCCAACTCTTTATTCAGCAGCGCATCTTGGTCCTCACCAAGAATATCCATATCAGTTTTACTCGAAAAACCACCAACTTGACCACCAAAATAAAAGCCTGTCCATGTAAAAGTAGGCGCCACAATAGTTGAGGGAACAGCAGGTGCTGGTTGATGAGGAATCACTACATCAGCCGCTTGTGCTGCAGAAGCTGAAATCAAAGCAAAAACGGATGCCGTTACTAAACGTTTTGTATTCATAATCCATCTCCAAATATCCAAAAGGAGGTTTTTATAAGCCATCCTATTTGAAATATCTGTAGTAAAAATGACACAATCACAAAAAAATAAAGGCTCCGTTAAAGACAGAGCCTCTTAATAATTAAATTTTTCTAAAAAATTAGAATTTGTAAGCTACACCAACACGAAAATCGTTAGTTTTGTAAGCAATTTTAGATTCAAAGTCATCTAAAAATTTCTTCTTACCAAAATCCGAATAACGGTATTCTGCACGCAAGATAACATTATCAGTCATCGCAAAATCAAAACCAGCACCAAGGGTATAACCAACCATTGTATTAGTTGTATCGAATAGGTTGGCAGAATATGTCGCACCTAATGTAGTGCTATTGCCTGCTCGAACCATTCGAGTTCTTGGAGTTTGATCTAGAGTTTTATCTGGAGTTTTATCTGTATCATCACTCTTTACTTTTGTTACAGAAGTCGTATTTATAAGCCGCATCTGTGCATAAGCAATACCACCAGCAACAAAAGGCATAAAACGTTCAGAAACTGCAAAACCAAGACGTACCCGCGTAGCACCAGACCACTTTTCTCTTAAAGTTAAATCGCTTACTACTTTGTCACCTATCGCAAATTTATCCTTAACAGGCACACTAGCACCCGCATCTGCAAATTGCTCACCAAGATCATCAGCCCAAGCCTCATTATCAAAGGTTGCTGAACCAGTTTGTTTTGTGTCTTCACGATCAGCCCAAACTGCATCCGTCTCAACCCCTAAAATAAGACGCTTTCCAAGATGGACATTGGAACCTGCATAAATACCACCCATGAAACCTGAAGGCTTAGGTGTTATATCTTTATTGAGCTTATCTTCCCCTTCACTGATATTTACCTTACTGGAGAAATTACCAAGCTGACCACCAAGATAAAAACCTGTCCAAGAAAATGTAGGGGTAAAAGTGACAGCTGATGGCACTTCTCTAGGCATCATAATATCTGCAGCTTGCACAGCAGAAGCTGAAACCAAAGCAATAACAGAAGTCGCGACTAAACATTTTATATTCATAAATTTTGCTCCTATTAATTATGGCACAATAATATACAATTACACAAAAAAATCTGTGATAAAAATAACACATACGTAAAAATAAAAAGTTTCATTAAAATAGAATATTGATTAACTTAATTTTACCATAATTCAGAGAAAGTTTAATCTCTTTTACGTGTTTTTGAATAAATTAAAGGCTCTGCCAAAGACAGAGCCCCTTAATAACTTAATTGTGCAACAAATTAGAATTTGTAAGCTACACCAACACGGAAATCATTGGTCTTGTAGGAAGTGTCATATTGCTCATTTAAAAATTTCTTTGTACCAAAATCAGAATAGCGATATTCTGCACGCATAATGATATTATCAATCATTGCGAAGTCAACACCAGCACCAACGGTATAACCAACCATCATCTTTGTTTCATTAAATACCTTACCAGAAACTGCTTTTGGAGTACCTGAGGTTCCAGATTCCTTTACCGAAACTATATCGATACCACGTAACTGCGTATAGGCAATACCACCTGCAACGTAAGGCATAAAACGATCAGCAGTTACAAAACCAAAACGTATCCGCGTAGCACCAGACCACTTTTCTCTCAAAGTCAAATCATCCGTTCTCGTGCTATTTTCTTTAACTACATTATCTACATTATCAGTAATTTTAGCATTTACAAAATCTTGCTTAAGACTAGCCGCTGCACCTGCACTCAGTGAAACATCTGTAGCAATTTGTTTTGTATCTTCTCGATTAGCCCAAACTGCATCTGTTTCAACCCCAAAAACAAAACCGTTTTTAAGATCTACATTGGAACCCGCATAAATACCACCCATAAAACCTGAAAGCTTAGGTGTCGCACTTTTCTTAACATCCCTGAGCCCCTCATTCATATTAATTTTACTTAAAAAATTACCAACCTGACCACCAAGATAAGAGCCCCCCCAAGAAAATCTAGGAGTAAAGGTGGCAAGGGGTGGTGCTTCTCTATATCTCGTAATATCTCTGCGTGTCGTAATGTCTCTATATGTCGTAACATCTGCAGCCTGCACCACAGAAACTGAAATTAAAGCAATAACAGCAGTTGTTACTAAAGATTTTCTATTCATAAAATTTGCTCCTCATTAATATAGTGCAATGATACACAACTCACACAAAAAAACTGTGATAAAAATGATACGAGCTTAAAAATAAGCGTTTTATTGAGCAAAGAAGTTTTCATATCCTTAATTTTACCATAATTTTAAAATTTCCGATTCTTCTACATTACTCAAACTCAAATTTATTCTGTATATATCCCTTTTCATTAACACCTGAGATGACACTGAGTGATGGTATACATAAAAATGTTTTAACCACAAAAAAAACAACAAAGGCTCTGTCTTTGACAGAGCCTTCTTAACAACTTAATTGTTCGACAAATTAGAATTTGTAAGCTACACCAACACGGAAATCATTGGTTTTGTAACCAACTTCATATTGATCCTTTGCGAATTTCATTTTACCGAAATCTGAGTAACGGTATTCCGCACGCAAGATAACATTATCAACCATTGCAAAATCAAAACCAGCACCAAGGGTGTAACCAACCGTCATCTTTGTTTTATCAAATAAATCACCAGAGACGCTTGTAGATTTATCATTAGCTTTTTTGTCCTTTTCAGTTACCGTAACGTGATTGATACCCCGCAACTGTGTATAGGCAACACCACCAGCAACATAAGGCATAAAACGATCAGCAACTGCAAAACCAAGACGTACTCGCGTAGCACCAGACCATTTTTCTCTCAAAGTCAGATCATCTGCCACTGTACTGTCCGCCACAAATAATGCCGCTTGATCATCATCGAATGTAACCTTAGCATTTTCAAAATCTTGCTTAAGCTTATTTGCCTCTGCAGCGCTAGCCAAAGTCCATGAGTCGACATTTTTTGTATCTTCACGATCAGCCCAAACTGCATCCGTTTCAACCCCAAAAATAAAACCATTTCCAAGATCTACATTGCTACCTGCATAAATGCCGCCCATGAAACCTGAAGGTTTAGGTGTAAACTCTTTCTTGAGAGCGTCTGTTACATTCCTTTTATGTACATCATTTTTGCTTGAAAAATTACCAATCTGCCCACCAAGGTAAAAACCTGTCCAAGAAAAAGTGGGGGTAAATGTGACAACTGATTGTGCTTCTCTAGGCATCATAACATCTGCAGCTTGCACAGCAGAGGCTGAAGCTAAAGCAATAACAGAAGTCGCGACTAAACATTTTATATTCATGAATTTTGCTCCTAAATTAATTATGACACAATGATACATAATTACACAAAAAAATCTGTGATAAAAATACCACATATATCAAAATAAATGCTCTTTTAAGAACAAAAATTGTTATTGTCTTAATTTTGACGCAATTTTAATTCCTTTAATATTGATTTGAGAGCTTTCGTTTGGTGAAAACCAATAATTAGGACAAACAAAGGCTCTGCCAAAGACAGAGCCTCTTTAAAAGTTTAGCTTTGGAAAAATTAAAATTTATAAGCTACACCAACACGAAAATCATTGGTTTTGTAAGAAACGTCGTTTTTATCCTTTGCAAATTTCTTTTTACCGAAATCTGAGTAACGATATTCCGCACGTACAATAACATGATTGGTCATTGAGAAATCAACACCAGCACCAAGGGTATAACCAACCAATGACTTTTTCTCATCCGATAGGTTACCAGAAGCAATTACTTTACCTGTATCCTTTTCTGTTACTGATATCGATGCAATATCTTGAAGCTGTGTATAGGCAATACCACCAGCAATGTATGGCATAATGCGATTAGCAGCAAACCCAACACGCACGCGTGTAGCACCAGCCCACTTTTCTTTAAAAGTGAAGCTACTAGCACGCTTATCATCCTTTTGGATACCATCTTTATCGTTTATCTGAATTCCCGCTTCTGTCAATACTCTCTCAATATATGGTATATCATCTTCACCAATATTGTATGCTCTTCCCACCTTAGTGTCACTTTTATCAGACCAAACAATATCTGTATCAACACCCAAAACAAGACCATTGCCGAGATCAACATTGGAGCCCGCATAAAAGCCACCCATAAAACCTGAGAGCTTAGGCAAAAGATCTTTATTCGCAGGAATCCATTTCCCTTGACTAAAAATATCCATTTTCGTTTTGCTAGAAAAACTACCAATCTGCCCACCAAGATAAAAACCTGTCCAAGAAAAAGCAGGGGCAACAATAACTGGCGCAATTGGTGCAGGATCACGAGGGACAATAACATCCGCTGCCTGCGCTGCAGAAGCTGAAACTAAAGCAAAAGCAGAAGCTGTTATTAACCATTTCATATTCATAATTTCTCTCCATAGCTGATATTTGAACACGCAATCTCATATAGAGCCACAACTACAGATATCTGTAGTAAAAATGATACACTTATAAGAAAACACACGTTCTCTCAAAACTATTACACCACAATTTCTTAGTAATTTACCTGTAACAATAAGATATTTGTAAGATACAACTCACGTAAAAACCATCGACCTTTTCATAAAATTCAACTTTGTTCTTTATGATTTTTCATCAAAATTTAGACTAATAGTACTTTCCATGTAAAATAGTGCCGCTGATCATCGCAAAGCACTGCTAACCATTGCAAAATGCAACATAAGAACCAGAAGTATAAATGAACAGCACTTTAGATTTAATTGTCAGATACGCTAAGTTAAACTGCCTTATGTCTCATCACACCAAAAAGGAAAGCCTTTATTGTACATAAGATTTATACATAAGTGACCCTAACAATAGTAAAATGAAACATGACTGGCAAAAACCGTAATATTTAGGCACTATCCACTCACTTTTTTAAATGAAGCTGATAAAGCTTGTACAGTGAACTAATCATTTTTGAAGTACAATCTTAATTTATGCTTCTTTTTAACAAATTTGCTTTAGAGAATTTGCTCAATTTTGTGCAATTACTGCTTAAATTATCTATTTGTCTTCTTATGCTCTACTAAGATAGCGTCAATGTTAAGATTATATTACAGAAAAACTTAGACAGAATCTCTTAAAAAGTGAAAAAACGCTCTCCCCAACCTTCAGCACAAACTTACTTAAAAAATCACTACTCTGACTTCCACCTTCCTCGAAAGAACCTGTGCTAACGCACAAAAAACAGCTCACCTCTTTATTTTGCGCAAAACACAAATCCAGAAAAAACAGTAAAATTTTTTAAAATAGTCTTGTAAAAATTTATAATCTACAACAAATTAAACTTGATAGATCACCCCCGTAAACCTACGAAACCCATAATCCCCCCCTCACGTTCACCTCTTTACCTGAATTTGGCTCTCATCTCTTATATGAGCAACATCGCCACTAATCACTCTAAAATCCCCACCCCGACAAAGCACACGCCATTATAACACTTCCGCATTCCCAAGCTCTCAAAACAATCCCTCCTTCCGACTTTACCCATAGCCGAAAGGAAAGACACCCTCCTTAACGCTGCTTCTTTGCTCGCTAAAAACTTATCGGACCACGAGAAAACCTTGGCCATTTTCTCCTTCCCCACAACCCAGATCCTGTTCTCCTTCCAGTTGGAAACGATACAGACACTGACTTAGGGGCTTTTATCCATTTGTTATTATCAGTATAAGAAAATTTCTCTCGAACAATTCTTCCCCAAGAACCGCTCACCTTTTCAGTAAAAAGAAAATCTTTAGAAGGAATAACAGAAGAAGTGGTTCGCATTAACTTTTGAGTAATTATAAGACCAGCTCCCTGAGCCAAAAAAAGTGAAGCAAAAGCAGAAGTTGTAATAAAAAAAGATTTTATATTCATAAACCTATCTCCATATTAAAATACATTATGTATTTTACATAGGAGGATTACCTCAAGCTTCTATAGGAGAAAAATAATATATTTATAAATTTAAAAAAAATCCCTATAAAAATAGAGCTTTGCAGCACTCTTATTTCAAAGTAAGCAAAATTGTTAGGTTACGCTAACACAAAAATCATTGATTTTGTAACAAATAAATACACTCTGAGAATCAGATACTAAACCCACTCTACAAATCTATGCCCGCGCACTTTCTTTAGCAGAAACATTTCATCGTGCACTGTCCAACGCGATTTCAGCAGAATCTGTATGCCAAATATTTTATACAGCATTCACCCATGTCTATCTTCTGCCATCCTTTTATAAAATTGCTTGTCTTTTTCGCTCAACCCTTAAAAACAGTTACAAACATCAGAGAGCACATGCTCACCGATACTTTCATTGTGCAATACTCAAATTAAACAGCACCTATTCCACGAAAATTTTACTTTGTTGCTTCGATAATTTTTCCTATTATCGGTTAAAAGGTGTTTTTTTGAACTCAGCTATGTGCAAAAATATCAATCTCTGGCCATCCCAAAAGATCGAGCTTTGCCCTCATAGGCAAAAATTGAAAACATGCTTTTGCAACATTTTCGCGCTCTTCACGCCTTAAGCGTTCTTCAAATATACTTTTTAAACGATGCAAATATAAAACATCTGATGCTGCATATTCAATTTGTGCAGACGACAAAGTTTCTGCTGCCCAATCAGAAGATTGTTGTTGTTTAGAAATATTTACATTTAATAATTCACTACAAATTTCCTTCAGTCCATGACGATCTGTATAGGTACGAGTGAGTTTTGAGGCAATCTTTGTACAAAAAACGACATCTGGCATAATACCAAATGTATGCGCTAAAATAGCAAGATCAAAACGTCCAAAATGAAATATTTTAGTAATCGCCTTATCTTCAAGCAATTTAACCAAATTAGGAGCACTCTTTTGTCCCTTAGCAATCTGTATAACGTCAGCAGTACCGTCTCCAGAAGAAAGCTGAACAACACACAAACGATCACGGTGCGGTTGTAGCCCTAAAGTTTCAGTATCAACTGCAACAGCATCAACTTTATAATTATCTAAGTTTGGTAAATCACCTTGATGAACACGAATCTTTGTCATCTATACTCCTATTTTTGCTAAAGTTGTAAGGATGCGCGCCCAAGACCGCTGCCCTTTATGAAATGATTTTAGATTATATTTTTCATTAGGCGAATGAATACGATCATCATCGAGTGCGAATCCAACCAAAACGGTTTCCATATCAAGAATTGACTGAAAGTCCCCAACAACTGGAATCGATCCCCCCATAGCAGTTAATAAAGCCGGATTGCCCCACTCTTGCGATAAAGCATCCTTCGCTGCTTTAATAAAAGGTGAATCATAAGGAAGCTGAATCGCTGGAGAAGCACCATGTTCTTTAAATGTGACTGTACAGTCAGCAGGAATAAAACTGCGCACATAGCTGCGAAAAGTTTGACGTATTTTTTCTGGATCTTGCTTATGCACCAAACGAAAAGAAACTTTTGCACTTGCTTTTGAAGCAATAACTGTTTTAAACCCTTCACCTTCATAGCCACCACTAATGCCATTAATTTCTGCCGTAGGGCGAGCCCATATTTGTTCCAAAATACTCCGTCCTTTTTCACCTGTAGGAATGGAAAGGCCTACGGGACCTAAAAATGTCTCAGCATTACACTCAAGCTTATTCCATGATTGCAAAATATGCGGCAGTGTTTCTTCCACACCATCATAAAAGCCAGAAAGTGTTACGCGACCATTTTCATCGTGAAGCTCTGCTAAAATTTTGGTTAAAATACGGATAGGATTGGCTGCTGCACCTCCAAAAGACCCAGAATGCAAATCACAATTAGCTGCCGTAACAATGATCTCTTCTCCTAACATTCCCCGCAAACCAACCGCAACCGATGGTGTATTCGCATCCCACATTGATGTATCACAAACCAATGCACAATCAGCCTTCAGCTCATCAATATTTTCTTTCAAAAAAGGAATCAGCGAAGGAGAACCACTTTCTTCTTCACCTTCAAATAAAATGGTAACTTTAACAGGAAGCTGTCCTGTCTCCTGCTTAAAAGCACGACATGCTTCAATAAAAGTCATAAGCTGACCTTTATCATCTGAAGCACCACGGGCACAAATAACCTTCTCTTTTCCTCGCTTTTTTAAAGAAGGCTTAAATGGATCATCTTCCCATAAATCCAGCGGATCAACAGGTTGAACATCATAGTGTCCATAAAAAAGCACATGCAAACAATTTTCCCAAGGCCCAGGATGATGACCAACAACCATTGGATGACCAAGTGTATCGCGACGTGAAGCATCAAAGCCAATGCTTTTTAAATCCTCCACTAACCAATCAGCTGTTTTACGACATACATTCTTATAGGATGGATCTGTAGAGATTGATGGAAAACGTAAAAGCGAAAAAAGACGCTCAAGGCTCTTTTCTATATTTTCATCAAGATGTGTCAGTACTTTATTCAACATAAAAACCTCTCAAGCCTCGCGCAATCGCAAACATGACTTTAAGCCTCTTATTAAATTTTGCAAGACACCTTATTCATTTTTGACACTGTGGGCAGTAAAAACTCGAACGTCCTGACTGCAAAATACGCACAATAGGCGTTCTACATTGCAAACACTCTTTTCCTTCACGTCCATAAACCGAAAAAGCGTGTTGAAAATAACCAAGTGAGCCATCAACATGCATATAATCACGTAAAGAAGACCCACCAGACAAAATTGCTTCAGCAATAACATCGCGTATATTTTGTGCTAAAGAATCTGCAAATTCACGTGCACGTACAGTTTTCAGTGCCAATGTAAATGCGCCGCGCTGTGGGGATAAGCGACTACGCCAAAGTGCCTCGCAAACATAAATATTTCCAAGACCTGAAACAATAGACTGATCAAGCAAAACTCCTTTAAGAGATATTTTCTTATTTAAAAAAGCCTTTTGTAAATAACTACCAGAAAACACATTACTCATAGGCTCAGGCCCTAGCTTCTTTAAAAGTGGATGCTCATAAAGCTCTTTTGTTCCCACTAAAAGCATAAAACCAAAACGACGAGAATCATTATAAATGAGACGATAAACTTTACCGTTCTTTGCCTGAACATCCATTATACAGTGATCATGCGCCACCAATTTGCCCATAAAAAAAGATTCTTTGCCTAAAATTCTATCCTCTATACGCCACGATCCTGACATGCCTAAATGGCTTAAAATTGTTTCATCTTGTGAAAGATGAAACAATAAATATTTCGCGCGCCGACCTAATTCTAAGATCACTCTTCCCACAAGCCGTTCAGAAAAGGCTTCTGGAAAAGGAAACCGCAAATTTTGACGATTAAGTGTGACAGATACAATCCTTGCGCCAGTCAATACCGGATCAAGTCCACAACGAACTGTTTCTACTTCAGGAAGCTCAGGCATCTACCTTCCAAATGACTAAGCATTTACAAACAATATACTGTTTAAAATACCACAATATTAAGCCCACTCACCTTGGCGAAACACAGGAACTCTCATGCCATCCCGCGTAATACCATCTATGTTAGTCTCACCTGATCCAATCATCCAATCAATATGAATCACACTTTTATTACCACCACGCGCTGCAATCTCCTCTGCTGTTAACGATGCCCCATCTAAAAAGCACTTGGAATAACATTGCCCTAAAGCAATATGGCATGCAGCATTTTCATCAAATAATGTATTATAAAAAAGGAGGTTGCTCTTAGAAATCGGTGAAGAATGTGGAACAAGAGCAACTTCACCCAACCGGCTTGCACCCTCATCAGTTTGTAAAATCTGTTGCAAAATTTCCTGACCTGTCGAAGCGCGTGCATCAACAATACGTCCCGCTTCAAAACGCACCTCAATATTATTAATCAGTGCTCCTTGATGGGAAAGTGGTTTTGTCGAACGAACAAAACCTTCAACCTTATAAGCATGAGGAGTAGTGAACACTTCCTCTGTTGGAATATTAGGATTGCAAATAACACCATTTTGAGCAGCTGACGCACCACCATGCCATTCATGATCATCTGCCAAACCAACCATCAAATCAGTCCCTGTCCCTGTAAAATGCAAAGCAGCAAAACGCTGCTCATTAAGCCAAGACGATTGTTGCTTCAAAGTTGCATTATGTACACTCCACGCACACACTGGATCATCTTCTGTAACACGTGAAGCAGCAAAAATTGTATCAGCTAACTTCTTAATCGCCTCATGAAGAGGTAAAGAAGGAAATACAGCTGCAGCCCATCCTGCTGTTGGATAAGCAACAATCGACCAATTTATGGCAAAATTCGATATTTTTTTAAGGGCAGGCTGATACGCCATTGAAGTAGCCTTATTTAAACGCGCAACTTTATTTAAATCTTGATTGGAAAGCAGCAAAGGATCATCACCAACGATAGCTAAACGTGCAGCTCCATTTTCAAAAGCTTTCGCCATTCCTTCATAAAGCCAAAACGGTGCACAATCAAAACTGGCAGTACATGCATTTTCAAAGCGTGTAAGCGACAATACATCATCATTTAAAAGTGGTGTAACTACACCAGCACCAGCCTTATAGGCATGATATGCAATACGCCGAACCAACGGTAATGCCACGACTGGAGCAGTTAGAACAAGATCCTGCCCCTTTTGTAAATTGAGTCCCACTTTCACCGCAACTTCTGCGAGACGATTAAGCATTTCAGATGAAATCGCATCATGGATATCAAGATACATTACCAATATCCCTTTCTTGGATTATGAAAGAATTATCGACTTCTATACCGTTCTTCTAACATTGCAACAACTGCATTTAACTGATCTGATGAGAGCACAGCATATGCCATAACTGATTTGCTTTCTACTTTTCGATTGGTGCTATAAGGCGCATTTATAGGAATAGGAACTTTGTCAAGTTGCGCAACAACAAAAGGTTCTTTTTGTACTTTTTTTGCCTGTGCTACATCTATCGCAAGAGACGTATTTTTCTTTTCTTCTGCTTTTATTCCCTTACTTTCTAAGCTCGCATCCATGAAAATCGGCGCATTGCCAGCACGTTCTTGAGCAAAAGCAAAAGCAACATCATAGGGGCGATTATTAGCAGGGACTTGACGCGATCCATCACGCGCGCGTCTTTCATAAAAAGCATTTCCCCCTGCAACACGAACATAGTGCATGTTTTTATAAGGAAAAGATAAACCAGCAGTATGAAAAAACATAGCATCTTTCACTTTCTTATCCCGTTCGCCGCGTAAAACAGCATCAGCAGCCTCTTTAACACGAGCAACAGATGCCGGCTCAGTCATAGGACGCGTTAAAACACCAGGAGCAAATTGCTTGTACTGACCAACAACACCACAAATTGTTTTTGGGTAGGCGGTTGAATTGACACGATTCATCACAACAGTTCCAACTGCAATCATCCCTTCACGACTTGTACGATTCGACTCAAAATACATTGCTCGCATAAGGCATTGGCGCTCTGTCAGTGGATACACCACTGTTTTCGTTTTTTTATTATTATTAACTTTCCCAAAACCAACACGATTTGAAGCACAACCCACAATAACCAACGGTGCCATGCAACAGATAACAAAAACAGTCCAACAATTTTTTTTCATCGTGTACAATACATTCCTATGTCTTTGAAAGTTCAAAATCTAAGTAATTTTTAAATACATCCTGAAAATATACAGCCAATTATTACTACTTAGTAAACTTTTAATACAGGCAGTAATGAAAAAAATAAAAAATTCTTAATTCAAAGCATAGATCATTTCATAAGCTGTACAAATTAAGTTTGCCATTACTCATCGCTGTCTATGAATATCAAAATAAAAATCTTCGCATTGCTGTTTTCAAAAAATAATATTTATGAACATTATCCAACAATGATGCATACGAGAAAAATGATTTAGAATATAGATAAAAAAATTTCGGCTAGATCCAAGATATAATTGAAATATCACCCCGCCCTCAAAACAGTATGCAGCCATACCATTCATTTAATACCGACAATGAGGTATTAAAACTCTCTGCACTCATATTGAAGCGACCTAAATGAGCATTTTTTATAACAAATTTTAACACAATAATAAAAAAGAATCTTATCTTCTAACTTCAAAGCGTAAACGACAATACACCCCAAAACCTAAACATCTCACACTAAGAATCGAAAAATCCGTAATATCAATTAAAAAAACTCTTCGCTTTTTCTCCATTACCCATAATGCACATACTACACCCTCCTCCACTTATACTGAAAAAAAACGTTCAATGTTTTTTATCTTTAATAACAAAATCATTTTCTACGTCTAAGACTAAAACCTTAATTTGTTTTCTTTTCTTCTACTCCAACCTTATATGTAAGATCATCACGAGGACGATCATAAGACATATGGTAACCTGTTATAATATAGTGTAGCATTTCAGCAATATTGGTAACATGATCACCAATTCGTTCAATATTTTTTATACAAAAAAGTAAATGCGTACAAACCGTGATCTTGCGCATATCTTCCATCATATAACTCAAAAGCTCACGAAAAAGAGAAGTATACAAAGCATCAATTTTATCATCACGCTCGCGTACTGCATCAACACGATCCAATAAGCGGCTAGTATAAGCATTTAATACTTCCTTTAGCTGATTGAGTGCTAAAGCTGTGATCGTTTCAAGCCCACAGTAAAAGGCTGCGGATTGGCGTGCTTCTGAAATAGCAACCGCACGTTTAGCAATATTTTTAGCCATGTCCCCAATCCGCTCAAGATCAGAAGAAATACGAATAGCACCAACAATTTCACGCAAATCAACAGCCATCGGTTGGCGCTTACAAATAATCGTAATAGCTTTTTCATCAATATCGCGCTCTGCTTTATCCAAAAATAAATCATCGGCAATAACTGTTGTCGCAAGCTGAAGATCGTTATGCACAATCGATGCTACAGAACGTTGAATCATTTTTTCAGCATGATTCCCCATTTCCATAATTTTTGCTTCCAAATATTTTAGTTCTACATCATAAGAATGGACAGTATGGTTCATAGACATATCATATTCCTCAATTCACTTATCCAAAACGCCCCGTAATATAATCTTGCGTACGTTGCTCTTTTGGTGAGGTGAAGATCATTTCAGTTGCACCAACCTCTACCAAATGCCCCAAATGAAACATGGCTGTATACTGAGAAACACGTGCTGCCTGTTGCATTGAGTGTGTCACAATGACGATTGTATAATTTTTTCGTAATGCGTCGATAAGCTCTTCAATACGTGCTGTTGCAATTGGATCAAGAGCCGAGCAAGGCTCATCCATTAAAATAACTTCAGGATTAACCGCAATAGCACGAGCAATACACAAGCGCTGTTGCTGTCCTCCTGACAAGCTTGTTCCTGCCTCATGAAGACGATCTTTTACTTCTTCAAATAAACCTGCCTGCCTCAAACTCTTTTCAACAACATCATGCAACTCAGCACGCGATTTGACTAAACCATGAATACGTGGACCATAAGCAACATTTTCAAAAATAGATTTTGGAAAAGGACTGGGCTTTTGAAAAACCATCCCAACACGCGCACGCAACTCTACAACATCAATCCGCGAGTCGTAAATATTTTCCCCATCTAAGGTAATAAGACCTGTTATTTTAGCACCTTCAATCGTATCATTCATACGATTAAAACAGCGCAAAAAGGTTGACTTTCCGCAACCAGAAGGACCAATTAAAGCAGTAACCTGATGTTCAGGGATATCAAGAGTAATACCATGGAGAGCTTCTTTGCCTCCATAAAGAACCTTTACATCCTGACCACGCATTTTAATTTTCATTACAAAACTCACCTTGACTTTACGAACATAAAGTTTATCGAAGTTACTGGCGTCGTTCAAATCGGCGACGTAAAATAACAGCAAAAATATTCATAGCAACGAGAAAAGTCATCAACACAATAATAGCACCTGATGTCTTTTCAACAAAAGAGCGTTCTGCTTCACCCGCCCACATAAAAATTTGAACCGGTAAAGCTGTTGCTGGATCCATTGGTGTAACAGGAATATTCGCAACAAAAGCAACCATTCCAATTAAAAGCAAAGGTGCAGTTTCACCCAGTGCTTGGGCTATACCAATAATCGTACCAGTTAAAATACCTGGCGCAGCTAAAGGAATAACATGATGAAATACCATTTGCGTTTTTGAAGCTCCCAACCCTAAAGCTGCTGCACGAATAGAGGGAGGAACAGCGCGCAAAGCAGAACGCGTTGCAATGATAATCGTTGGAAGCGTCATAAGAGCTAAAACAAGCCCACCAACAAAAGAGGCTGAACGTGGCAACCCTAAAAAATTAACAAAAACAGCAAGCCCTAAAAGACCAAAAACAATCGAAGGAACAGCTGCAAGGTTATTGATATTAACTTCTATAAAATCTGTAAACTTATTTTTGCGAGCATATTCTTCAAGATAAAGAGCCGTTGCTATCCCTATTGGCAGTGAAATGACTAAAACTATAGCCATCATATAAAAAGAACCAATTATCGCAACAGCTAATCCAGCAGTCTCAGCGCGACTTGAAGCACCAAAAGTAAAAAAACCAAAATTGAATGTTTTATAAAGTGTACCTTCATGAGCCAAATGTTTCATCCATTCTACCTGACGATCTGAAACTTTTCGGTTTTTTTCTGGAACACGTAAATCAATCTGCCCCTTAAAGGCAGCATCGATATCCGCAGCCGCTAAGACTGTGACTTTTTGTGTTGTTCCAATCAATTTTGGATCTTTTGTTACCATTTCACGTAATTGAACGCGTACATTGCTCGAAAACATACGATTAACATCCCGCAATAATGCCTGATCACTTTGATCTAAATTCAGCTTTTTTGCTAAAGAATTACGTACAAGAAGTGGATAATTCGCCGTTATGAATACTTGTGGATTTTTCTCACGTTGTCCATTTGGATCAATGATTTTTTCATCTAAATAAACCGATAATGTCATTTCACTTTGAAAAAAAGCTGTGTACCCTTGACTGATAACAGACCACAAAAGAGCGAACAAAAAAAACAAACCAATAAAAATAGCAATCAAACCATACGCACGGAAACGACGTTCAGCCCAATATCTACGTCTAAGACCAATATTGCGACGATGCGAAAGATAAGCCTCATTCATTCATATTGTTCCCGATATTTACGCACGATGTAAAGAGCAAGAATATTCATCAAAAGAGTTATAATAAAGAGTGTCATCCCCAAAGCAAAAGCTACAAGAGTTTGTGGAGAATTAAACTCAAAATCACCCGTTAATTGATTAACAATCTTAACTGTCATCGTAGTCATCGCTTCAAATGGATTAAAAGTTAAATTTGCTGCAACGCCTGCTGCCAAAACCACAATCATTGTCTCCCCAATTGCACGTGATGCTGTCAACAAAATCGCACCTATAATCCCTGGAAGGGCTGCTGGTATGACTACTTTTTTAATCGTTTCAGATTGCGTCGCTCCTAAACCATAAGACCCTTCGCGCAAAAAACGTGGAACAGCCGTAATCACATCATCTGACAAAGAGGAAACAAAAGGAATCAACATAATCCCCATCACAAACCCAGCTGTCAAAACGCTTTGAGCCATAACAAAACCAGTCCCACCAGAAAGAGAAACAGAAAGATCACGTAAAAATGGTCCAACAACCTTCAAAGCAAAAAAGCCATAAACAATGGTTGGAATACCAGCAAGAACTTCCAATAATGGCTTTATAATTGATCGCAATCGAGTAGAAGCATACTCAGCCATATAAAGAGCTGAAAATAGTCCAATAGGAACAGCAAAAAGCATTGCTACAAATGCAATATAGAGTGTACCAGCAAGGAGCGGTATTAAACCAAATTGCCCCACTCCTGAACCGCTAGCTGAAAAGCGTGGATCCCAAACCGTTCCAAAAAAGAAATTTGAAAAAGGTACAGACTGAAAAAAATACATCGTCTGAAAAAACATAGAGAGTGCAATGCCAGCTGTCGTTAAAACTGCAACGATAGATGCACAAACCAACCCAATAACAATCAAACACTCAACTTTATTGCGCGCACGTTGACGTGGAGTAATTTGCATAATCCCACAGATAAAGCCACAAAGTGCAATTACAAAAAATAAGCTATGACCAGTAAATTCCAGCTTTGCAGCAGAGAAATACCATAACTGTGCTATTTTTAACACATCATCTGGTGCTTCACTAGGTAAAATGAACCCCTTCGTAAATAATTGTGCCCGCACTTCTTCATATGAAGCAGTAGCAATATTTCCTTCAAAGCGATGAATAATTTTGGCTAAACTGCGGATAGTCCCCAAAATAAGGTCATGATTAACAACCTCTGTCATGTGCGCTATATACGCTTCAATCTCTCGCGAAGCACTATACTCTAAATAAATTGCACTCCCACTATCCCAACAAATTAAAAAAACAAGAGCTGGAATAACAGTTATCAAAAATGTCCACCAACCGTAATAATACGTACGAGAATGCATCTTACATTGTGCATATTCAAAAGAGCGAGCCCGTATATAAGAAATACAAAAGCCAACAAAACCAAAAATCAATAACAAAAAAATTATAGAGGAAATGTGCATATTGTTTTTCAATTTTTACAAAAAAGCAGTACAGAAAACTCTTACACTGCAAATTTAGAAAATTATTTCAAAGTCATCACGGCACCAGTAGAAAAAGCAGAACGCTGCGCTTTTCGCTCCTTTTCAGACGCAACAACCAAACCATATTCAGCCAATGGGCTATTAAAACCAATCATTTGATCAGAAATAAAGAAATCAACATATTCCCGCAAACCTGGAACAATATCTAAATGCGCTTTTTTGACATAGAAAAAAAGTGGACGAGCAACCAGATATTCACCATTAGAAATCGTTTCAACAGTTGGCGTAAAACCATTAATATCTGCAACTTTTAGCCTATCTGCATTATTTTCATAAAAAGACAAACCCAAAACACCAATCGCTGTTTTATTAGAAGTCAGACGTGCAAATGTTTCAGAATAGTCACCATCAATGTCAACAGCCTTTCCATCCCTCCGTACAGCAATACAAGCAGCATTAATCGCCTTATCATTCATCCCCAAAGATTTCATTGCTTCAACTGCTCCACTAGCTTTACAACCCACAGCGAGTAATTTTTCTTCAAAAACTTCACGCGTTCCATGCTTTTCTCCAGGAATATAAGCTGTTATCGTCCAATCAGGAAGAGTACTATTGACTGCATTCCACTTAGAAACTTTATTTGGCTGCAATTTTCCGTTCACAACAACCTGAGCAGCAAGTGCCTTATAAATATCCACTGGCTGCAATTGCCAATCAGGACCATTGATATCTGTTGCCAAAACAATGCCATCATACCCTATGAGTATTTCTTCAACATCTTTTACACCAGCATCAAAACAAGATTGCAATTCGCTTAACTTCATTGCTCGTGAAGCATTAACAATGTCAACTGTATTTTCTCCAATGCCACGACAAAACTCTTTAATACCAGCACCTGAACCACCTGATTCGATAACTGGAATCTTAAAATTAGGGTAAATTTCTCCAAATATTTCAGCAACAATTTTTTGATAAGGTAAAACTGTAGATGAACCCGCAATCCGAATTTGATCACGTGCATTACTAACATTCCCTGATAACAGGGCTACAAAAACGATTCCCATGCAAACTGATAACAATCTGCTCATTCATAAACTCCATCGAATGTGAACCCAGCTCTCTGGTATACACCATATAATCATCTGAATTTTAATTCACATTTGCAGCATAACAAATATAAATATTATTTTCCTGATAAAATAGTGTTTTAGCTCTCTGTTTTAAAAAATTTAATTTGAACGTTTAAATTCAATAACATCCCAGAAAAGATGCGCAATATCCGCACCACCAAAGTGTTTAATTTCACGAATTCCAGTAGGAGATGTAACATTGATTTCTGTTATATAATCTCCAATTACATCAATCCCTACAAAAAAAAGACCACGTTCTCTCAAAGTTGAACCAATGCGCTTGCAAATCTCATGATCACGTTCTGTTAAATCAGTATTTTCTGCGCGACCTCCAACATGCATATTGGAGCGAATATCCATTTCTGCTGAAATCCGATTAATTGCTCCAACTGGCATACCATCAAGCAAAATAATTCGTTTATCCCCTTTTCGCACTGCATCCAAATAGCGCTGAACAATAAAAGGTTCGCGATAAATTTGTGCAAACATTTCCAAGAGTGATGTTAAATTGCAGTCATCTTGTTTTATATAAAAAACACCTGCTCCTCCATTGCCGTAAAGTGGTTTAATGATAATATCACCAAACTTAGCTCTGAAATCCGTTATTTCTTCAATATCTTTCGTAATTAATGTTTCTGGCATCAAATCAGAAAATTCAGTAACAAAAATTTTTTCTGGACTGTTGCGTACCCATACTGGATCATTCACAACTAATGTCTTAGGGTGAATCCGTTCTAACAAATGCGTTGTGGTAATATAATTGAGATCGAAGGGTGGATCTTGGCGTAGAAGAACCACATCCATATCTGTTAACTCCTTGCATACAGGCTTTTCCAATTGATAATGGTGCCCTTCCTCATCATATACCGTTAATGGCTCTAATCGTGCAATTACACAACCATCGCGCATAGATAAACGATCTGGTGTATAATGAAAGAGAGAGTGTCCACGTTCTTGCGCTGCTAAAGCAAGCGCAAATGTAGTATCTCTTTGAATTCGAATTGTTGAAATATGGTCCATCTGAATAGCAATCTTCATGAATAAAGCCTCTCTATAAATAAAAGCGGACTGGTCTATGCGCAATAAACTTAGTAAATAATAAAGGAACTATGACAAGAGAAAGCCTATGATACAAGACACTGATACAAAATTAAGCGACGAAGAAATTAAGCGTTACGCACGCCACATCATTTTACCTGAAATTGGTGGCATAGGACAGCAGAAACTCAAAGCTGCACGTGTTCTTGTCGTTGGAGCGGGTGGTCTTGGTGCTCCTGCTCTAATCTATTTAGCTGCGGCAGGCGTTGGTACTCTTGGAATTGTTGATGATGATATCGTTTCGCTCTCCAATTTACAACGCCAAATTATCCACAAAATAAACACAATTAATCAACCCAAAACCGACAGCGCTAAGGCTACTATAAAAGCAATAAACCCCCATATTACGGTTGAAAAACACAATCTACGTTTGGATAAAGGTAATGTGGATAAATTGCTAAACACTTATCATATCATTATCGATGGTAGCGATAATTTTTCTACGCGCTATCTTCTTGCAGATCATGCTGCCCAATGCGAAAAACCTTTGATAAGTGGCGCTGTAGAGCGTTTCAACGGCTCACTGACGGTGCTTATGCCTTATAAAGACAACAATCCTCACTATCGCGACTTATTTCCCAACCCACCAGACCCTGACACAATCCCAACATGTGCTACAACTGGAATTATTGGTGCTTTACCTGGAGTCATCGGAACACTCCAAGCAATGGAAGCTATAAAGCTTATTACAAACATTGGTGAACCTTTAGTAGGGAAAGTTCTTCTCTATAATGGACTATTAGCGCAATTTAACGTCATTACCTATAAACGGTCAGATTCTAGTGCGAATGCAGCAGTCATCAGAGTTTGCGTATAAGGCTTTTGGGGACAAGAAAAAATACGATCAGCAGAACCATGCTCAACCATTTCCCCATTACGCATGACAATCACTTCATGTGCCAGCGCTTTCACAACTTTCAGATTATGACTAATAAACAAATAGCCTAAATGATATTTTTGTTGCAAATGACGCAAAAGATCAATGATTTGCGCCTGCACACTTACATCAAGAGAAGAGGTTGGTTCATCCAGCATAAGAAAACGCGGCTTAAGGATTATTGCACGCGCGAGAGCAATCCGCTGTCTTTGTCCACCAGAAAACTCATGTGGATAACGATGACGCGTAGAAGGATCGAGATCAACCTCACGCAATGCTGCAATAACACGATCATCGCGTTCAAAATAAGAAAGCTGAGGTTCATGGATTAATAATCCTTCAGCGATAATTTCACTGATAGACATACGTGGAGAAAGAGAACCAAAAGGATCTTGAAAAACAATCTGAATATGACGGCGCAAAGAGCGCATCTTCCTGAAAGTAAAGCTGCTAATGTCGATATTATCAAAAGTAATTTGCCCTTTGGAAGACAACATCCGTATCAGTGCAAGCCCCAATGTTGTTTTTCCTGAACCAGATTCACCCACAACACCAAGCGTTTGACCAACACGAATTGTAATGTCTATATCCTGAACAGCCTTCACATAATCTATTGTTCGCCGCAATAAACCTTTTTTAATCGGAAACCAAACATTAACTTTCTTGCCTTGCATCAAAATGGGTGCACTTTCATCAACTTGAAGAGGATGACCTTTAGGTTCTGCTGCCAATAATTGCTTGGTATAAGGCTGTTGGGGATTTTTGAACAATCCGTCTGTTGAACCACTTTCAACAATTTTTCCTTTCCTCATCACATAGACACGGTCTGCAATACGGCGCACAACAGCTAAATCATGGGTAATAAAAAGCATTGACATATTGTTGCGCTTTTTAAGTTGCATCAAAAGCTCAAGAATTTTTGCTTGAACAGTCACATCAAGTGCTGTTGTCGGCTCATCAGCAATCAATAATCGTGGGTTATTTGCAAGTGCCATCGCAATCATCACCCGCTGCCGTTGTCCACCAGATAATTGATGAGGAAATGAACCCAAACGTTTTTGTGGCTCACGAATTCCTACCTGAGTCAATAAATCAATAACACTTGTTTGTAGTGATTGATCTGACATATTTGAGTGCATTTTGAGAACTTCGCCTATCTGGCGCTCTACGTTATGCAAAGGATTAAGAGCGGTCATCGGCTCCTGAAAAATCATGGCAATATCTTTACCACGGATTTTACGCAAATCTTCTTCTTTCTGCTTCAATAAATCCCTATTGTTAAAGAGAATTTCACCCGACTGATAAAGCGTTTTCAAAAAAGGCAATAATTGCAAAATAGACAGTGCTGTTACCGATTTTCCAGAACCCGATTCCCCTACCAAAGCAACTGTCTCTCCTTTTTTAATCTCGAAAGAAACTTGTTCAATGATGTATTTTTTTTCTTCCGCTTGGTGGAATGCAACTGAAAGATCACGTACTGAAAGCAAATTTGTCATTGTAATGTCTTTCGCGGGTCAAAAGCGTCTCGTGCAGCTTCACCAATAAACGCCAACAATGATAACATAACAGCAATAACAACGAACCCCGTAATACCAATCCAAGGAGCATTCAAGTTAATGGTAGCTTGCCGCATCAATTCACCTAAAGAAGCATAACCAAGAGGAAGACCAAACCCCAAATAATCAAGTGATGTGAGTAATGAAACCCCCGATGTTAATAAAAAAGGCATATAGGTCAAGGCAGCAACCATCGCATTTGGCAATAAATGCCTCACCATAATAGTGCTATTAGGAACCCCTAAAGCACGCGCAGCATTGACATAGGTAAAATTGCGCGCACGCAAAAATTCTGCACGCACCACACCAACTAACGTCACCCATTGAAAAAGAAGCATAACTCCCAACAACACCCAGAACCCCTGTGCCAAAACTGCTGCCATGATAATAACCAAATAAAGTGATGGTACAGAAGACCATATTTCAATCAAGCGCTGAAAGATTAAATCAACCCAACCACCAAAATATCCTTGAACGGCTCCTGCTGTAACACCGATGATCGTGGAAATAATTGTTAAAAGAATGCTAAAAGTTATTGATACTCGGAAACCGTATAAAACGCGTGCAAAAATATCACGTGTCAGATCGTCTGTTCCAAGCCAATTCCACTGACCTATTGTACATTCTGGATCAGCGTCTCCCTGAGCATAATTGGCACAACGTTCCTCTTTACTTTGAAGCCAAAAAGGTGGCGCTAACGCTACAGATCTATTTCCCATTACCGTGTTATAGGAATAACGCACCAGCGGCCATAATGTCCAACCATGTTGCGCAATTTCATTTTGAATAAAAGGATCACGAAAATCTGCTACAATTAAGCTTCCGCCAAATTTTTCATCAGGATAATCAAAAAAAATAGGAAAGAGCAGCTCTCCTTTATAAGAAGCAATAATTGGACGATCATTGGCAATAAATTCTGCCGAAAAAGAACAAAAACACAAAAATAAAAAGAACCATAATGACCACCAACCGCGTCGATTTTTCTTAAAGTTGCGCCAACGACGCGCATTCAATGGAGAAAAAAAAGGTTCTTTCTGCAACTTAGAACTATGCACACTATCATGCCCCACTTCCTGCATCACAAATCCTTTTTATCAAAATCAATACGTGGATCAACTAGCATATAAACGACATCAGAAATGAGACTAACAATCAAACCAATAAGCGAAAAAATATAGAGAGACGCAAATACAACAGAATAATCACGATTGACAATAGACGTATAACTTAAAAGCCCCATACCATTTAACGAATAAAGCATTTCAATCAGCAAAGACCCACTAAAAAATGATGCCATAAAAGTTGCAGGAAAGCTGGCAACCACAACTAAAATTGCATTGCGAAAAACATGACCATAAAGAACTGAGCGTTCACTTAACCCCTTAGCGCGTGCTGTGGTGACGTACTGTTGACGAATCTCTTCTAGAAAACAATTTTTTGTCAGCAATGTCGTTGTAGCAAAAGAAGAAATGACCATTGCTGTTAACGGAAGAACCAAATGGTAAAGATAATCTAATATTTTCTCCCCAAAAGATAATTGATCAAAATTATCAGACGTTAAATGGCTTAACGGAAACCAATTGAAAAAAGACCCTCCAGCAAAAAAAACCATTAAAAAAATACCAAAGAGAAAGCTCGGAATGGCATAGCCAATGATAATAATAGCGCTTGTCCATACATCAAAAGCTGTCCCTTCTTTAAGAGCTTTACGGATTCCTAACGGTATAGAAATAGCATAAGAAATCAGCAATTGCCAAAACCCGAGCGAAACAGAAACGGGTAAAGCACTTTTAATAAGCTCAATAACCGAACGCCCTTGTATATAAGAATCTCCAAAATCAAAGCGCAAATAACGACCAAGCATTATCAAATAACGCTCCAAAGGCGGCTTATCAAACCCAAATTGCTTTTCCAGTTTGGCAATAAATTCTGGATCTAACCCCTGTGCACCACGATATTTAAAAGCCCCCGAAGAAGACCCAACTTGAGCACCATCCAAAACAACGTCAGAAGAAAGACCAAGATCACTTCCACCACCCAATCGCCCTACAGCATCACCACCTATTCCTTGTAATTGAGCAATAATATTTTCAATAGGCCCACCTGGCGTAAATTGAATAATAATAAAGGTTACCGTTAAGATACCGATCAGCGTCGGTATAATGAGCAAAAGACGCCGAAGAATGTAGGCTGCCATTTTTTACTTTCACCTTCTGACACAGTCGCACCGAATCAATTTTAAATGACGTATCAATAACAATTTTTTTGATAAATTCATGACAACAAGATTAAAAATAAAAACCAATTGCCTCCCCCTTCTCCAAAGGGGTACTTTTGATACAACTCAGTTTGGTTCGCCTTCTCTGTTATCTACTGGTAGGGGAACAGGATGATCGGATAAACTCCGTAAATAAAGCAAAAGATCAGCACGCTCTTGGTCATTTTTGATTCCACGGAAAGACATTATCGTCCCTGGAAATGCTTCACGCGGCGATTGCAGATAACGATCCAAGGTCACAAAGTCCCATTTTTGATCAGAGTTTTCACGCAAAACCCGTGAGTAAGCAAAATTTGTTGTTGCCGCTAAAGGGCGATTGACAATTTCCCAAAGTGCTGGACCAACACGACCAGATTCATTACGCCCAGAGGTATGACATATAGCGCATCGACGAAAAATTTTACGCCCATTTTCAAGGTCGCCTTGTTGAAGACGATCATTCAATGACAAAGAGACAGCCGACATCTGCTGCTCTTCCTTGAGCATGTCCTTTTCTGTAATTTCATAAGAACTTTGAACTGGTGCAGAAGTATCACGGAACCAATCACTCATCATAAAGATTCCTGCAAAAATAATCAGCAAAAATAGACAAGCACCAAAAAAACAGGCAACTTTCAAACGATTCATAAAAATTCACACGTCTACACTTTTCCATTACCGTTTTCAGTTTAAGCTTTTTCTTTATAATACACAATATTACAAACGCATCACACACATAATATTTGATATTTGGAAATTTATGATGACTATTGAACCAATTATTCTCATCCCCGCCCGTATAGGCTCAACCCGTCTTCCTCAAAAAGCTCTCGCTGAAATCGCTGGAAAGCCCATGATTGTTCATGTCATTGAACAGTCAAAAAAAGCCGCATTAGGGCGGACTATAGTTGCAACAGATCATAATGATATTGCAAAAGCTGTTACAGCTTACGGACATGAATGTATCATAACATGTGGTAATCACAAATCTGGGTCTGACCGTATTTATGAAGCTTTAACCAATATTGACCCTGAAAGACGCTATAATGCTATTTTGAATGTACAAGGTGATCTACCAACAATAACACCCAATGAAATCATCAGTGCTTTACGACCCTTAGAAAATAGCCTTACTGATATTGCAACCTTGGGTGCAAAAATTATTGAGGAAGATGAAAAAATAGATCCAAATATAGTAAAAATTATTGGCACACCGCTTTCTCAAAATCGCCTTCGTGCGCTTTATTTTACCCGCGCAACAGCGCCTTATGGAGATGGTACTCTTTACCACCATATCGGAATATATGCTTATCGACGTAAAGCGCTTGAACAATTTGTAGCTCTCAAACCTTCTACACTTGAGCAACGTGAAAAACTTGAACAATTACGTGCATTAGAGCATAATATGCGTATTGATGTAGAAATAGTTGACACAATTCCCTTAGGTGTAGATACACAACGTGACCTTGACAAAGTACGCAAAATTTTAGCATGAAAATAATTGAAAAAGCCTATAAGATCTTTTTCTAAGGAGAATATAGCTTTAATTCCCATATTGCCTACTCCAATATATTTCCTAATATGAACGCTATCCCCTCTGTCATTTTTGAAGACACGCTCAATTTTGTAGAAAGCAGATAAACCGATCTCGCTATGATCCCTATTGAAAATACTCTTGCTGAGGGTGTTGTGTATATTCATCACCTTCTACCACAATCATCCCTTTATATTGTTGGAGAGTACTTTTTGCCTATCCATTTTCAATTAATGATCTTACTTAGCGTTAAACATGAAGAAATTGAAACTGTCCACAACCATATTCATGCCCTTGCACAATGCCGTAAAATCATACAAAAAACGGCTAAAAACTTGCCATTTTTATTAATACCACTGGAATTACAAAATTATAAAAAATTCTAGACTTTCACAAGTAGTCTTAGCGCCTCTAATGTAGTCTTAGCGCCTCTAATGGCAGCAGAACTTTATGGGCTTGAACTCTCGCAAAAAATATTGAAGATAGTCCTCAATATTACCCCGTTTTGTCATCTTTTCACGTTCTCAACGACACATACCCAAACCTCAAAATGGTAAAAATCATCACTAGCCCTCTTTCTCACGTCCGCAATGTCCCAGCTGCCCTTTATCAAGCTATGGGGGGAATTTGCCACGAACAGTATCAATATGACAAAATTAGAAAGCTACTAAATTGGCAAAAATTTTAATGCAATACAATTCTTTGCTGACATTGAAGGGCATCTTGAAAATCTCATGATAAAACTTGCCTTGGAAGAGTTAACTTTCTCTTTCGCTGAATTGCCCATTATCGGCATTTATTTAGCTAAAAATGATAAAACAACCCGTATATAAGGACAATGAAATCACTACAGCTCTCCTTCATAACAAGTACTAATGAAAAAATAAGCGATAGCATCCACTAACAGAGTATTAAAATTATTCCGATAACATTTTTTCACGAATTAATATAATAGTGGATATGCGTTCAATTAGTATAAAGAAATGATAATTAGGATATCACAAAAGGACATGAAATAACAGTTTATTCAGTTATATTGGATACAAAAAATTCTTAAAATGACTCATCGTATTTCATAGTAAAAGGGAAAAACACCATAAAAGATTTACTCAAGGATTATGAACTGCGTATAATTTCATTTGCCCTAATATTTATAATTATTACATAAAGGCGTTGTGTACCTTTCAATATGTTTAAACTCAAAAAAAAATCAGTATTTACCTTATCGAACTGCGCCACTTTTGATTTAAGCAAATTAAAAATAGTGCAAAGATTAAACACAAAGGAAAAATTTTCAATCGTTCCTTCCACCTTTTTCATTTCTTAACTTGATTTTTCATTTTAAATCGACAATATGAATTTGGGAGGTTGGTGATGGACGAACTGCTCGCCAACTGGGTCAGGTCTGGAAAGAAGCAGCCCCAACGAGTTTTAGTACGGGTCATAGTGCCAGCCTCCTATTTTTTAAATAAATCATATTTCTGTCGTTTTTCAGTGTAAAATTGGTGGTTTTATATAGTAACGTTCTCAAAGAATAAGGGATTTTGTCGCTTTAAGGCAGATAATTCCGTTAAAAAAATAAATTGATTGAGAAAAAATCCTTTTACATCTAGAGTAGCGTGCTAGTTTGTGCTTTCGTACTATCGAAATGTATCCAAAAAAAATTCAAAATTGGGGTCATTGATGCAAAATATGCTTGAAGAAACGACCTATCGCGTTCTTGCTCGCAAATATCGTCCCCAAAATTTCTCTGACCTGATTGGGCAAGAGGCGATGGTGCGCACCCTTACTAATGCCTTTGAAACAGGACGTATTGCACAAGCATGGATGCTAACAGGAATTCGCGGAGTAGGGAAAACTACAACTGCGCGTATTTTAGCTCGCGCACTCAACTACAAAACAAAAGATATTGACCAACCAACTACTGCATTGGATACACTGGGTGAACACTGCACACAAATCATCGAGGGACGCCATCTCGATGTTATAGAAATGGACGCAGCTTCACATACGGGAATTGATGATATTCGTGAAATTATTGAACAGATACGTTACTGTCCTGTTTCTGCACGCTATAAAGTTTATATTATTGATGAAGTGCATATGCTCTCAACACAAGCATTTAATGGTTTATTGAAAACACTTGAAGAACCACCAGCACATGTAAAATTTATTTTTGCCACGACAGAAATTCGCAAAGTTCCTATTACCATCCTTTCACGTTGTCAGCGCTTTGATTTACGGCGTATTGAATCGGCAGTTTTGATCACTCATTTGCGCCAAATTGCTAAACATGAAAACGTAGAAGTGGAAGATCAAGCGCTCTCCATGATTGCACGTGCCGCAGAAGGATCTGCACGTGATGCACTATCCATTTTGGATCAAGCAATTGCGCATAGCAATGGTAACGTCAGTGCAATTACGGTACGCACAATGTTAGGGCTGGCTGACCAAGCACGTATTATTGACCTTTTTGAATTCATCATGAAAGGCGATATTGTAAGCACATTGAATGAATTTCGCAGTCAATACGATTCAGGTGCTAACCCTCTCACTATATTAACGGAATTGGCTGATTTCAATCATCTCGTTACACGTTTACGTTTTACACCAGAAATAGCAGAAGATTTCTCACTTACTGAAGGTGAGCGCTTAAGAAGCTTAAATTTTTCACAAAAACTTTCCATTCCCATTTTGTCTCGGAACTGGCAAATGTTACTCAAAGGCTTACAGGAAGTTAGTCAAACTGCTCGTCCACTTCAAGCTGCCGAAATGTTATTGATTCGTCTTACTCACACTGCTGACCTGCCAACTCTTGATGAAGCTTTAAAAAAGATTTCGCAAGATAAAACACCCCTCACAATTGTTCCACAATCTTTTCACCAAGAATCCACGAGTGCAAATAATACGACAAAAGGAACAGTTGCATCTGTTCATTCTTCGCCACGCACTTTAAACACATCACCAAATCAGCCTGATTTAAGCGCACCCTTGAGCAATCAATTAGATCACTCCTCACCAGTGGAAAATTCATTGAAGATGCAAACTTCTGAAGATACAAATTCTTTTAAAATAAAAGAAATTTCTGAAACTTCCCAGTTTGTTAATCTTTCTGAAAATATTGCAAATTTACCGTGCCCTGCCCTGAAAACAGAAAAAGAAGTTACTGGACAAAAGAACGTCATTATTGATTCTTTGCATGATATTGTTAGGTTAGCTGAACAATATAATGAAATTCCTTTTAAAGCGCTTATTACAGATTTTGTTCATCCTGTTTCTTTTGAGCCAGAACATATTACTTTAAGACTTTCTGAAAATGCTCCCAGTGCACTTGCAGATGACATAAAGAAAATGCTGTCTCAATGGATTGGAAAACATTACACTATATCCTTCATCAATGAAGGAGGAGGACCAACTTTAAAGGAAGAAAGTGTGGCTTTTGCACAGAAAGATCCTGATATCGCAACAATCCTCAATCATTTTCCAGGAGCAGAAATTGTCGACAATCGTCCGAATACACAAGCAAATGATCTTGATTTATCTCCCGATACCTTTAAAAATAAAAGTGATCAATAATAAATAAGGATACCTATTCTTATGCGCGATATGATGAGTATGATGAAAAAAGCCAAAGAAATGCAAGAAAAAATGCAGCAAATTCAAAAAGAAATGGTTAACCTGCAAGAAATTGGCACTGCTGGCGGTGGGCTTGTCAGTATTACTTTAAATGGCCAAAATACTATAACGGCAATCACAATTGATCCTTCATTAATAAAACCCGAAGAAACTGAAATTCTTGAAGATTTGATTATGGCAGCTTATAATGAAGCTAAGGCAAAAATTGAAACAGCTATAGCAGAAAAAACTCAAAGCATAACAGCAGGATTACCATTCCCATCAGGTTTTAAACTTCCGTTCTAATGAACAGCATTTTATCTACCTCTCTTGGACAATACCTTGGACATAAATAGTATGGCTAAACACATTGCAGGATCTGAAATTGAGCATCTCATTCAGCTTTTAGCACGAATACCAGGTCTTGGTCCACGTTCAGCGCGCCGTGCTGCCCTTCACCTTATAAAAAAAAAGGAAATATTATTAGAGCCCCTAGGAGCAGCAATACAAGCTGCTGCAGATAAAGTCTGCATTTGCTCTATTTGTGGCAATGTAGATACAGCTGATCCCTGTTCGATTTGTACAGATCCCCGCCGTGATGATACTACAATTATTGTCGTTGAAGATATTGCTGATCTCTGGGCTCTTGAGCGCGCGAGAACTCTAGCTGCACGTTATCACGTATTGGGCGGACGACTTTCTCCATTAGATGGGATAGGTCCAGATGAGCTCAATATCGCTCCCTTAGTACAACGTGTTGTAAACAGTCCAATTACGGAGGTTATTCTAGCCGTTAATGCTACCGTTGAAGGACAAACGACAGCGCACTACATCACTGACCAACTTTCAAATTTTTCAGTTAAAATTACTCGGCTTGCTCATGGAGTGCCAGTAGGAGGTGAGCTGGATTACCTTGATGATGGAACCTTAGCCGCAGCTCTACAAGCAAGAACCAATCTTTAAAACTATCTTCGCTTAAATTATAACCCTTTTTACTCGTCATTGTCTTTTAATGTATAGAAAAATATTCAAAGTACTTAAGAAAAGGCTTTCCTTTCTGTGCGATTTTTGTCCTGGAATTCTAGTATGCTTGCTCATCTCCGCCTTAGCTTATGGTTTAGAAATAATTGAAAAACAACTATTCGCAGAGAAGTGGCTCGAAAGTCTTGTTTTGGCAATCTTATTGGGATCTATTATCCGTAGTTGTTTTACTCTGCCAATATATTTTCAAAAAGGTATAACCTTTTGTGCAAAAACACTTCTCGAAATTGTTATTGTTCTTCTAGGAGCCAGTATTAGCATCCACACAATTCTTTCAGTCAGTTGGAACCTACTTGTTAGTATTGTATTTTTTATATTTATAACTCTTCTCATCAGCTTTGCCATCAGCCGATTTTTTGGGCTTTCTGTGAATTTAGCAATACTAGTTGCTTGTGGTAATGCTATTTGTGGCAATTCAGCTATTGTAGCAACTGCACCTGTCATCAATGCCAAGCGGGAAGATGTAGCTGCATCAATTGCCTTTAGCGCTCTTTTAGGGGTTTTTATTATCTTACTTCTACCCTTTTTACATCCACTGCTGAATTTGTCATTTAGCCAATATGGTGTACTTGTAGGCATGACTGTTTATGCTGTACCACAGGTTATAGCAGCAACAGCATCTGTATCTTTTATAAGTGTCCAAATTGCAACAATTGTCAAATTGGTGCGAGTGCTCATGTTAGCCCCTGTGATTTTTACTTTGTCAATTATTTACCGTCGATCAACACAAACACATTTGCGTCTACACACCCTTGTTCCATGGTTTATTATTGGTTTTATTATCATGATGCTTATCCGCTCAAGCGAGCTTATTCCTGCAACAGTCATCAACCCCATCAGATTTATTGCGCAGTTTTTCACTGTCATCTCAATGGCAGCACTAGGATTAGAAGTCGATATCCGCTCATTAAAAAAGACAGGATTGCGCATTATTTTTGCTTCAATCTGCTCCATACTCATCCTCAGTGTTTGTAGCCTTATTATGATAAAGTTGATTAATCTACACCATATAACATTTTGAGCACTCTGAAATATTTTTTCAATGTAGCTCACAAACATTCTACAGATTTGCTCATATTACAACCTTTTCAGCAAACCAGATCACACTATAAAAATTCTCTATCATTCTATATAAAAAACGAATGTGCCCTACTTTAATTAGCAGCGACTTTTCCTAAATTGCGTGTTGAATCAGTTTGTCAGTACAATAATTATATAGCTAAATAGCACATGATTGAATCTATAATTCATTAAAAAACATGCTATTTTTTCATTTTCTATAATCAAAATCAATTTTCACAAAAAACTAATAGACATGCTATTACTGGAAAAAACGATGTTTCTTATTGGCTCTAAAACTTTTTTAAAGTGCTATAAATATATCAACGAAGCAAAATTACAGCTGGCAATATGCTTTACTTTTCTATTACTGTGGCAATTTTAATTCTATTAATTATATCTTTTTCTCTCTTTCGCATACATCTGCAAGTGTCATAATAATTTTATTCTGAAAAAATCAAATATCTCAATGAATTTACAAAAAATGTTGCCACCAAAGCTATACTAAAATAAATCTGGACAATGTAGCGTAATACTTACCATGGACTTGCTGCAGAAGAACATTTAAATGAACCAAGCTAAACGATAATTTTACCAAAATCGCTAATATGTGATTAAAAAAACCAAAAGATTTGTTGTTAATTCCACACTAAATCATACTAAACTATAACACATTTTCTCTGATGCTACTCAATTATCCTTAACAAAAGCAGATTTTGAGCTTCAAAGAAGGAATATTAGCATACATATATACCTTACCTATATATAATTTGCGCCAATACTTAGCTGTCTGATTAAAAACAGAACAAAAAATCATTTACGCAATATTATGATAAATATCAGAAAATATGCACTAACAAAAAATAAAACAATACGCTCAAATGCTTAAAAGTTGCAAAATAATCACAATATATCAGAAAAACAACAATCTCCCTCCTTTTTTCTCACCATATAACCATAAGATAATTCCGCGTAACAATTCTATGAAGAGTATTATTCTAAATAAAAAAGACTAAAAAACACAGTAGGCCTTTTGTTTATCGTATTCTTCAACTAAAATATTCTTATGCTTATTCTTGCCATAGACACTGCTTCAATTTATTGTGCCGTTGCGCTTATTCGCCATCAATCCGTCATTGCCCGTATCAGCGAACGCATGAACAAGGGACATGCCGAAAGGCTCATCGGGCACATTGCACAAGTAACCGACCAAGCCAATGTCACTCTCAGTCAAGTTGACCGTATTGCTGTTAATATTGGACCTGGATCGTTCACCGGTGTGCGTGTAGGTGTTTCAACAGCAAGAGCTTTGGCATTAGCATTAGAAATACCAGCTGTTGGAGTAAGTGCACTTGAAGCATCAGCAGCACAGATAACCAATAAAAATAACGAATCAATAATCACTGTTGTCATTCAAGCTGGTAAAGACATGTTCTACTATCAAAATTTTAATGAAGATCTCATACCTTTAGGATCACCTAGCCTAAAAACAATTGAAAATATCATAAAAGATTTGCCTCAGCAAACGAGGATAACGGGTTCAGCAGCTGATATCATTGCACTACACATTAAAAACCGTAAGATAGATAAAGAAATCATATTAGACCAAACTTTATGCGAAGCAGCTGACATTGTAAACTATGCCCACCTTGCTGCCCAAAAACAGCCCCAAGGCTCACCCCGTCCACTTTATCTACGTAATGCTGATGCAAAACAACAAACTGATTTTGCCTTACCACGAAAAAAATAATGGCTAAACTTTCATTTACAAACAAGCATTTTTGGGTTGCCCCTCTACAAACTGATGACAGCGCTCTCCTTCATCAAATTCATCAGCGTTGTTTTGTCCCAGCTTGGGGGAAACAAACATTTGATAATTTCCTAAAAGATTGCTCTATCTTCGGATACAAAGTCTCTATTATTGGTCAACCCAATAAAATTTTAGGCTTTTGCCTATGCCGCCTTATTCTTGATGAAGCGGAAATTATCACAATTGCGGTTCACCCTCATTGCCGTCGACAAGGGATTGGCTATTTGCTTATCGATAGTACACTTCGGCACCTTCATCACGAACGCGCTATAAAACTATTCTTAGAGGTAGAAGAAAATAATCTTTCTGCTTTAAGTCTTTATCAGCGTTTCGAATTCCAAAAAATTGCTAAACGTCTTGCCTATTACCCATCAAAGGATAACCGCACAGATGCAATTATTATGCAAAAAACTTTTATGCAAACAGATTGAGTTTCACATAAAAAAAGTTTAGAATGCGTTATGAAACAAGCAAATCCTAAAAATTCACTCCCTGTTACTCCGAAGAAGGTTTTTATTAAAACTTATGGGTGTCAAATGAATGTTTATGACAGCCAACGGATGAATGATAGTCTTAGTTCACAGGGTTATGTCACCACACAAACACCAAATGATGCCGACCTTATTCTTGTGAATACCTGTCATATTCGGGAAAAAGCAGCAGAAAAGCTCTATTCCGATCTTGGTCGCTTGCGAATGATACGTCAAAAACGTACACCTGACAAACCTTTAATGGTCGGAGTAACTGGTTGTGTTGCACAAGCTGAGGGAAGTGAAATTTTGCGTCGCGCACCAACAGTGGATCTCGTTATTGGTCCGCAAATGTATCATCGTTTGCCAGAGTTATTAAAACAAGCCCAACAAGGGAAAAAAATCGTTGAAACAGACTATGCTGTTGAAGATAAATTTGCTCATTTACCGCCTCATAATAAAAGTGCTGTAAAAAAACGGGGTGTTAGTGCATTTTTAACTGTGCAGGAAGGTTGCGATAAATTTTGCACTTTTTGTGTTGTTCCTTACACACGGGGTGCCGAAATATCGCGATCAGTTGAACAAATTACTGAGGAAGCTCGCCAACTCATTGAAGCCGGTGTCAAAGAAATTACACTCCTTGGACAAAATGTAAATGGTTGGCACGGGCAAAGTGCTGACGGAAAGACTTGGCGTCTTGGCGATCTTCTCTATCATCTTGCCAAACTGGATGGTTTAAAGCGTCTGCGTTACACAACTAGCCACCCCCGTGATATGGATGATAGTCTTATTGCTGCTCATCGAGATCTTGATATATTAATGCCCTACCTGCATCTCCCCGTCCAATCGGGTTCAGATCGCATTCTAAAAGCAATGAATCGTCAACACAAAAGTGTTCATTATCTTAAGCTCATCGAAAAAATTCGTACAGCTCGACCCGATATTGCTTTTTCAGGTGATTTTATTGTAGGATTTCCAGGAGAAACAGATGAAGACTTTGAAGAAACCATCAAACTTATAAAACAAGTGCAATATAGTTCAGCCTATTCTTTCAAGTATTCGCCTCGACCTGGGACAATTGGTGCAACAATGAAAAATCATATCGATGAAACTGTAAAAGATGCTCGGCTTCAACATTTGCAAGTGTTGCTCCTTGAGCAGCAACATGCGTTTTTACACTCTAAAGTTGGTCAAACAACCAATGTTCTCATCGAAAAAGCTGGGCGTCACTCTGGGCAAATGATAGGTCGCTCACCTTGGCTTTTACCTGTTGTAGTAAACACAAAATCCTCTACAGGCACGGTGATGAAAATTCATATCAAAAATGCAGGATCAAATAGTTTTGTAGGTGAAGCAGTAAATGTATAAACGCATCTTTAACGTTTTTAAAAACATCGATTATAGGAATTTGTTTTATTTTTGAAATTAAAGTGATCGCACCTAAAATTTATAAAATTTACTCAAAAAAGTGTGCGACACTCAGTAGATATGGGAGAATAGGTTGAAAACTTCAACCGAAAGCGTGAAGCGTATTAAAGAGAAAATAAGGTCTTGTCCTGAAAATACTGGTAACTCAGAAAAAGCACGTGCATCAAGTGTTAACCATGTTGTTTTAATTTTTGAAAACAACAAATATGCAAAAGCAGTATTTGGTCAATTCGACGAAAATCTTACTTATATCGAAAAAAAGTTTAAGATTAGTGTTTATCCGCGCGGCAATGAAGTTTCAATTCGTGGGAAGGTAGCTGCTACGAGGCGTGCACAATATGTATTACAGCAGCTTTATGAACGCGCCAAAACACATCAAGAGCTCACTTTATCGGATATAGAAGGAGCAATTGCTATGGCAAATTTTCCTCAAGAACCCCAAAAATTGCTAAAAATAACCCAATCTGCGACAAAGCATATACCAGCACAGTTGAGTACTCATAAAAAAGTAATCCATGCCCGAACCCCGACACAAGATACTTATATACGCGCAATGGAACATACTGAACTTGTTTTTGGTATAGGTCCAGCAGGAACAGGCAAAACATATCTCGCTGTTGCACATGCTGCAGCACTCCTAGAGCGCGGTATCATTGAACGAATCATCCTCTCACGTCCTGCCGTTGAAGCTGGGGAACATCTAGGCTTTCTTCCTGGTGATCTTAAAGAAAAAGTTGATCCGTATTTGCGACCGCTCTACGATGCTCTCTATGACATGATGCCAGTCGAAAAAGTAGAGCGCATTCTAGCTTCTGGTGTCATAGAAATTGCTCCTCTTGCTTTCATGCGTGGACGAACACTTGCTCATGCAGCTGTTATTCTTGATGAAGCACAAAATACCACGCCCATGCAAATGAAAATGTTCCTCACGCGTCTTGGAGAAGGAACGCGAATGATTATTACTGGCGATATCAGCCAAATTGATTTACCTATAGGACAAAAATCAGGTTTAATTGAAGCAATCCGCATTCTCTCACACGTAGACAATATTGCAATTATTCGTTTTAATGAAAAAGATGTTGTGCGCCATCCTCTTGTTGCTGCTATTGTTCGTGCTTATGATAACGACCTTGGTGAACAAAATAAAAAATACCACTCTCATCCCCTTCATCAAAAAAATAAATTCGACTCATCATGATTACTATTGATATAACTATTGAGAACTCTGGGTGGAATGATAAGCAAATGCTTTATAATATCACTGAAAAAGCGTTAAAAACTACAATGCATCATGTTTCATTGGAGAATGTTGTAAGTGAAGTTAGTTTGCTTTTTACGGATGACAAACATATGGCACAGATCAATGCACAATGGCGTAATAAAAACAAACCTACTAATGTGCTGTCCTTTCCTGCTTTTCCTCTTAAAGTTGGGCAGCCCCCTAGGCTTATGCTTGGTGATATTGTCATCGCACGAGAAACTGTCGCGCTTGAAGCCAAGAAAGAAGGAAAATCATTCGAGGATCACTTGACGCATATGATTGTTCATGGTGTCCTCCATCTTCTTGGCTATAATCATGAAATAGACGATGAAGCTCAGCAAATGGAAAAGCTCGAAAGAGAAATCCTTCAAAAACTTTCCATAAAGGATCCCTATATTGAATTGTCTTAAAAGGATAAGATTAACTTTTTAAATTAATATGACAACCATACAATTTAAATCACCTTATGTATCTGGTATAAAAATAAAATTTAGAATATTTGAGAATCATGGCAGACAAAGTTAATGCACAAAATAACAGTCACACATCTTCTAATATTGAAGAACATCCCCCTCAGCGAACAAATCATACAGAAAAACATTCCCTGATAAATCATTTATTTTCATTTTTACGTGGTCGCAATTACACGTCACTGCGCGATGATCTTACCATTGCACTGGCTACTGACAATGAAAAAGACGCATCTCTCTTCTCACCTGAAGAGCGTATTATGCTTCACAATATCTTACGCTTACGCGAAGCACGCGTTGATGATGTTATGATTCCGCGTTCTGAAATTGAAGCGTTAGAAATAAACACTCCTCTCGGAGAAACTCTTAAATGTTTTGCAAAAATTGGTCATTCTCGCATACCTGTTTATGCTGAAACCTTAGATGATCCACGGGGAATGATCCATATTCGTGATATCCTTAATTATATAACGCGCTTCATTACCAAGTCATCCCAGATCGAAAAAACATCCGACTTGCTTCAGTTAAACCACACAGATTTGCATATTCCAATTGGCGAACTAGATCTGATTCGAACTGTTCTCTTCGTTCCTAGCTCCATGTTAGCAAGCAAATTACTAACGCGTATGCAAACTACACGAACACAAATGGCTTTGGTTATTGATGAACATGGTGGCACAGATGGTTTAGTTTCTATGGAAGATATTGTCGAGCTGGTCGTTGGTGATATCGAAGATGAACATGACAATGTTGATAATGCTATTGTGCGCGAACCTAACAATAAATGGCTTGTTGATGCAAAAACAGAGTTAGAAGATGTAAAAAAAGCTCTTGGACCTGACTTTATCGTAGGAGAACACGGTGACGAAGTTGATACCATTGGTGGTTTAATCGTTTCTATTCTTGATCGTATTCCTACAAAAGGTGAAGTCATTAAAGCCGTGCCAGGCTATCAATTCCGTATTTTAGAAGCCGATAAACGTCGAATTAAGCGATTGCGCATTTTTCGTATCTCGGAAAATGAAAATTTTAAGCAAAATGTTATTTCTAAAGAATAGCCGAGTATCTTTTAATAGCTTCATGCTTTTCTTGTTTGCTGTTACTGGCTGGAAACGGCAAGCAGTAGTGTTTTTGTGTGGTGCGTTTACGTCTTTTGCACTTCCACCCTTTTGTTTCACGCCAGTCTGCTTTTTAACTTTTCCCGTTTTTATTGTCTTTCTTGACAAAATAAGTGCCATTCAAAACAATAAAAAACGCCTTCTAACCTATGCTTTAAGTTGTGGAACCTTCGGCTTCAGTTACTTTATTTGCAGCCTTTGGTGGCTGGGAAATGCTTTATTGATAGATCCTGTTACTTTTGGCTGGGCAGTACCATTTGCTATTCTTTGCCCTCCTCTCTACCTTTCTCTTTATTGGTTTTTTGCTGGTTTTATTGTTGGTTTGTTGTGGACAAAAGGAATAGCACGCTTCTTTACCTTGGCTTTTGCGCTAGGCTTGGCAGAGTGGTTACGTGCTATTCTGTTCACAGGATTTCCATGGAATGCCCTTGGTTATACAGCTATGCCAACCCCGATATTCATGCAATCAGATGTCATAGTAGGGCTTTACGGAATGAATATTCTTGCTGTTTTAGCCTACAGTCTACCAACTGTTTTCTTAACGAATGAAAAAAAGAAATTTGCACTTTTTCTCTGCCTATCCCTTATATTAGCCCACAGTGGTTTTGGACTTTATCGTCTCAATACAGCACCCAACACAGCTGATTATAAAAAAAGCAATCTTTGGGTACGTATTGTCCAGCCCTCTATCAAGCAAAACGCAAAATTGGATAACACTGTACCAAGAGCTATATTAACAACTCATATGAACCTAAGCGCTACGCCAACAGCCAATCACAAACATGAACCTGACTTTATCATATGGCCTGAAGCATCCGTCCCCTATATTCTCAATGATTCGCCCGCTCTTGCAGTGCATATTGCTTCTCTTCTCAAACCTGAACAATGGGCTATTATTGGAGCTGTACGCACCGATAATAATTCTCTTAATGCTCAAACGCGGCATTTTAATACAATCGCGGTGGTTAATGCAAAAGGTGATATTCTTAATACCTCCGATAAACTTCATCTAGTTCCCTTTGGTGAATATCTTCCCTATCAGAATTTGTTGAATAAAATTGGACTGCATGCCCTTGCTGATAATATAGGTGGATATAGTGCTGCTAGTGTACGCAAAACTGTCACAATGCCAAACGGCTTTTCTTATCTTCCGTTGATTTGTTATGAAGCAATATTTCCTAATGAAATGACTTTTAAAGGTTCCCCTCCTCAAGCAATTATTAATATTACAAATGATGCGTGGTTTGGCGTTACACCTGGTCCATACCAACATTTTCAACAAGCACGATTGCGCGCAGTTGAATTGGGGATTCCCCTCATACGCGTAGCCAATAATGGAATATCAGCTGTTATTGATTCTTATGGGCGAATCGTTGTAGCTCTTAAACAGAATGCTATTGGCATCATTGATTCACCAATTCCATCACCTATTCCTCCTACATGGAGCAACAAATACAGAATATTCTCCACTTTCATCTTATTCATTCTTATGCTATTGTGTTGCGCTGTTTTTGGTTTTACAAAACAGTCTAAGTAATCAAGTGCCCATGTATATGATATTGCACCTTGCATATCAGTGACGTTGGGAAAAAATATTACATATTCTCTTAATTGTGTGATAGACTAACCTCACATAAATCTGATGTTGGTTTGGAAGTAAAGCGCTGAAAATGAAGAGTTGCATTATGACCGATACTAAAAAAAAGCCCGATCCTATAGATATTTATGTCGGAACCCGTATTCGTTTACGTCGTAACATTTTAGGACTTACCCAAGAAAAATTGGGGGAAAAACTAGGCATCACTTTCCAACAAATCCAAAAATATGAAAAAGGTACAAACCGTATTGGTGCAAGCCGTCTTCAAGCAATTGCAGAAATTATGGATGTGCCTGTTTCTTATTTTTTTGATAAAGGCATTGCTACACAACATATAGAAGGTTTTGCTGAAAGCGATAGCAATTTTATGGATTTTTGCTCCAGCAATGAAGGAATCCAACTTATGCGAGCTTTTACTAATATCTCTGATGCCAAAGTACGTCGAAAAATTATTGATTTGGCTAAAGCACTGTCTGAAGAAGATTTGACAAATAAACTATAAAATAAAAAAATTATATCCTTTTCCTTTATCACTTCATAAATCAACATTGACGATTTGCCATGGGATTGGCAAATAGACAGTCTTAATAAACATTAATAGAGTATTCATTTTCTTTTTTGAAGGAGCTTCTATGCCGCATCAAGATTATCTTTTTACTAGTGAATCGGTATCGGAAGGACACCCTGATAAAATTTGTGATCGTATTTCCGATGAAATTGTTGATATGGTCTACAAAGAAGCTCAAAAAACTGGTACCGATCCATGGCTGGTACGAATCGCTTGCGAAACTTTAGTAAGTGTAAATCGTGTTGTTATTGCTGGTGAAGTACGTGTTCCTGATACACTGTTAAAGAGAGATAAAAATAAAGAATTTATCTATGATGAAACTGGTTTTCCGCTCATTAACCCTACTCGTTTTCGAGCAGTAGCACGCCGTGCTATTCGTGCAATTGGTTATGAACAATTAGGCTTTCACTGGAAAACTGTTAAAATTGATGTTTTTTTGCGCCCTCAATCAACAGATATTGCTCAAGGTGTTGATAATGCAATAGATCGACATGGTGAAGAAGGAGCAGGTGATCAAGGTATCATGTTCGGGTATGCTTGCCGAGAAACACCAGATCTCATGCCCGCGCCAATTTATTATGCGCATAAGATTTTAGAGCTTCTTGCCGCAGCCCGCCATAAACAGGAAGGAGAAACTGGGAAATTAGGACCAGATGCCAAAAGTCAAATAACAATACGGTATAAAAATGGGCAGCCTATAGAGGTAACATCCATCGTTCTTTCGACACAGCATTTAGATGAAAATTGGGATTCTAATAAAGTCCGCACAGTGGTTGAGCCTTATATTCGTCAAGCTTTGCATGACATTCCCATTTCTGCTCAATGCAGTTGGTACATTAACCCAACAGGAAAATTTGTTATCGGTGGTCCCAGAAGCGATGCGGGATTAACGGGACGCAAAATTATCGTTGACACTTATGGAGGTGCAGCACCTCATGGTGGAGGAGCTTTTTCAGGAAAAGATACAACGAAAGTTGACCGTTCTGCAGCTTATGCTGCACGTTATCTAGCTAAGAATATTGTTGCAGCTGATTTAGCAGAACGATGCACTATTCAACTATCCTATGCAATTGGCGTTGCACAACCCTTATCCATTTATCTTAATCTTCATGGAACAGGCAAAGTTGATGAAAGTGTTCTGGAAGCTGCAATCCGCAAAATAATGGATCTTTCACCGACAGGTATCCGCAAGCATCTTAATCTTAACAAACCCATTTATACAAAAACAGCCGCTTATGGTCATTTTGGACGCAAACCAAAACCTGATGGCTCGTTTTCATGGGAAAAAACTGATCTCATTAAAAAGCTTCAAACAATGGTTAAAGTACCATGATTGTATATAACAGGCATATGAGTGGG
This sequence comes from Bartonella propinqua, assembly GCF_047263965.1. Taxonomy (NCBI): domain Bacteria; kingdom Pseudomonadati; phylum Pseudomonadota; class Alphaproteobacteria; order Hyphomicrobiales; family Bartonellaceae; genus Bartonella; species Bartonella propinqua. The sequence goes on along the minus strand of NZ_JBLEBK010000001.1, from coordinate 319,036 downwards.
GCTTTTTTTGGTCGCCGACAAGGAAAACGGCTACGAAATAGTCAGCTTGTACGTATAAAAACACTTCTTCCAACTCTTAACATTGATTTAAGTCACCCTACACCCCGAGATTTAACGTCCTTATTTTTCAGCAAAGTAAAAGAAGTCCGGCTTGAAATTGGCTTTGGTGGTGGTGAACATTTACTTCATGCAATGGAATATTTTCCACAAACTGGTTTTATCGGTGTAGAGCCCTTCATCAATGGCATGGCAAAAATATTGATGTCTATTGAACAGCATAAACAACACCAAAATCATCTTCGCCTTTATAATGATGATGCCACGCATCTCCTTGATTGGCTACCAAATGCATCACTTGATGGCATAGATCTTTTCTATCCTGATCCATGGCCTAAAAAAAAGCATTGGAAACGACGCTTCATTAATATAAAAAATCTTGATCGTTTTGCTCGTGTTCTCAAAACAGGTAGAAAATTTCGCTTTGCCAGCGATATAGATAGTTATGTAAACTGGACCCTATATCATTGTATACACCATAACAGCTTTGAATGGAATGCAGAAAGCCCCCAAGATTGGAAAATTCCTTATCCATTATGGCTAAGCACTCGCTATGAAAAGAAAGCTTTACGCGAAGGACGAACACCTACCTATCTTACTTTTATCAAAAAATAAATGATGAACCGCTTTATTATAAACAACTTGAAAAATTTTGAATTTAAGAGTATCAATGGGTAAATTCTTGGTCTTATGATGAGGAGTGGGCTATGTAGACCCGCTCCTTTTTAATATCATGAAGCTCATGGAACCGACTTGGATAAAGTAGTATGAACAACACTGAAAGAATAAGCAACATTGATGAGCCACGTCTATTTGAAGAAAATGGCATTGAAGCACAGGTTGCTGCTCTTATTATACCGCTGCTTAAGCCTTTAGGTTTTCGTTTGGTTCGCGTAAAACTTCTTGGCTTGAATGGTTTAACGCTTCAGATTATGGTTGAGCACGCTGATGGCTCCATGACAATAGAAGATTGTGAAACTGTTAGTCGAACTGTTTCTCCTCTTCTTGATGTACAAAATGTTATTGAACGCAAATATCATTTAGAAATTTCATCTCCTGGGATTGATCGTCCATTGGTAAGAAAGTCTGACTTCTTTTATTGGGAGGGACATATTGCAAAAATTGAAACAAAAATAACAATTGATGGACGCAAAAAATTTCGTGGAACGCTCACAAATATTACACAAGATGGCTTTACTTTAAACACCGATAAAGCCGCTTATGGAGAAGCCATGTATACCTTTATTCCTTTTGATAGCATCATCGATGCGCGTTTGGTGCTTACCGATGAACTTATTCGTGATACGTTGAAAAAAAATAAAGATTTAAGTCAACAATTAACTCTTAAAGATAATTCTAACATCTCAAAATAAGCACTATATTATGAAAATTAATATCACTGGGATCAATACCCATCGTGTGGCATAAAGAAGGAGAAAATCGATGGCTACAAGCGCTAACAGGCTTGAAATTCTGCAAATTGCAGATGCTGTTGCACGCGAAAAATCGATTGACCGTGAGATTGTCATTTCTGCGATGGCCGATGCTATTCAGAAAGCAGCGCGTTCTCGTTATGGTCAAGAAACCAATATCCGTGCTGAAATTAATTCCAAAACAGGTGAAATTAAATTACAACGCTTGCTTAAAATTGTTGATGTCGTTGAAGATTATACAACTGAAATCACATTATCTGATGCACTTAAACATAAAGTAGACGCAAAAATTGGTGATTTTTTTTCCGACCTTTTGCCTCCCATGGACTTTGGACGCATCGCAGCACAATCTGCTAAACAAGTTATTGTACAAAAGGTACGCGATGCGGAGCGTGATCAACAATATGAAGAATTCAAAAATAAAGTTGGTAAAATTGTTTCTGGTACAGTAAAACGCGTAGAATACGGCAATGTGATCGTTGATCTGGGACGTGGTGAAGCTATTGTGCGACGTGATGAATTAATTCCACGTGAAGCTTTCCGTTATGGAGATCGTATTCGTGCCTTTGTCAATGATGTGCACCGCGAACAGCGAGGTCCACAAATTTTTCTTTCACGCACACATCCCCAGTTTATGGTGAAGCTTTTTACCATGGAAGTGCCCGAAATCTACGATGGTATTATAGAAATTAAATCTGTTGCCCGTGATCCAGGCTCACGTGCTAAAATTGCCGTTGTTTCACGCGATGGCTCGATCGATCCTGTTGGAGCGTGTGTTGGAATGCGAGGGAGCCGTGTTCAAGCTGTCGTTTCAGAATTACAAGGCGAAAAAATTGATATTATTCCTTGGTCTCCTGATGCTGCAACATTTATCGTCAATGCACTGCAGCCTGCTGAAGTTTCCAAAGTTGTCCTTGATGAAGATGCAGAACGTATTGAAGTCGTTGTACCTGATGATCAGCTTAGTCTCGCTATTGGTCGTCGTGGACAGAATGTGCGTTTAGCTTCACAATTAACAGGATGGAATATTGATATCCTAACGGAACAAGAAGAATCTGAAAATCGTCAAAAAGAATTTACAGAACGCAGCAAGCTGTTTATGGAATCCTTAGATGTTGATGAAATGATTGGACAAGTTATGGCATCAGAAGGTTTTTCCTCCATTGAGGAAATTGCCTATATTGACCTTGAAGAAATCGCCTCCATTGATGGTTTTGATCATGAAACTGCAGCAGAAATCCAAAGCCGTGCACGCGACTATCTAGAACACAAAGAAAAAGAACTCGATGAAAAGCGTAAAAAACTCGGTGTCTCTGATGAACTGCGCACACTTCCTGGAATGACAAGTGCTATGTTAGTTGCTGTTGGTGAAGATGGTGTAAAAACAATGGAAGATTTTGCAGGCTATGCAGTTGACGACTTGGTTGGCTGGAGAGAACGTAAAGAAGGGCAAACACAAAATTTTTCTGGGATATTGAGCTCTTTTGACATTACACGCGCTGATGCAGAAGCTATGATTTTAGCTGCGCGTGTGCAAGCAGGCTGGATAGACCAAGCGGATCTTGTTACAGAAACTTCTGTAGAAAACGAAACAATAGATGATTTGAATGTGGATACACTTTAAATGAATGGACGGACCTGTATTGTGACAAGAAAAAATGCTTCAGCAAAAATGCTGATCCGTTTTGTTATTGGTCCCAATAATCAAATTGTCCCTGATCTTAAAGCCAATTTGCCTGGACGTGGCGTATGGGTCTCTGCTAACTACTCTGTCGTTGAGGAAGCAGTCAAACAAAAAGCTTTTAAAAAAAGCTTTAAAACAGATGTTGAGGTTGCATCAGATCTTGCGCATATTGTAGATACACTTTTGCTAAAAGCTGCTCTTGGAAGCCTTTCCATGATGCGAAAAGCAGGTGCTATTGTCACGGGGGCAACCAAAGTTGATGCAGCTATCCGCTCTGGTCAAGTCATTCTCGTACTTCACGCTAAAGGAGCTACAGAAGATGGGAAACGAAAAATTTCACAAGCCATTCATACAATACAACAACAAACAAACCAGAACATAAAAACCATATCTTTATTTACAAGTGATGAAATGAGAATGGCTTTTGGGACTAATCCTGTAATGCACACAGCCTTATTGAATACGAAAGCTGCAGAAGGGTTTCTCAAAACATTATACAAGTTGATCGCCTATCGTGATGACAAGCATAGTAAGCCTAGTGAGATGACGGCACAAGTCGTGAAGGAAATACAATGAGTGAAAATAATAACGACAAAACAACAGTCAAGAGGACACTGACCTTAAAACGGTCAGTCCTAGAAACTAGCACGGTCAAACAAAACTTTAGCCATGGCCGTACGAAGGCTGTGGTCGTCGAAACTAAACGGCGTAAAATTACGCGACCTGATGAAAAAGCTGAAACACCGCAGCAAATTACGAAACCACACGTGGCTCCTCAACGCTCTAAACCACGGTTTGAAGAAGCAATGCCGAGTGAGCCTGTAGCCAAAAGTGATCTCTCATCAGCTGAAATGGAAGCGAGATTTCGTGCATTAGAAGAAGCGCATATTCAAGAAAAAATAATGCGTCAAAAAGCCAAAGAAGAAGAAAGACGCGCTAAAGAACGTGAACAAAATTTGCAGCAAAAAGCACAGGAAGCAAAAATACATCAAGAAAGTGAAAGCTCTACGATAGAAGCTCCATCCCTTTCCTCTTCTGTTCCCCTAACAGAACCGATAGACATTCCCGTCACGCCTAAAAATACAACTACGATTGAAAAACGTAAAGTAGATGACAATAAAGATGATGACAGACATAATCGACGTACAAATTCTGCTAAATCAGAAGTGCGTGCACCCAAAATTGTAAAAGGTGCCGATGAACGACGTCGTGGAAAAATTACCCTCAATAGTGCACTAGACGAAGAAGGAAGTGCACGCGGGCGCTCAATGGCTGCAATGCGCCGCAGACAAGAAAAGTTTAAACGTGCACAAAACCAAGAGCCAAGAGAAAAAATTTCCCGCGAAGTTATCCTTCCTGAGACTATTACTATTCAAGAACTTGCGCAGCGCATGACTGAACGCTCCGTCGATGTGATTAAATTTCTGATGAAACAGGGACAAATGATGAAACCTGGCGATATTATTGATGCAGATGTTGCCGAGCTCATCGCGGTTGAATTTGGTCACACTGTTAAACGTGTTCTAGAATCTGACGTAGAAGAAGGCATCTTTAATATAGCTGATAATCCTCAAAAAATGCAGCAACGCCCACCAGTCGTAACCATTATGGGTCATGTCGACCACGGAAAAACTTCTCTTCTCGATGCTATTCGAAAAGCAAATGTTGTTTCTGGTGAAGCTGGCGGCATTACGCAGCATATTGGTGCTTATCAAGTAGAAAAAAACGGTCAAAAGATTACCTTCATTGATACTCCTGGGCATGCTGCCTTTACAGCTATGCGTGCTCGTGGAGCTCGTGTTACGGATATCGCCGTTCTGGTTGTCGCCGCTGATGATAGTGTCATGCCGCAAACAATTGAATCAATCAATCATGCGAAAGCTGCTGGTGTGCCCATTATTGTTGCTATCAATAAAATTGATAAACCAACTGCTGATGCACAAAAAGTGCGTACAGAGCTTCTACAACACGAAGTATTTGTTGAAACTATGGGGGGAGAAACTTTAGAAGTCGAGGTTTCTGCTAAAACTGGTCAAAATCTCGATAAGCTTCTCGAAGCTATTCTCCTTCAAGCTGAGATGCTTGATTTAAAAGCAGATCCAAAACGAACTGCAGAAGGTGTTGTCATTGAAGCCAAACTGGATCGTGGTCGTGGATCTGTCGCAACAGTTCTTGTCCAAAAAGGAACACTACATCCTTCTGATATTATTGTCGCTGGTAATGAGTGGGGTCGTGTACGCGCCTTGATTGACGATCATGGTCACCATGTAAAAGAAGCACTCCCCTCTACACCCATCGAAATTTTAGGTATGCAAGGTACACCACAAGCTGGTGACCGTTTTGCTGTTGTCACTCATGAAGCAAAAGCACGGGAAATTGCTGAATATCGTCAACGATTAGCACGCGATAAAGCTGTAGCTCGACAAACTGGTTCGCGCGGTTCTCTTGAACAAATGATGACCAAATTACAAACCACTGGTGTTCAAGAATTTCCTCTTATTATTAAAGGAGATGTACAAGGATCTATTGAGGCAATTGCTTCAGCATTAGAAAAACTTGGGAATGAGGAAGTGCGTGCACGCATTGTGCATTCTGGTGCTGGTGGTATCACTGAAAGTGATATTTCTCTCGCTGAAGCTTCCAACTCTGCCGTAATTGGCTTTAATGTTCGAGCCAATAAACAAGTTCGTGATTCAGCCAAGGTACAAGGAATTGAAATTCGTTATTATAACATCATTTATGACCTTGTTGACGATATAAAAGCCGCTATGTCAGGATTGCTCTCACCAGAGCAGCGTGAGACTTTCCTTGGTAATGCTGAAGTTTTAGAAGTCTTTAACATTACAAAAATCGGAAAAGTTGCTGGATGTCGCGTTACAGAAGGTAAAATAGAACGTGGGGCGGGTGTTCGCCTTGTCCGCGATAATATTGTCATTCACGAAGGAAAACTTAAAACACTCAAACGCTTCAAGGATGAAGTTAATGAAGTGCAAAGTGGTCAAGAATGTGGAATGGCATTTGAAAATTATGAAGATATCCGTGCTGGAGACATCATTGAAACCTTCCGCGTCGAGCATATTCATCGCACATTATAAAAATCCAATGGCTTTACTCTTTGTAAAATGAGAAAAGTTATTGGGTTTTATACGCAATGCCTCTGTTTTTTCTTATCTTTTAAAGTAATCAAGCAAAAAGGAATTGTAACTTAAGGTACAACTTCAATGAAAAATGCAAATCCATCACAACGACAATTAAGAGTGGGAGAACAGGTGCGTCACGCGGTAGCTCATATACTGCAGCGAGGGATTTTATTTGACGATGCTTTGAAAAACGTTGTGATTTCTATTTCTGAAGTGCGCATGTCTCCAGATTTAAAAATTGCTACCTGTTTTGTTTCTCTCCTCAGCACTCTTAATAATGCGTCCCATGCCGATGTTATTCATATCCTCAATAAACATAACCGTTTTATCCGTGGCGAAATAAGTTATTCACTGCGACAAATGAAATATATGCCTGAACTGCGTTTTCGACTTGATAGCAGCTTCGATAATTTTGCAAAAATTGATGCTCTGCTTCGCTTACCCGAGGTAGCACGCGATCTGCACAATCATCATAAGCATGAGGATTAAAAAATATGATAAGGAAACGCAAAAAAAAAGGTCGTTCTGTTTCTGGCTGGGTAATATTCGATAAACCAAAAGGAATGAGATCAACAGAAGCTGTTGCAAAAATTAAATGGCTCTTCAATGCACAAAAAGCAGGACATGCAGGCACACTTGATCCCCTTGCTTCTGGTCTCCTGCCAATTGCATTGGGTGAAGCAACTAAAACTGTTCCCTATGTTATGAAAGGCTCAAAAACTTATCGTTTCCAAATCGCTTGGGGGGAAGAGCGTTTAACGGATGATCTAGAAGGAGAGGTCACTAAGACATCTTCTAAACGTCCGACACAAGAAGAGATACGCGCCCTTCTCCCTAAATATACAGGTGTTATTCTGCAAATACCTCCACAATTTTCAGCAATCAAAATTGCTGGTAACCGCGCCTATGACTTAGCACGTGAAGGTGAAATTTTTGAAATTCCGCCACGTCAAGTGGAAATAGAAACTTTTAAATTAATTGAATTCACCTCAGAAAAACACACTGTCTTTGAAATAACGTGTGGGAAAGGAACCTATGTGCGCTCCTTAGCACGCGATATGGGACGTGACTTGGGTTGTTACGGGTATATTGCCGACTTAAGACGTATCGCAGTTGTACCTTTTTGTGAAGATGATCTCATTACATGGGACGCACTAAAAGTTGCAGGACTAGATAAAAATATAACAACAAATCAACATGATGATTCCCCTAAAAGAGATTTCACAAAACTTGATGAATTATTAATTGAAACAGGGGCTGCACTAAATTGTCTTTCACACTATATCCTTAGCGAAACCCAAGCACAGCGTATAATGATGGGCAATTCAATACTTCTCAACGATCATAGTGCACCCATTGATGAAGAAGAAGTTTGTGTAATTTACAAAAACCAACTTCTTGCTATAGGAACCCTTGACAAGAGCCAATTTACACCAAAGCGAATTTTCACAATTTAATAAATTTGTTGCCCACGACAATTTTTTGCAAGCAAAATATTTTTTATCCTCATAAACAAAATAAAACTATTCTCGTTTCTTTATGCTTACCTTCTTGATACTATCAAGGTAAGTGATCGGCAGATGGTTTTAAATGCATTTCATTGACCTGTGGTATTGTCTGCCGCTCAATCATGCGATGTACTCTTATACCATTAGGCGCATAATTTAAGCGACGTAGATGCTTATTCACTTCTGCATCTGCTTTTGTACGACGATGATTATGGCGCAAATAATCCACCCATGTTGGCATATGGTAGGCTTCTGTCCAACATTCAGGCTTTTCAAGATCACGTAAAAGAACCCATTGACGAGCACCATCACGTAAACGAATATGGCGACGACGTGTCATCACTTTCAGAAATTCTTCGAGATCATTTTCGTGAATTTGATAGTTGATCATAATCATAATAGGACCACTTCGTGCTTTTAGATCAAGTAAAAGCTCTGGCTCTCTGAAGTGATCAAGAGGATCAAGATCTATCTGAGGAATTTCTTGAATTTTAAATTTTACCCCTGCAAAAGCCCCAAAAATTAAAAATAAAGTACAAACGTACAAAGCAACTTTTAGAGAATAGCCATCAGCAAATGCTCCCCAAATTGCGCTTCCAATGGCCATACCACCATAAGATGCCGTTTGATAAAGCGCTAAAGTACGTGCAACAACCCAGCGTGGTGTAGAAAGCTGCACAGATGTATTAAACAACGATAACGCCAAAACCCAACATAAACCTGCAGGAAATAAAACAAGATGGCTTACAATCAATGAGCGACTCATTGCTAACGAAAGGCAAGAAAAGGCAAAACCAATAAATGCACTTGCAATAATCATTTCTGAACTAAAATAACGCCGTACAGAGGCATTAATCACACCTGCTACAATCGCTCCTAAACCAAAACAACCCAACAATGTACCATAAAGAAGTGCACTTCCTCCAAGTATTTCACGCGCAACGACTGGCAATAGTGCCAAAATCGAAATCGCTCCAGTACCAAAAAGGAACGCTCGAACCATAATATTTAGGAGATTAGGTGACATCGCAACATAACGCAAACCATCTGCAACTGCCCCTAAAAATCTTTCCCGTGGCAATGGGTTGCTTTTATAGTTCGGTTTCCACAAAAATAAAGCGCCAATTAAAGGAATATAACTTATAACATTGAATAAAAAAGCCGCTGTTGCACCCAAAGTAGCGATGATCACACCACCAATAGCAGGACCTACACTACGCATTAAATTAAAGCCAACACTATTCAGGCTAACAGCTGCAGGAATATTTTCTCTGCTCACAATATCCCCCATGGTTGCTTGCCAAGAAGGATTATAAAAAGCATTTCCACATCCTATAAAAAATGTAAAGCATAGCAAAAGCCAAGGTGTCAAAAGCTCCATATAGGATAAAATAACCAAATTAATTGATACAATCATTATTATAATCTGCGCACACAACATAATTTTACGCCGATTAAAATTGTCGGCTAACGCTCCTGCAACTAAAGAAAATACAACAAGCGGCAATACTGTAGCGCTTTGAACAAGCCCAACCATAGAATGTGAAGAACTAATCAACGCCATCAACCAACTCGCTCCTACATTTTGTATAAGTCCTCCTAAATTAGAAACGAGTGTAGCTGACCATAAATTACGAAATATTGAATTATGAAAAAGTTTTAACGTTGAAATATTCTGCATCTTTTGCCTCCAAATCGGCATTCTATTGCTTTTGTTACTATAAACATACTCTGTAAAGCAAAAATATTTGTATCAAAATGATGCATAATTTTTTAAAAATTTCCCTTACAGTATTTTAAAAATCAACATTGCAAAATAAAACCATTTATTAATAAGATCTTCAAGATACTTTCAAGGACTAGCATTTTGACCTTCTTTCCTATATAAACGCCAAGACAGGTAAGAGTCTTTGGCTCTCCTTGTTTTTTCGCGGACCCTTGCTGAACGACATCTCGGCTGTGGGTGACCTTTGTTTCTTTGTTTATTGAAAGGATAATACGATGTCGATTACAGCTGAACGTAAACAAGCTCTTGTTGCGGAATATGCAAATAAAGCCGGTGATACAGGATCACCAGAAGTGCAGGTTGCTGTGCTTTCTGAACGTATTTCTAATTTGACTAATCACTTTAAATCTCACAAAAAAGATAACCATTCTCGTCGTGGTCTTTTAAAGATGGTATCCCAACGCCGTCGCCTTCTTGATTACCTTAAAGAAATTGACCAAGATCGTTATCAAACACTTATCGGAAAGTTAGGTTTGCGTCGCTAAAAGTAAAGACGGGTGGATGATATTTTTATAAAAGTCCACCTCTGTGTTCCAGCTTGCTGCTTTTAGTTAACAATTTAAAAAAAACTGATAAGCAGCCGTCATGGGGCAGGATTATTAGTTGCTTCACATTTTAATTGTGATTTATTCCCCTCCTCTGGTGAAAAATAGAAGTACCTTGTTATCCTGCCCGTGGCTTTAAATATGCTACACAACACTGGAATGTGAGCACTTAGAATGTAAACATTGACCATTTAAGGATAAAAAATGTTCAAAACGCACAAGATAGAAATTGAATGGGCTGGTCGACCACTCACCCTCGAAACAGGGAAAATAGCGCGTCAAGCTGATGGTGCAGTGATTGCTACCTATGGTGAAACAATTGTCTTAGCAACCGTTGTGTCAGCGAAAAGCCCAAAACCAGACCAAGACTTTTTTCCACTTACTGTTAATTATCAAGAAAAATCCTATGCTGTTGGTAAAATACCTGGCGGCTATTTTAAGCGTGAAAGCCGACCAAGTGAAAGTGAAACATTAATTTCACGTTTAATTGATCGTCCAATTCGCCCTCTCTTTGTTGACGGTTATAAAAATGATACCCAAATCATTGTTTCCGTTATACAGCACGATCTTGAAAATAATCCCGATATCCTAGCAATGATTGCATCTTCTGCCGCATTGACCTTATCAGGCGTTCCTTTTATGGGACCTCTTGCTGGTGCCCGTGTTGGCTATTGTAATGGACAATACGTTCTTAATCCTCATATCGACGAAATGCCTGAATCCAAACTTGATCTTATTGTTGCTGGAACAGAAAGCGCAGTATTGATGGTTGAATCAGAAGCACAAGAATTGCCTGAAGATGTCATGTTAGGTGCAGTTATGTTTGGGCAAAAAGGCTTCCAACCTGTGATCGATGCCATTATCAAACTTGCTGAAGTTGCTGCAAAAGATCCACGCGATTTCATTCCTGAAGATCTATCTGACCTCGAAAAAGCTATATTGGAAATAGCTGAAGAGAACATAAAAAAAGCTTATACAATTACTGATAAACAAGAACGTCACATTGCAATTGATACACTTAAAACAGAAGTTATAAACAAATTTATGTCCGAAGCTGAAGGGGAGTGTAAATTTAACGCAGATCAAATTGCAACCGTCTTTAAGCAGTTGCAAGCAAGAATTGTTCGCTGGAACATTCTAAATACAGGAAAGCGCATTGATGGGCGCGATCTTTCAACAGTACGTCCCATCCAATCAGAAGTGGGTATCTTACCTAGAACACATGGATCAGCCCTCTTTACCCGTGGAGAAACCCAAGCAATGGTTGTTGCAACACTGGGAACTGGTGAAGATGAACAATATATTGATTCTTTAACAGGTATGTATAAAGAAACATTCTTACTCCACTACAATTTTCCTCCATTTTCAGTGGGAGAAATAGGACGTATTGGCTCTCCTGGTCGTCGTGAAATCGGGCACGGAAAACTGGCGTGGCGTGCCATTCATCCCATGTTGCCCAGTAAAGAATCCTTCCCTTATACCATTCGTGCTGTCTCAGAAATTACTGAGTCAAATGGATCCTCTTCAATGGCAACTGTTTGTGGAACAGCACTTGCATTGATGGATGCTGGTGTACCTTTGGTACGTCCCGTTGCAGGTATTGCCATGGGTTTGATTAAAGAAGGTGAGCGCTTTGCCATTTTATCTGATATTTTAGGAGATGAAGATCACCTCGGTGACATGGACTTTAAAGTAGCAGGTACAAAAAATGGTATCACTGCTTTGCAAATGGATATCAAAATTGATGGTATTACTGAAGAGATTATGAAAATTGCACTTGAGCAAGCTAAAGGTGGTCGAATCCATATTCTCAACGAAATGGGCAAAGCTTTAACCAGCGCACGTGATGAACTTAGTGAATTTTCTCCACGCATCGAAGTTATGAACATCTCTGTTGATAAAATCCGCGATGTTATCGGTTCTGGCGGAAAAGTAATCCGAGAAATTGTGGAACAAACTGGAGCCAAAATCAATATTGAAGATGATGGAACGATCAAAATCGCCTCTGCAGATGCTAAAACTATTGAAGCAGCAAAACGTTGGATTCATTCGATCGTTGATGAACCTGAAGTCGGTGCTATTTATCAAGGAACAGTTGTAAAAACTGCAGAGTTTGGTGCATTTGTAAATTTTTTTGGTTCACGCGATGGACTCGTTCATATCTCTCAACTTGCATCAGAGCGTGTTGCCAAAACAACTGATGTTGTTAAAGAAAGCGATAAAGTTTGGGTCAAATTAATGGGTTTTGATGAGCGTGGTAAAATTCGATTATCAATGAAAAATGTTGATCAACAGACTGGTAAAGAAATTACTGACGACAATTCGATAAAGGTTGACAAAGAAAATAGCGCTGATGAAAAAAGTAACTCTGAAAACAAGCGCCGTCGTAAGAAAAAAGAAAGTTGATATTTTTCTTTTATCACGAAATAAAATGCCATCTCAAAAAGGGAATGGCATTTTTCTTTAAAAGAGCCATATGTGTTACTGTTCTTACCTTTTGAAAACCATGATCTTCCGCTTCCTCATTCAAGTCAAAATTGGCTGAGTTTTGGTTTACCTGAAGTTCCTGCCTCAGAATGGGCACAAAATTTAGAAATCATAACGCCTTGGCGACCAGATTTTTTAAAATTTTCCAATGCTCAATTTCGCTGCTCTCCCCAAATAGACAAAATTTCTACCTATGATGGTGCATTTTTGCAATTGAGCAAATATCGTGGTTTTAATCAAAATTGTTTTCTTGATTTATTAGAACATGTTAAACCCAATGGATGGATTGTCGTTGCTGGGAATAAAACTGCTGGTGCCGCTTCAATGTTGAAATGGGTTAAAACAATTGTCCCCATCACCGATAAATTGTCCAAAAATCATGGACTGGTATTCTGGCTTCAAGTTCCACAACAAATAGATAAACAAAATATTGCACAATTGCGCTCACCACCGCTCTTTTTTGAAAATAAATTTCAGACAAGTTCTGGAATGTTTTCACACGGACGTGTCGATCCTGGATCTGCTGTGCTTGTTCTACATATGCACGAAGTTATTTCTGGGAAAATTGCCGATTTCGGTGCTGGCTGGGGCTTCCTTTCTCACGCTGCACTTGAGAAAAGTGAAAAATTAACTGCTCTTGACCTCTATGAAGCCGACTACAACGCTTTGGAGGCAGCAAAACAGCACCTAAAGCACAGAAATTCTGCTCTCCCTATTAATTTTTATTGGCATGATCTCGTACATGAACCCATCACAGACCTGTACGATACAATCATTTCCAACCCACCATTTCACACACAACAAACTACCGATATTTCACTGGGTCAGCATTTCATTACGAATGCTGCTAAATATCTAAAGCCTAATGGCAATTTGCTTCTCGTTGCTAATCGCCATCTGCCTTATGAAACATTGTTAAAAAACATCTTTCGCACAGTCTTAATACATGAAACTACCTCTAGCTTCAAAGTTATCCAAGCATGTCGATAGATAACAATAAACAATAACTCTTAAAGAATGAAACGTGAAAGATCTACATCAGAAGCAAGTTCACCTATAGATTGCCTGACATAAGCAGCGTCAACTTTAAATGAAGTTCCAGCTTTATCAGGTGCAGTAAAAGAAATTTCATCTAAAACACGCTCCATTACCGTTTGTAAACGACGCGCCCCTATATTTTCAATCCTTGCGTTTAAATCCACAGCAATATCAGCTAAAGCATCAATTGCATCATCAGTAATTTCTAAATGAACCTCTTCCGTTGCCATCAAAGCAATATATTGCTTAATCAGGCTGGCTTCAGGTTCGGTCAAAATACGTCGTAAATCTTCTCGCGTTAAAGCATTTAGCTCTACGCGGATAGGCAAACGTCCCTGCAACTCTGGTAATAAATCAGATGGCTTGGAGACATGAAACGCGCCTGAAGCGATAAAAAGAATGTGATCTGTTTTAATTTGCCCATATTTTGTGGCAATTGTTGTTCCTTCAACAAGAGGCAAAAGATCTCGTTGGACTCCCTCACGCGAAACGGTAGCACCTGCTCCACCATCTCGGGTCGCAATTTTATCAATCTCATCAATAAAAACAATACCATCATTTTCAGCAACGCGCAGTGCTTCTTGAATAACTTGATCCTGATCAAGAAGTTTCTCAGACTCATCGTCAATGAGAGGCTTAAAAGCGTCCTTTACTATAATTTTGCGAATCTTTGTACGACCACCCATTTTGCAAAAAATATCTGATAAATTCATAATTCCCATTTGCGCACCAGGCATACCAGGAATGTCAAAAGTTGAAGCGCTGTTACTATTATCAGCTACTTCAATTTCAATTTCTTTATCATCCAATTCACCTTCACGCAATTTTTTGCGAAAATTATCACGGGTAGCAGGACTTGCGGTTTTTCCAACAAGAGCATCCAAAACGCGCTCTTCAGCATTAATATGAGCTTTTGCTTTCACTTCATCCCGTTTCTTTTCACGCACGAGAGAAATTGCAATTTCAACAAGATCACGAATAATTTGCTCAACATCGCGTCCTACATAGCCAACTTCAGTAAATTTAGTAGCTTCTACTTTAACGAAGGGTGCTCCAGCAAGTTTTGCTAATCGACGCGCTATACCCGTTTTACCAACACCTGTTGGTCCTATCATCAAAATATTTTTGGGCATAACCTCTTCACGCATCGGGCCATCAAGCTGTTGTCTACGCCACCGATTGCGCAGTGCAATAGCAACAGAACGCTTAGCATCATCTTGACCAATGATAAAACGATCGAGTTCAGAAACAGTCTCGCGAGGGGAAAATACAACACACATTCAAATAGCTTTCTCTAAAGAAGATAATTCTGCATCCAATGTTTCAATCGTGAAATGATCATTGGTGTAAACACAAATTTTAGCGGCAATATCCATCGCTTTACGGGCAATGGTTTCTGCATCCAAATCCATATCCATGAGTGCTCGTGCCGCCGAAAGGGCAAAATTGCCTCCAGAACCAATGGCCATAACACCATCTTCTGGTTCTAATACATCACCAAGCCCTGTTAAAGCTAAAGTTACTTTTTTATCTGCCACAAGCATCATGGCTTCAAGACGACGCAAATAGCGATCTGTTCGCCAATCTTTTGCAAGCTCTACGCATGCACGCATGAGCTGATCAGGATATTGCTCAAGTTTCGTTTCTAATCTTTCCAACAGCGTAAAAGCATCTGCTGTAGCGCCTGCAAAACCAGCGATAACCACTCCACCTTTCCCAAGACGACGCACTTTTCGTGCATTACCTTTCATAATCGTCTGCCCAAGTGAAACCTGACCATCACCAGCCATCACGACCTTGCCGCCTTTTCGTACAGTAATAATAGTCGTACCATACATTATGTCAGGCTTATGTTCTGCCATAAAGAAACTCCTTAATATTGATTTTTCTCCATCAAATATAAAATCCAATTACTACTCTCTTTATTTAAGAACATATACAGCAAAGCACAACTCAATTTGTTGAAATAAAAAAAATGATCTCATTGTTGTCAATGCAAATTGTTGCTAAATAACTTTTATAAACAATTTGCCTCTTTAAAGGAAAAATTATGAAAAGAATAGCCATAGGAACATTGGGAGGAACAATTGCAATGGTTGCTGATAATTTTGGTCAAATGCAACCGACTTTAACTTCAGACATACTCATAAAAAGTGTTCCCAGCTTAAATAACGTTGCTAATATTCATGCACAAACATTAACCCAATTACCAAGTGGATCTTTGTCTTTTAAAATTCTTTTTGAAGTAATAGAATGGGCAACACAACAAATAAAGGCTGGCGCAGAAGGTATTGTTTTAACCCAAGGCACTGATACATTGGAAGAAACAGCTTTTTTTCTTTCTCTTTACTGGAATAAGGCTGAACCACTCATTATAACTGGTGCTATGCGTACACCCAATGAATTAAGTGCTGATGGACCAGCTAATATTTTGGCAGCAACCCGCGTTGCTGCTCATCCACAAAGTCGGAATAAAGGCGTTTTAGTTGTCATAAATGATACAATTCACTCACCTTATTGGATCCAAAAAAGCCATACCGTAAAAATTGAAACATTTCAGTCAGATCCAGCGGGTACTTTAGGAACCATTTTGGAGGGACAACTGATTTATTTCAATGATCAAAATTTCTTTCCTACAACTTTTGAGATTCCCCAAAAAGATAATCACCAAGTTGCTCTCATATATTCCTCCTTATCTTCTGATACACAGTTAATGAAATTTTGCCTTGAAAGTGGGTATTATGCAGGCATAGTTATCGCTGGCTTTGGCGCGGGACACTGTAGTTTTCAAGCAGCAGACATCGTGCGACAATATGCACAAAAAATACCAATCATTATTGCTAGCCGTTGTTATAATGGCTCAACAACCCGTATAACCTATGGCTATAAAGGTTCAGAAACCGATATGATCACTTCTGGTGCTCTCATGTCTGGTTATTTATCAGCAACAAAAGCACGTTTACTTTTATGGGCGTTTTTGGCACAAGAGCTATCATTAACGCAAATTAGTACACGCTGGAATGACTGGACTATAAGCTAACTATTATCTATTATCTTAAAGAAGAGAACATGCAAAATAAAATTGGGGCTGGATACAAAACGATCTGCACGATCTGCCTTTCCATCCTTTAATCATTGTCACAGAAAAAAATTTTTGCCCCGTACAAATGACTGATATAACTATATCAAAAATTGCTCAAAAAGATAATCTGGTCAAATCTATTTCTGACCGGTATTCGCCCTATAATATTTTTACTGCACAAGAATGGTCTCAGTTTCGTGCAGACACACCACTTACTTTGACTTTTGATGAAATTAAACGCTTACGCTCAATTGATGATCCAATTGATCTTGAGGAAGTACAGCGCATTTATCTCTCCTTATCACGTCTGTTATCATGCCATGTTGAAGCAGTGCAGGAACTTTTTCAAAAACGTCAGCAATTTTTACATAAAGAAGGAGCCAGAAAAACTCCATTTATCATTGGAATTGCTGGATCTGTTGCAGTAGGAAAGTCGACCACCGCTCGCATTCTTCAAGAACTTTTGAAACGTTGGACGTCTAGTCTTAAAGTGGATCTGGTTACAACTGATGGTTTTCTTTATCCTAACGCTATTTTACAACAAAAAAATCGCATGAATCGTAAAGGATTTCCCGATTCTTATGATATTAAAAAATTGTTATGCTTTCTTTCTGCTATAAAAGCTGGTATCGGTAATGTTAGTGCCCCGCTTTATTCGCATACGGCATATGATGTTCTGGAAAATCAAACAATTACTATTGATTGTCCCGATATCTTAATTGTTGAAGGTATTAATGTGCTGCAAGTCAATGATCTTCCCAAGGATGGCAAAATCATTCCTTTTGTTTCAGATTTTTTTGATTTTTCAATTTATGTAGATGCTGAAACCGAGGTAATCCGTCACTGGTACTTGAAGCGTTTTAAACATTTACGCAAAACGGCTTTTCAAAACCCTGAATCCTATTTTCATCGTTATGCACTGCTCAATGAAAAAGAAGCTTCAAAAATCGCTGAAAACCTTTGGCAAACAATTAATTTGAAAAATTTACAAGAAAATATACTACCAACACGACCACGATCTAATCTCATTTTACGTAAGGGAAAAAATCATTTGGTCGAATATGTCGCACTGCGGCGATTATAAGGATTCTTTGAATATGTCTCTACATCACATTAATTTCACCCCAACACGCGCTGATAATAGTTGTCCTGTTTTTTTGGTAAGCCCAACAAGCCTTGCTGACTTATCACTTGATGCGTCAACAACAACATGGATGAAAGCTAATGACTTCACTGGGAAAGCGGGACAAATATTATTTATTCCTCACGAAGCAGGACATTTAAAAAAGGTTTTATTTGGATTAGGCAATGGTGACGAACCTTTTATCACTGGACTCCTCGCTAAAAATCTTCCCGCCGGTCATTGGCATTTAGAAGGCGCAGCCTCCCATGAAATAAATACCTATCTTGGGTTGGCATTAGGAAGTTATCAATTTAACCGCTATCGTCAAAATTCCCCCTTCAAATCATTATCAATCCATGTAAACAACACGGTTAATCTTGATGAACTGCAAAGAATTTATGAAACTGTCTTTTTGGTTCGTGATCTTATTAATACTCCAGCCAATGACATGAGTCCTGAAATTATCGAGAAAACAGCACGCCAACTCGCTGAAACCTACAGTGCTCACGTTGAAAGCATTTGCGGAGATGAATTGTTAACACATAATTTTCCAATGATTCATGCCGTAGGACGTGCCAGCAGTACACCACCGCGGCTGATTGATCTGCGCTGGGGGCAAGAAAACCATCCTAAAATAACGTTAGTTGGCAAAGGCGTAAGTTTCGATACTGGGGGATTAGATATTAAATCTGCCAATAATATGTTATTAATGAAAAAAGACATGGGAGGTAGTGCGCATGTCTTGGGATTGGCTAAACTTATCATGGACGCCAAATTACCCTTCCGTCTGCGTGTTTTGATTCCAGCCGTTGAAAATGCAATTTCTGCCAATGCTTACCGACCAGGCGATATTCTTCAAAGTCGTAAAGGTTTAAATGTTGAAATTGGCAATACAGATGCTGAAGGTCGACTTATTTTAGCTGATGCACTCACTTACGGTGACGAAGAAAGTCCACAATTTATGCTTTGTATGGCTACTTTAACAGGAGCAGCTAGCATAGCATTAGGACCAGATCTTCCCGCATTTTATTGTAATGACCCAATATGGGCGCAACAAATTTCTCAATCTTCCCACTCTGTTTCTGATCCTCTTTGGCAAATGCCACTTTGGAAACCTTATAAAGAAGCATTATCATCACCAATCGCTGATCTTAACAATATAACTGGAAACAGTTATGCTGGCTCCATAGTTGCTGCTTTATTTCTTAACTCTTTTGTTGAAAAAGCTGAACGTTTTGCTCATTTTGATATTTATGGATGGGTTTCAAAAGAAAAACCAGGCTATCCCGTCGGCGGATCTGCACAGGTTATTCGCGCCCTTTATAACCTTTTTAAAAATCACACCTAACAAAACTTGACAAAAAATGTCCATAAAAATGGACATTTTTTCTGTTTATGGGTGACTGCTTGGCATCTTAAACTGCAGCTTTGTGCTGTATTCAAGGATAAAAAAATCCCACAAATATAGTTTTTATGAGCTTATTTGAAGATAAAAAGCAAAAAATAAGAGGTAAACAGATGGCTGATAAAGATTCGAGATTGTACGCGTTTAGAGATGATTTAGCAGATCAACGTCTTAAAACAGAAATTGTAGCTCAGCGCTTTGTTAAAGGTGAAAAAAAACGCGTTAATACGCCTGTCGCTGGGCTATTTAAAGAAAGTAATACACAAAGCGAAAGACAAACAGAGTGCTTATTGGGAGAAGAACTTTTAATCTTTGAACAAGGGGAAACTATGTCATGGGGTCAATCTCTCAAAGATGGCTATGTAGGTTATATTGATACAACAGTTCTTTGTACATCAAACATAAAACAAACACATGTAGTTTCAGTACCACGCACTTTTCAATATTTACAAGCCGACTTACGTGGACCAATAGAGTACCCCTTATCTATGGGAAGTAAAGTAAGTGTTGTTGATGAAACTGAAGTCCGTGGTACAATGTATTCTATCCTTAACAGTGGAAAAGCGATCATTTCCTGCCATCTCAGTCCCATTGGACGTGTGTATGAAGATTACGTTACAGTTGCAGAAACTTTTATCCGCACACCTTACCTTTGGGGTGGTGTCAGCGGTTTTGGGATTGATTGCTCTGGGTTAGTTCAGCTCTCCATGATGATGACTGATCAAATGGTTTTACGCGATGCCG
Organism: Bartonella propinqua; assembly: GCF_047263965.1. Lineage (NCBI taxonomy): Bacteria > Pseudomonadati > Pseudomonadota > Alphaproteobacteria > Hyphomicrobiales > Bartonellaceae > Bartonella > Bartonella propinqua. The sequence continues at coordinate 299,004 of NZ_JBLEBK010000001.1, read as the reverse complement.
ATATGCAAGAAAAAACTATAGGCAGACAACTCACGGACAGTGACAAACTTCAACGAGGCGATTTGATTTTTTGGAAAGGCCATGTCGCCATTATGATTGATCACGAAAATATCATCCACGCAAATGGCTTCTCTATGGACGTTATGATCGAACCATTGGAAACAGCAATTACCCGTATTGCTAAAAAACATCAATATCCTGTAGCAAAACGTCGACCAATTCAGGAAAAATAATACACGCTTGAATAAGGTGTGTCTTTAATAGATTGAAAAATCGGATTTCCTTCTATTTTGTAAAATACTTTTTCAATAATATATCAATTCAAATGAATTTTTTTAAAAGTACAAAACGTATTGTCTTTAAACCCGAATGTCGTTTCATAAAGAACTATGAGTTTTTCTCATTTATTCTGTAAACATCTTTCATCTTCAGGTACATATTTTCAAAAACAATTGTTCGTACACTCGGAAAATAGAACTATTTTTACTTTATACTTAGCTTAATAATACAAAACCGCAGCTGTTGCTTATATGCCAACGAATAGATATCTACACTCTTACAGATTCACTTATATCATATTGGAATTAACGGTTTGATAAACCTTAATATTTAGCACCCATTTAAAAACCTTTTATCAATTCTTTTTCATTTTGAAAATATTGTAAAAACTTGTTGATTGATTTAATATACTTTCAATAAAATATTACATATTACAAGCGCGCTATATTAATTAAACGAGTATCAAGAAATTCAAATTTTACTTTGTTTATCTTGTTATTTTCGTAATAATTTTCTTGTTGTCTAAATCTCTTTAACGAGCGACTTGCCATAGATTTGATCATTCTTGAGCCTATTTTTTAGATTTTAGGTTTCCAATATATAAAAAATGAAGAAACAAAGGGGTTAAACGTGCAATATTCTAGATGGCTTCGACTTTTAGTACCTTCACCATGTATCTTAATGGCAGGTGTATTGTCATTTAGTTTCCTTAATTTTTCTTATGCACAAACATCTAATCAAAATTTAGGACCAAGCGGTTTGCCGCTCCCACGGTTTGCTTCAATTAAACCCACTCGCGTTAATGTGCGCGTCGGACCAGGAAGTAATTATGCTATCATTTTTACTTACCACAAAAAAGGCTTACCTATTGAAATTATCCAAGAATATGATCAATGGCGTAAAATCCGTGATGCTGAAGGCGATGAAGGATGGGTGTATCAATCGCTTTTATCAGGCAAGCGAACTGCCATAACTATTCCGTGGCAAAAAGATAAAACAAAAAGACTTATGCTGCGTAAAAGCCCCACAAACAATGCAAAAGTCGTGGCAGAAATAGAGCCTAATGTTATTGGTAATATTCGCCAATGCGATGGACACTGGTGCGAATTAAGCATCCATAATATCCGCGGATGGCTCCATCAATCCCAGTTATGGGGAATCTATCCTGATGAAAAAATCAAAAATTGGTAAATTTTTAAACGAGCCATGTTCAATTTTTATTTTGGACTTCCTGATTCCCAAAATCAAGATGGATTCTTTGGTTTTAACCGTACAATCAAATCAACATGCGAAATTTCCATACCTTCTGGCGGTTGAGGCAAATTCCCAACAATAGGAGATTCACCTAAACCGCAAGGAATATCAAGAATACGATTTTCACCCTCAATGTAAAAATGATAGTGATCAGAAGTATTCGTATCAAACCAAGTTTTAGAACCCTCTACAGCAATAATACGTAGCAACCCTGCTTCCGTAAATTGATGAAGCGTATTATAAACCGTTGCCAAAGACACTGGTACACCCGCACTCACTGCTTCTTCATACAATTCTTCAGCAGCAATGTGGCGATTGCCTTGAGCAAAAATCATATTGGCAAGTTCTAATCGCTGACGTGTTGGTCGCAAACCATTTTGACGTAAACGCTTTTCTAACACAGATATGGAATGATAATTCACAACCTTTCCACAGTCTTGCACGAACCGTTCCTCTTCATTCAAGCCTAAATCACCTGCGCTCACTATCATGTTACAAATTGTATAATATTTGTACTCAAGCAAAGCTAAAATTCTGTAAAACAGAAATGATATGCAGTATAATCTTTTTATTCTCTATTTTAAATACTTACCCTTATAGGATACATAAAAAAGGGAGTTTGTCATCAAAAATAATATAAAATCATTTCCCTCTCTTTAAAATTTGCTCTAAAAGTAAGTTGGGGAAAAGCGCAGAAGTAAAAACATATACAAATAAATGGAGTAACAATGGCTGAACAAAAGTCCTGCTACACTTATGAAGAGCTTCTAAGCTGCGCTCGCGGCGAAATGTTTGGTAAAGGCAATGCACAATTACCTTTACCACCGATGTTGATGGTTCATCGAATCACCCAGATTAGTGAAACTGATGGTGAATATAATAAAGGGATGGTTCGTGCCGAATTTGACATTACCCCAGACTTATGGTTCTTTGATTGTCACTTTATGGGTGATCCTGTTATGCCAGGATGTCTCGGTCTGGATGGTATGTGGCAATTAACAGGTTTTTTTCTCGGTTGGTTAGGTGAGCTAGGAAAAGGAAGAGCTATATCAACAGGTGAAGTAAAATTATCAGGTATGGTAACTCCACAAACCAAACTTCTTGAATATGGAATAGACTTTAAACGTATCCGACGTGGAAATTTGGTCTTGGGAATAGCCGATGGATGGGTGAAAGCAGATGGAGAATCCATCTATAAAGCGAATGATTTACGTGTTGCTTTATTTAAAGAAGATTGAATATTATTCCTATCAGAAGAGGCTTTTTGTTATTCTATACAAAACAAGGAGGTATGAATGCGTCGAGTTGTTGTAACTGGAATGGGAATTGTCTCTGCGATTGGGAATAACCTGCAAGCTGTTTTAACCAGTTTACGTGAAGCAAAATCTGGAATTTCTTACGCGCCCCAGTATGCCGAATTAGGCTTCCGTAGTAGAGTTCATGGCAAACCTGATATCAATATAGAAGAACTGGTTGATCGACGTGCTTTACGTTTTCATGGACGCGGGACAGCTTGGAATCATATTGCGATGGATCAAGCGATCACTGATGCAGGTTTAGAGCCTCATGAAGTATCAAATGAATACACAGGCATTATCATGGGATCTGGAGGAGCTTCAACGCAATCGATTGTTGAAGCTGCTGACATTACACGTCAAAAAGCTCCAAAGCGTGTTGGTCCTTTTGTTGTACCTAAAGCGATGAGTTCTACAGCATCTGCAACACTTGCAACTTTTTTTAAAATTAAAGGAGTAAACTATTCAATTTCTTCGGCATGTGCTACATCTAATCATTGTATCGGCAATGCTTATGAAATGATAAAGTACGGCAGACAGAATCGCGTCTTTGCTGGCGGCTGCGAAGATCTGGACTGGACATTATCTGTTTTATTTGATGCCATGGGTGCTATGTCTAGCAAATATAATGACGTACCAGAAAAAGCTTCGCGTGCTTATGACATTAATCGTGATGGATTTGTTATTGCTGGTGGAGCTGGTGTTTTGGTTCTTGAAGAACTAGAGCTAGCTAAGGCGCGTGGTGCAAAAATCTACGGGGAAATTGTTGGCTATGGTGCTACATCCGATGGTCACGATATGGTTGCTCCATCTGGTGAGGGAGCAGAACGGTGCATGCGCATGGCGCTTACAACTGTGAATAATAAAATTGATTATATCAACCCTCATGCAACAGCAACGCCTGTTGGTGATCCCCCTGAAATAGATGCAATCCGCCGTATCTTTGGAGCTGGCGAGCAATGCCCACCAATTTCTGCCACAAAATCTTTGACTGGTCATTCCTTAGGTGCAGCAGGTGTTCAAGAAGCAATCTATACATTGTTAATGATGAATCATAATTTCATTTGCGAAAGTGCTCATATTGAAGAGCTTGATCCAGTTTTCTCTGATATGCCAATTGTTCGCAAGCGTCGTGATCATCAACAACTTAATACTGTATTGTCGAATACATTTGGCTTTGGCGGTACTAATGCAACACTCGTTTTCCAACGCTATGCATAAACAAAAGTTTCTAGCTAGATTTAAAAGCAAGGTCTTACGGAGAATAATATGAAAGGTTTGATGGAGGGCAAACGTGGCCTTATTATGGGGGTTGCAAATGACCATTCAATTGCTTGGGGTATTGCATGTCAATTAGCAAAAGCAGGAGCTGAGTTAGCATTTACCTATCAAGGAGATGCCTTTGGAAAACGTGTGCAACCACTAGCAGAAAAGCTCGGTTGTAAATTGTTGCTTGAATGCGATGTTGAAAAAATTGAAAATGTTGATCATGTTTTTGAATATCTTGAAAAAGAATGGAAAGCAATCGATTTCGTCGTTCATGCCATTGGGTTTTCAGATAAGAGTCAACTCAAAGGGCGTTATGTTGATGTTACAACACGCGAAAATTTTAACCGCACAATGGTTATTTCAGCTTATTCCTTTACTGAAATTGCCCAGCGCGCTGGTAAACTTATGCCCAATGGAGGTGCACTTCTAACACTCACTTATGGAGCCTCACAACAAGTGGTACCAAATTACAATATCATGGGTGTTGCTAAAGCTGCTTTAGAAGCTATGGTACGTTATCTAGCTGCAGATTTTGGTCCACAAAATATACGTGTCAACGCAATTTCAGCTGGTCCTGTTAGAACTTTAGCAGGCAATGGCATTGCAGCTGCACGAGCAATTTTTTCGTATCAGCGCCGTAATGCACCCCTACGTCGTACTGTAAACATTAACGAAATTGGAAAAGCTGCTCTTTACTTGCTCTCTGATTTATCATCAGGTGTTACGGGCGAAATTCATTATGTTGATTCAGGCTATAACATCATGTCTATGCCAATACTTGAAGAATTAAAGAAAAGTGAAGATGCTCAAGAAGAATAAAATATAAAAAATAGCTATTTTCTTTGTCATTTCAGAAATATATTGAATACCTTTTTTCTCATATAAATGATGTATATATGGCTGAAAAAGGTAATTTATTTGCAAAAATATGACTTAAAAAATGTTCAAGATTTTTAAGTCATGTTGCATAAAAATTGACTATATAAACCTCCTCTTCACTGCAATTTTATCATCCATTTGATAAATTCAATGTTGTTTTGAAGATTCTTATCGTAACAGCGTCACACCCTTTCATATGCTTGAATAATGAATTTAAAGACACCGTGTATCGTATATTTCATCTTTGAGTGTACGGTTCAATAATGTGTTAGCTGCTTCAGAAACATTTTTATTGCAATATAGGACCTGATAAATTTGCTCTGTAATTGGCATTTCTACCCTAATACGTTGCGCTAACGTATACACCTCCTTAGTGTTTAAATAACCTTCAACAACTTGACCGACCTGTTTTTCTGCTTCTTCTTTATCCATTCCTTGGCCAAGCAGCATTCCAAAACGGCGGTTGCGTGACTGGTTATCAGTACATGTCAAAACTAGATCACCTAAACCTGTCATTCCCATAAATGTAGAAAACTCAGCGCCCATAGCGATACCTAAGCGACTGATTTCAGTTAATCCTCGTGTAATGAGAGCTGTCCGAGCATTTGCTCCAAACCCCATACCATCTGATATTCCTGCACCAATAGCAATAACATTTTTGACTGCCCCACCTAGCTGAACACCAATCATGTCTGAACTTTTATACACCCTAAAATTTTTGTCACAGGGGAAGAGTTGTTGTAATTCTTCACTAAACTCAGCATCAGAAGCTGCTACTGTAATTGCTGTAGGCAAACCGATAGCAAGCTCTTTGGCAAAAGTTGGTCCAGAAAATACAGCTAGAGGGATTTTATCGCCTAAAATCTCGCGAACAACTTCTTGTAAAAGGCGCCCTGTACCATGCTCCAAACCTTTCGTTGCCCAAATAATACGTGAATGTTGATCCAAATAAGGTTGAATATTATACAATACCTGACGAAATACATGACTTGGAACAGCGAGTAATATATTGCGGCTTGCCGTTATTGCAGTTTCAAGCGAAGCTTCAGGTAATACATTGTCAGGAAATTGAACATCAGGCAAAAATGCCTGATTGCAACGATACTCTTTTAATTCTTTTACATGTTGAGGATTATATCCCCAAAGTAAAACATGATGACCGTTACGCGCAAGCGCAATAGCTAATGCAGTGCCATAAGATCCAGCACCAATAACCGTTATCGAAATAACATTCATTAAGTTCCTTGATAATCCTTTAAATTTTTAATTTTAATATATGTTATCGTTGCGCATACCTTTAAGTGAAATATCTTTAATATAAATTCACTAAAGCTGAAATAACCTCTTCATGATTTTAAACATGAATAACCTTTTAGAAATCCTCTGATCTTGTACTGAATTATATAAGAATCATTGCTTATATGTCCTAGTTATTTTCCTCAAATCAAAACTGTTTCACTAAACTCTCTCTTTTAAAATAAAAGCACATGCAAAGTCATACTGTTCAACAATTTTCATAGATTTGAATGTTTTCTTTTCATTTGCTAAGATAACAATCATAGGCTTTTTATGCCTTTCCTATTTTTTCATGTTATTGTAATTGTTCTTTATTTCTGATGATAGAAAATCCATTAAATAAAAAACGACCCTCTATAAAAATTACTAAAAGAACATCAATCAATAACAATCTTTTTTTCTTTATCAACTCAGTTATACCGCTATTTTCACGCAGTATTTTGGTTATGAAAATTAAAATTTTAAAAGCCAAAATCATTGACAACGGTTGACAAAAGTAACACTAAGTACTGGGTACATTACCGATGTGTGGTCACGCATCACATCGGGAAATGAACTTTCTCTGAGGGCAATCAGATATATTCCAATTACACATTCTTTCTGACTCTATTTTAATTCAACACACAAGGAGAATTTAAGCAGCAAATAAATTTTTGATAACATTATTCCTTAGCACAACAACCTTAAATATATACAATTGCCTATCTGACATAACAAAACCTTTTTTCCAAATCGGAACCCGTGGTCTTTTTCACAGCATAAAACTCACCACTCTTATCCTAAATAAAATGGCATTGTATATATCTCGTTTTGACGCCCCATATTTTGCCACTATAAAAAAGTGGCAAATTTCTGGCTATTGCTTTTCCAATATCGTTTCTTCTGGTACTGCCATATTCGTTTCTGGCTCAATAACGATAACGCGTCCTGAACCACCCATCATATTATAATTCAAATGAGAAATAGCCCACCAAGTTCCTCCTATAATAATGAAAACGCACATTACCGTAAACCATAAAGTTGCCAAATTCCACTTAGCATCTGGACCAGAATTTAAGTGTAAAAAGAAAACAATCTGTATGGTAATCTGGATAAGCGCCATTCCAATAAGATAAATAACTTTCGTGCTTACCGCTAAGCTATACAGCATCCCATACATCACAGGAATAAAGGAAGCTAAAGTGAAAATAACAGCCAAAATAAAGCCGACAAGATAAGAACCAATAGTTGGACTGTGTGTTTCGTTATGCGAACTCATTATAATGCTCCTAATAGGTAAACCATAGTAAAAACACCAACCCATACAATATCAAGCAAATGCCAAAAAATTGAAAGACATTCTAAGCGTGTCTTGTTATCTTGATCTAAACCATGACGACGTAAATGAAAAAACATCACTATCATCCAAAGTAAGCCAGCACTCACATGGAGACCATGAGTACCAACCAAAGCAAAAAATGCTGACCAATAAGCAGAAAGCACTTCTCGTCCAAAAAGTTTGACACCTGTCACAGGATCAATACCAGCATAAGCGCTAGGGTCGTAATAAAATACTTCGCTCAAAAGCTCATGGAATTCGTATATTTCCATTCCAATAAAACAACCCCCAAGCATAAAAGTAAAAGCCATCCATGAATATACACCAATAAGGTTCTTCTTATGGACTTGTATCATAGTGATCCCATACGTAATCGATGATAACAATAAAATGGCAGTCTCAACCAAAACAAAGTTTAAATTTATAAACTCATTGCCCGCTTTTCCCCCACCATAAGCAGCAGAAAAAACTGCAAAACTTGAAAAAAGTGTTGAGAACAGGATTAAATCTGAAAGAATATAAACCCAAAAACCAAATATCATTGTCGAACTATTGTCGTGATGATGCTCATCCGTATCAGTGTTATTTGTTGTCACCGCACTCATACTCATGCTTTCACTCCTTGTTCTTTAAGAACAGCCGTGAAGATATCTTCCGTCTTCTGCACCTCTTCAGATGAAATATAATAACCATGATGATCGCCCATTAATGAATGGCAAATGATCGTCACAATGAAACCAATTAACCCAACCACAGTAAGCCACCAAATATGCCAAACAAGAGCAAAACCAACGATTAATGAGAAAAAACCTGCAACAATTCCAGCTGACGTATTTGATGGCATATGGATTTTTGTAAATCCACTTGTCGGACGCTGATACCCACTTTTTTTCATATCCCAATAAGCATCCTCAGTCCGCACTTCTGGAAGTGTTGCAAAATTATAAGAAGGAGGAGGTGAAGAAACAGACCACTCAAGTGTACGTGCATCACCCCAAGGATCATTCAACGTTACTGGCAAGCACCCTTTATGCTTAATACCATACCAAATAGCTAAAACAATTTGCAGCACAAAACAAACAATCCCAAAGAGGATAATAACAGCACCCATTGCCGCAATAATAAACATTGGCTGCCAACTAGGTTCAGTATAATGTTGAAGTCGGCGCGTAGCCCCCATCAAACCAAGCGCATAAACTGGGAAGAAAGCAAGATAAAAACCAATAAACCAGCACCAACAAGATGCAATGCCTAATATACGGTTTGGTTTAAAGCCAAAAACTTTTGGAAACCAAAAAGCTAACCCACCCAAATAAGCAAAGACAACCCCTCCAATAATTGTATGATGAAAATGAGCTATTAAAAACAGAGAATTATGAAACTGCCAATCAGCAGGAACAATTGCCATCAAAACACCTGTTAATCCTCCACCAACGAACGTAAATATCATCCCCATACACCAAAGCATTGGAGGCTCAAAACGAATCCGACCTTTATACATAGTCAGCAACCAATTAAAGACTTTAACACCTGTTGGAACTGCAATGATCATCGTTGCGACACCAAAAAAAGTATTCACAGCTTCACCCCCACCCATTGTAAAGAAATGATGTCCCCAAACAAGAAGCGAAAGAATCAAAATAACCACTATTGCCCATACCATTGAAGTATAACCAAAGAGGCGTTTTGAAGAAAAAGTTGACACAATTTCGGAAACAATCCCAAAAGCAGGAACAACGAGAACATAAACTTCAGGATGACCAAAAATCCAAACGTAATTAATCCATACCATTGGATTGCCGCCAGCAACATTGGTAAAAAAATTCATATTCAAATAACGATCACATGCCAATAATGCAAATGCTACAGCCAAGACAGGATAAATAACTAAAATAAGAATATTACTGACAAAAGCGCTCCAACAAAAGACAGGCATTTTCATCATCGTCATTCCAGGAGCACGCATTTTAATGATGGTCGCAACAAAATTAATTGCTCCCATTGTCGTTGCAATACCAGAAAGCTGAAGCGACCACAAATAATAATCAACCCCTGTATCTGGACTATTTTGCAACTCTGAAAAAGGTGGATACATCAACCAACCACCACGACCAAAATTACCAACACCCAGTGATACATTAATCAATATCGCCGCCGCAGCTGTAATCCAAAACCCAAGATTATTCGCAAATGGAAATGCAACATCGCGAGCACCAATTTGAAGCGGTACAAGATAATTGAAAAGACCAAATAAAATCGGCGTTGCCATAAAGAAAATCATAATGACACCATGAGCTGAAAAAATCTGATCAAAATGCTCAGGCGGCAAATAACCTGCCGTTTCACTCCCAAGAGCAAAAGCTTGGTGTGTTCGCATCATAATTGCATCAGCAAAACCACGAACAAGCATAATAATGCCTAGAATAATATACATAATACCGATGCGTTTATGGTCAACTGTTGTAATCCAGTCTCGCCATAAAACTCCCCACCATCCAAGCACTGTCAAAGCAATAACAGCAACTAAGCCACCAAAAACAATCGCAATACATGTGTATAAAACAATTGGCTCATGTGTAAGTGCATGAAAAGCACCAGCCGTAGGATCTGTAAGTCTTCCAAACATTTCTCAACCCATATCAAATGAATTTCAGTTTTAAAGAAACCTTATTTTAAAAAGGATTCTTTCTCGATTGATGCTCTAAATAATACCAGGATCAAAAACAGAACAAAGCGCACCCCAAAGTGTTTGAGCCGCAGCGCGCTTCATCAAGTCTTCATTACACACTGTATTTTCATCAACACACCGATTGACAATCCGGTAGTAAAGCCGCTTCTCAACAGGTGCAAAATAACGAACCCTCGCATCCTTTTCCTTTGCAGCAACTTCCCCCATACGAGGCGCAATGGAAAGTTGACGATAAGACGCGCGATCCAGTCTTTGACCATTAGCACGAGCTTTAGCAATCCAATTGTCAAATTCCTGCGAAGATACAGAATGCCATAAAAACCGCATACCTGCAAAACCATCACCGCTGTAATTTGCCGAGCTTCCTTTGAATACTCCTTGCTCATCAGCCACCAAATGCAATTTAGAATTCATTTGCGGCATAACATAAAGAACCGTACCTAATTTTGGTACCCAAAAGGCATTCACAGAACTCTCTGATGTCAACTGCAACAAAACCTGACGACCTTTAGGCGCATAAATTTCATTGATTGATGCAACATTGTACTCAGGATAAATGAATAGCCACTTCCAATCGAGAGCCACAACATCTACTTGTAATGGCTTTTCTTCACCAACAACATCTACTGGAAGTGACTTCGCAGGTTCAAGCTTATAAGTATAATAAGCCGTTAATGAACCTAAAATTGTTACAATGATAATTGGAACACCCCACATAAATGCTTCAAGTTTATTTGAATGCCCCCAATCAGGTAAATATTCTTCTGCCGTATTAGATGCGCGATATTTTATGGCTAAAACAACCACTGCAATCATCACTGGGATCACAACACACAGCATCACGACAACGCACGTAATAATCAAAATAAGCTGTTGACGCGCAACATACCCTGACGGCTGAAGAACATCAATTTTACAACCAGATAAAAGCAACGCAATTCCCAAAATCACGAGCATATTCATCCGTTTTAAAAAATCTATCATTCTACTGCCCCATCATAATATATTGGAAATTATCATCAAAAAACCAACAACACCATATACATTATGCTTACTTATTTAAAAAGAATTATCAAGTAAATTAAAACCCCTTCATTGGTATTATATATTTTTTGTCTCCCTTATGCCAAATTTAAGCCGCTTAATAATATATTCAAGCGCAAACCAATACCCTTCACTACCACACCCAGCAATAACCGCATCCGCACCCACAGCAGTATAAGACTGATGACGAAAATCTTCACGCTGATAAATATTGGACAAATGAACTTCTACTATGGGACCTGTAAATATTTTTAACGCATCAAGAATCGCAACAGATGTATGGCTATAAGCAGCTGGATTGATGATTAATCCAGCACTTACCCCAATCGCTTCTTGTATCCATTCTATCAATTGTCCCTCATAGTTACTTTGATAAAAGCGCAGTGTGACATCAAGCTTTGCTGCATATTCCCTGCAGAGCCGCTCAATTGCCTCCAAAGTTTCAGTGCCATAAATTTCTGGTTCGCGTTTACCAAGAAAATTTAAATTAGGACCATTTAAAACTGTTATAATAGTAGACATAATGAGTCTCTTTTCTTAGTCATAACCTTATAAAAACCTTTTATCATGCTTTTACTGCAATAAAGATCCAGCTTTAATTTCAAAAAATTCTGCTCTTCCTTTTAAGGCGTCAAATAAAACGCGATCTGTTCCTGTCATAAATGTTTGCCCACCTAAGTCATCAAGAATATCAAACAAAGCAGCACGCCTATGAGAATCAAGATGGGCAGCCATTTCATCAAGAAGAAGAATAGGTGCCTTATCCGACATCATGCCTGTTAAACGCGCATGACACAAAACCAAACCTATCAACAGAGCTTTCTGTTCACCTGTTGAGCAAGATATTGCAGGCATATTTTTATCAGCATAAAAAACTTGTAAATCCGTACGATGTGGTCCTTCTAATGTTCGTCCAGCAGCACGATCTATTGCACGGTTACGTCGCAACCTATCACAAAATTGCTCTTCAACTTCAACCGCTGATACATTACTAAGAGCTGTTTCTACAAAACCATCAATTTGCAAAAAAGCTCGTGGAAAAGGTGTATCAACTGATGTTTGTACAAACATATCATTCAAAAGTCGAATAACATCAACACGTGCGGCAGCAATAGCTGTTGCAAGTTCTGCCATCTGCATTTCTAAAGCATCAAACCAAGCACGATCTTCACTTCCATCCAAAAATAAACGATTACGTGCGCGCATAACCTTGTCATAATCTGCGATGCGGCGACCATGCAAAGGATCAATAGCCAAAACCATACGATCCAAAAAACGACGACGCTCAAGCGAAGCACCTGTAAAAAGCCCATCCATAGAGGGAGTCAATACACTAATATGACAGTAATCTGTTAAACAATCGCCTGTCTCATTTACACCATTGATATGGACTTTTCGACTATTATCGCCAATTTCCAAAGCTGTACCAATATTCACTTCACCATAAAGAGCGCATTCAAGGCGAGCAAACACAACAAACCCTGCACCTCCACTCTTCGAAAAACTAATATCAGAATAAGCTGCGCGCCGTAAACCACGACCAGGAGAAAGAAAAGACAACGCTTCTAAAAGATTAGTTTTACCAGCACCGTTATGACCAGTAAAAACCACATGCTGACCTGAAAAATGAATATTAAAGGAATCATAATTACGATAATGCGCTAACCTTAGCTGCCTCACTGCTACTTTGTGCACATAACCAACCATGCACTGCAAAACAACCGCTCTTAAACGCGAATAGGCATCAGCACATAAAGCGCATCTGCATCGCCATTATCACGAATCAAAGCAGGAGCCCCCGCCTCAGCTAGCATAAAAACCATCTCATCGCTCGAAAGCTGCCCAGCAATATCTAAAAGATACCGTGAATTAAACCCTATTTCAAGCGGATCAGATGCATAAGTTACGGCTAATTGATCTTCTGCGCTCCCAGAATCAGGATTATTAACAACAAGCCTTAATTGTCCCTGTTTAATCATCAACTTCACCGCACGCCCACGATCACTCGAAATCGTTGAAACACGATCAACCGCAGAAGAAAAATCTTGTCTATTGACAACCAATTCCTTATCATTTCCAAGAGGAATAACACGTTGATACTCTGGAAATGTTCCATCAATCAACTTTGATGTAAAAACTAAAGACCCTACGGAAAAACAAATTTTTGTTTCTGAGAGCTCTATACGTACATCACCATCGATTTCCTCAGAAAGAAGTTTCTGCAACTCCCCTACAGCTTTACGAGGAATAATGATACCTGGCATACCATCAACCCCTGCAGGAGCCTTCATATCAACTTGTGCCAGACGATGACCATCAGTAGCAACTAAACGCAGCTTCAAAACACCATCATCAATTACATGAAAATAAATACCATTAAGATAATAACGCGTTTCTTCGGTAGAAATAGCAAATTGCGTACAATCAAGCAAATGCTTCAAACTTGATGCTGATAAAGAAAAACAATAACCAAATTGACCTGGAAGCGACTCTGGAAAATCTTCTTTAGGAAGACATTGAAGCTGAAAGTTAGCACAACCAGAAACAATAGACATTTTACCAGCTTGTTGTACATCAACTGATAATATAATCTCACTGCCATCAGGAAGTTTTCGAACTATTTCATACAACAAATGCGCAGGAACAGTTGTTGCTCCTGCTTGCTCAACATTGGCAACAAAAGATTCCGTAACCTCTAAATCAAGATCTGTTGCTTTTAATTGCACACCGCCATTTTCTGCATCAATTAAAACATTCGACAAAATAGGAACAGTATTACGACGCTCAACCACACGGTGAACGCGACCAAGAGACTTGAGAAATTGACTGCGATCAACTGCAATACGCATAAAAATCCCCGTTATAATTTACTAAGCACTATAAAGATTCTCTATATTAAAAGACAACAAATTACTCAAAAGAATCACTTATAGAACTTTATTCAACCTCTCTTCAAATGGCAAGTAACTACTGCACACAGAAAATAGCCCCCCCCTTTAATCTCACTCCAACACTTCCAACAAACAGAAAAGAAACTACCAATATTATACAGCCTGATTATACAGCCTGCTCTCCGATCAACCTCTTCAGCAGCTCAAGCTCTTTTGCTAATGTCTGATCATCACAAACCAAATCTTCAATCTTACGCACAGCATGCAAAACTGTCGTGTGGTCACGACCTCCAAAACGACGCCCAATCTCTGGTAATGAGCGAGGTGTCAACATTTTTGCCAAATACATAGCCACTTGTCGGGGCTTTACAACTGTACGCGTTCGACGATTAGATAACAAATCCTGCTTAGAGACATTATAATGACGTGCAACCGTACGCTGAATTTCTTCGATTCTAATACGCTTAGGCTCGCCTGAACGTGTCAAGTGACCCAATAACTCATCAATCCGCTCTAAAGATAAATCAGATTCGAAAGACTGACGAAATAATAACTGATTAAATGCCCCTTCAATATCACGCCCTGATCCCAAAACTGTCTTAGCAATATATTCCAAAACATCATCAGAAATTGCAACCATATTATCATCTTGTTGCGCTACTTTTAACCGTTGACGCAACATTTGCAAGCGCATTTCATAATCTGGCGCTTCAATTTCAAGGGATACCCCACCTTGAAGACGAGAGCGAACCCGAAGATCAAGCGATTCTAATTCTGCTGGCGGACGATCTGCAGCGACAACAACTTGTTTTGCACTATCAAGCAACATATTAAGTAAATGACAAAACTCATGCTGTATCGACTTTCCTTGCAAAAATTGCATATCATCAATAATTAAAAGATCAATATCGCGAAGCTGTTCTTTAAAAGAAAGAGCATCATTATCACGAATAGCCGTTGCAAAACGCCACATAAAATATTCAGCAGTCAAATAAATAACCCGCGCAGGCATTAAACGACTCAGCGCAGCAGCTGCAGTAGCTTGAAGCAAATGTGTTTTTCCTAAACCAACAGATGCGTGAATAAAAAGAGGATTAAATCGCAAAGCACTTTTATGCCCCTCTGCAATCGAACGCGCTGCAGCTAAAGCAACACGATTAGAAGAACCTTCAACAAAATTTTCAAAAGTATAGCGAGAATCAAGTGGCGAACCAAAGATACCCGCCTGAACGCTCTTTCCCGAATACTCTGCATAGCTTTCAGCGCAAGATGAGGTCGTCTGCTCCTCAGGAACAACAACAGGGTCTGCACTTGTTGCACACGCAACGCCTTTCGAAACACGCTTCATACCGCGAACAATAACTTCAACACGAAGAATCGCTGAATTTTCTTGTTTCCATAAACTGGTCAAAAGAGAACCATAGTGATTATTAATCCACGAACGCAAAAACGCTGTAGGAACAGAAAGCTTTATAAGATTACGGTTATATTCAGCAAGCTTTAAACGACCAAACCAACTTGTATAAGCCTCGATACCAACCTGCGCTTTTAATTGCGCCATTACACGTGCGAAAGCCGCTGCACCTTCCTCCTCTGAGATAATCGGATGTTCTGCAAAAGCATTTGCACTAACAGCCCCACCTATATCCGTCATCTTATTATTTATTATTCTCTCTGCCGACAGGATATTCACCGAAACCCTTTTAAAGGAACTAGCTTTAGAGTTCAATTTATCCACCATCTTTCATCCCGATAAAAACCAAAACTTTGTCCCACCAAACAGCTAAAATTGCTTTAGCGAAGGTAAGGACGCCCTACCCCAAATAAGATATCCCCCCCTAGGATAGCCTCATTACAATCCAACTAATAAAGATGACCAATAAGATTTACTTGTACTAATGGCACAATACGTTCTTCAAAACAGAAAACATATCAATCAAGAAAATTAAAAAACACATCACAGAACCTTTTTAACATAAAGCTTCATATAATCCGTAAAAAGCATTCTACATTTCAATACAGAATAATGAGCCGATACGAACCTTGTGTATTTTCAATCTTCATAAGAACCATACAAAACTGCAGAGGGGAAATGCAAGAGGTCAAAATAAAATCAAAAACCTCTAAAAACTTGCAAATATAAACATAAAGACGAGAAAAATAATTGATTCAATTCACTTTTTTTTCTCTAAATTTACCAATAATAAAGAATTTATGCGGATCAAAAAAAAAAATAAAAAAAGCTTGACAAAAAAGACTCTGCAAAAATCCACAGAGCTTGTGGATAACCATCAAAATTCCGCAAATTTACTCTGCTTTTTAACAGGAAGAATCTCTCCCATACCCCTAAAAGGTATAAGATTTTTAGAAAGAAAAAAGTTAGCACCTAATATAGATGCTAACCTAATTTCTATTAACAATTAAATGAAAAAAGCTTACGCGCTAAGAGCCTTCAAGCGTTTCGCTAAACGCGATACTTTCCGCGCCGCAGCATTTTTATGAAAAACTCCTTTAGAAACCGCACGCATAATTTCAGGCTCAAAATCCCTAAATGCTGCTTCCGCAGATGCCCTATCACCACCAGCTAAAGCATCATCAAATTTACGCATAAAGGTACGAACACGTGAACGGCGGGCTCTATTGACTTGCGTACGCGCAATAACTTTACGCACCGCCTTTTGAGCCGAAGGTGTATTCGCCATAAATATCTCTTTCTTTCAACTCATTGGTAAAAACATCCTCAGTGATATCTCTACCAACACAAACAAATTTAAACCCAACTATCGAGCTATTGATAACCAAACGGACTTATAACGCAACCTTAAAACCAACGTCAATCGAATTCTCAAAAATGAGCATAAAAAAATCTGCAATCCAACGCCTCTATACTCAATTGAATAATTCAAAATCCTCCCAAAGCAGACAAATGCAATTTAAACGGCTAAATTACGCAAAACATACTGCAAAATACCACCGTGATGCAAATAATCTAACTCATCTTCAGTATCGACACGGCACAATAATGGAATTGTTTGCACTCTTCCATCAGAAAAAGTGATTATGGCTACAGTCTTTTGACGAGGCTTTAAATCATGAATTCCTTCAATTGTTACCTTTTCATCTCCTCTTAAGCCAAAAGATTGCCAACTTGCACCAGCCTCAAATACAAAAGGAACAATTCCCATACCGACAAGATTAGAGCGATGAATCCGCTCAAAAGACTGAGCAATCACTGCCTTTACACCAAGAAGATTGGTACCCTTAGCCGCCCAATCACGGGAAGATCCATTACCATACTCAATACCAGCAAAAACAACGAGCGGAACGCCTTCCCGCTTATACATCATCGCTGCATCATAAATTGCCTGTTCCTTTCCGGACGGATAATGAACTGTATAGCCTCCTTCACGACCATTTTCTCCTAACATGAAGTTACGAATGCGAATATTAGCAAAGGTTCCACGCATCATAACTTCATGATTCCCACGACGAGTGCCGTATTGGTTAAAATCAGCCGCTTGAACACCATGATCAGTTAAATACTTCCCAGCAGGAGAATCAATTTTAATGGAACCAGCAGGAGAAATATGATCCGTCGTAATTTTATCACCAAACAAACCCAAAATCCGCGCATCCTTAATATCTGATAAAACATTAGGAATCTTCTGCATGCCATCGAAATAAGGCGGATTACGCACATAGGTTGATTGCTCATCCCAAGAATAGGTTACACCCGTGGGAACCTGAACTTTTTGCCAATTTTCATCTCCCTTAAATACATCTGCATATTTTTCAACAAAAATCTTACGTGTAACGTTCTTTTCAATAAATTCCTGTATTTCTTCAGAAGTTGGCCAAATATCTTTCAAATACACTGGTTGACCATCTGAACCTTCACCAAGAGGTTCCTTGGTTAAATCTTTACGCACTGTTCCAGCTAAAGCGTGCGCAACAACCAACGGCGGCGAAGCTAAATAATTCGCTTGCACATCGGGCGATACACGCCCTTCAAAGTTACGATTTCCTGAAAGAACTGCAGCAGCAATTAAACCATTATCATTAATTGTTTTAGAAATAATTGGTAACAAAGGACCAGAATTCCCAATACACGTTGTGCATCCAAAACCTACCACGTTAAATCCTAGCGTATCCAAATCTTTTTGGAGACCCGAATTGAGAAGATAGGCTTCAACAACTTGCGAACCAGGTGCAAGAGAAGTCTTAACCCATGGTTTGCTCTTGAGACCTTTTGCCACAGCATTCCGTGCCAAAAGCCCTGCAGCAATAAGGACACTCGGGTTTGATGTATTCGTGCAGGAAGTAATCGCAGCAATCACCACATCGCCGTGACCAAGATCGTATTCCTCATTTTCAGCGTGATGACGATCATCTTGCCCAACAGTCTTCTTATAGTCATTAACCAATGCCTCTTCAAAACCCTGCCCAACATTTTCCAATGCAATACGCCCTTCAGGGCGCTTAGGACCCGCCATAGAAGACACAACACTTCCCATATCCAATTCAATTGTATCGCTAAAAATGGGATCGGCAACCATTTCATCATGCCACATCCCTTGGACTTTAGAATAAGCTTCCACTAAAGCAATCTGATGTTCATCGCGCCCTGTCATATTGAGATAACGCACAGTTTCTTTATCAATTGGGAAAAAACCACATGTTGCCCCATATTCAGGTGCCATATTCGCAATTGTCGCTCGATCAGCAAGCGTCATATGTTCCAAACCAGAGCCAAAAAACTCAACAAATTTACCGACGACGCCCTTCTTGCGTAACATTTGCGTCACCATCAACACTAAATCAGTAGCAGTCACACCCTCTTTAAGCTTACCTGTTAAACGAAAGCCAATAACTTCAGGTAATAACATAGAAACAGGCTGTCCTAACATTGCTGCTTCTGCTTCAATACCACCAACACCCCATCCCAAAACACCCAAACCGTTCACCATAGTCGTATGCGAATCAGTGCCCACACAAGTATCAGGATAAATCGTCCGACGTCCTTCTTCATCCTTCATCCACACACATTGTGCTAAATATTCCAGATTAACCTGATGGCAAATTCCCGTGCCTGGAGGAACAACGCGAAAATTTTGAAAAGCTTGCTGCCCCCACTTCAAGAAACGATAGCGCTCACTATTGCGCTCATATTCATACTCAACATTTTCCTTAAAAGCCATAGGATTGCCAAAATTATCAACGATAATTGAGTGGTCAATGACTAAATCGACGGGGATGAGAGGATTGATTTTTTCAGCATCACCCCCAAGTTTAACCATAGCATCCCGCATTGCGGAAAGATCAACAACTGCAGGAACACCTGTAAAATCTTGCATGAGAACGCGTGCAGGGCGATAGGCGATTTCTGCACCAGCGCTGCCTTTATCATTTAGCCATTTAGCAACGTTTAAAATATCTTCTCTCTTAACTGTGCGACCATCTTCGAATCGTAATAAATTTTCGAGAATAACTTTCATTGAAAACGGCAAACGAGAAACACCATGGAGCCCATTTTTTTCCGCTTCAATCAAACTATAATAAGTGTATTCTTTGCCATCAATATCTAAAGTTTTGCAACAATTAAAGCTATCAATTTGAGACATGACTGCCCACCCTCATACTAAAAATTATCCGATTTCCCAGAATGAACAACCTGCGAGTCAAGATCGCAGCTTGCGCGCAAACGTAGCCACCCCCTACTTTTCATTTTCTCCTTCCGCCCTCTCTCATAGGCAAATTCGAAAATCAGCGCCAAAAACCATTCTCCATTCGTTGCTGGTGCAACATGGCTTATAGAACTATTTCTAGAACTATTCTAGGCACAATTACATAAAAAACGTGTTTTTTGTCTTATAATGCAATAAAGATTACACAAACAATGGCAAAACTAGGCAATCCATATGATATTATTGGGTAAAAATTTAGCAGCACAGAGAGGCGAAGAAATTTTATTTCAAGGTCTTTCTTTTTGTTTATTTCCCCAGCAACTTATGACAATCACAGGTTCGAATGGTATCGGAAAATCTACCTTACTTCGAATCATTGCTGGCTTTCTTGAAGCTACTGAAGGTTATGTAATATTGAAAGACCACGAACACACATACCCCGTGGCAACTGCATGTCATTATTTAGGACATCAAAATGCCATGAAATCTCCCTTATCAGTTATTGATAATTTACAATTTTGGTCAGCATTTTATGGGCAACATATGCGCCATCCCCATGAAGCCCTTGCAGACATTGGTCTTGCTGATCTTGGACATTTACCCTTTAAAGTTTTATCAACTGGACAAAAAAGACGTGTTGCCATTGCCCGCCTTTTGCTATCTTATCGCCCTATTTGGATTTTAGATGAACCGATAGTTGGACTTGATAGTCAAGCTCAAACTATCCTTGCCGATCTTTTCCAGCACCATTTAAACCAAGGCGGCATGATTATCGCTGCAACCCATATACCACTCCCCACCCCAAAAAACCATGAGATTATTCTAGAAAATTTTCTACCTCTTGGGAGAGAATAAAATGAAAGTGCTATTTTGGCGTGATCTTAGGTTAACCTTATCGCCACAAGCTTCCTCGTTAACAGGACTTTTATTTTTCATCGCGGTTATTGTCATAACCCCCTTCGCCATTGGACCAGATCCGAAAACCCTCGCACGAATAGGTCCAGGCATGTTATGGTTTGGAGCCCTTCTTGCTGGACTCCTTAATCTAAATAAACTTTTTCAAACCGATCACGATGACGGAAATCTTGACCAATTCATTCTCTCGGGACAAAGACAAAGTCTAACGCTGATTGTGTTTACCAAGTGCCTTGCCCATTGGGTAGGAACTATGCTGCCCCTTATTTTTGTTACACCTATTTTAGCATTGATGCTTCATTTAGATACAGTGACAACTTTGACAACAATACTCACTCTTTTATGTGGAACACCAGCCATCATTTTTATTGGTGCTGTTGGAGCAGCATTAGCGACATCATTATTGCACAGCACTCTTCTCATTTTTATTATCATTCTACCATGGGTAATTCCAATCATGATTTTTGGTATTGTGGCTGCTGCAGCTCCAACAAATCCAAATGTCCCTTTTCTTACTGCCTTGGCTCTTCTCGCCGCTTTTTCGCTCATTTTGAGTCTTCTTAGCTCTTTTGTTGCAGCTATAACACTCAAATATTTATCAGAATAGTAAAAGATAATTTGCTGTACAGCTAAAGTCTACCTATTATATAAACTTATGGATAAAATATCTCACACACATAAAATGGAATCATTTCCTGCAAGCTTAACCCGTTTCATGGAAATAAGTGGTGTTGTTTTGCCTTGGTTAACCACCATAACATTGTGTTTTCTTCTCTTAGGGCTTACTCTTATTATGCACTCCCCTGATGACTATCAACAAGGTATGACTGTTAAGATCATGTATCTTCATGTACCATTTGCATGGTTATCTACATTTTGTTACGTGGTGATGTGCACTGCCGCACTAGGAACTCTGATTTGGAAGCATCCTCTCGCTGATATAGCACTTAAATGTGGTGCGCCTATCGGCACAATTTTCACAGCCTTAGCTCTAATGACAGGAGCACTTTGGGGACGTCCTACATGGGGAACATGGTGGGTGTGGGATGCACGACTAACATCGGTTTTTATCCTATTTTTTATCTACCTCGCCATTGTTATGCTTGCTCGCGCTTTTGATAACCAAAAAAAAGCTGCGCGTGCTACAGCAATTTTGATATTGGTGGGATTTGTGAATATTCCTATTATCAAATTTTCCGTTAACTGGTGGAACACACTCCATCAATCAGCATCGCTTTTACGTTCAGGAGGCACAACAATCGATAGTGCTATGTTATGGCCACTCATAACAATGATATTTTGTTTTACCTTTACGTTTATTTTGTTATATTTAATGGCTATGCGAAACGAAATCGTCAATCGTCATATCCAAGCACTTCAGATCAAAGAAGCACGTCGCGCACGACATCAGGATTCTTCGTCATGTTCAACCTAAATGGTACCCAGAATGGGTTTTTAGGGAATCTGTCTCAGCAAATTGATTTTTTCCTTGGCACTCTTCGCCACGAGCAAATTGTTGTTTTGAGCTACATACTTTCTGCAATTTCTCTTCTTTGCCTTATTGGGCATATTCTTCGCAAAAGCGTACACCAAAAAAAAACTCTACAACAGTTAAAAGAAAAAGAATTATTCCAAAAAGAAAAGTACAATGAAACGCACTCCTCAAACACCTAAAAAAAACGTATCTTTTCCTGTTTTTTTCAGCTTTTTTGGACCATTTTTACTTTTTTTCCTTCTTATGATTTTTTTCTTCGGTCTCATGGACAGCAAATATTTCAGCAACACTTCTCTTATCCCAAACACACTAACTGAAAAACCCGTCCCCAAAACCTATCTTCCCTTACTTGACAATGAAAATTATTTAGATTCAGAACAGTTTAAAGGGCGTGTAACATTGGTCAATTTTTGGGGCTCTTGGTGTCTACCTTGTCGCGAAGAGCACTCTCTTCTTATGAAAATTGCACAAGATAAACGCTTTGACCTTATTGGAATTAACTACAAGGATAACAAAGAAAATGCCCAACGTTTTCTAAAAAATTTTGGGAACCCTTTCAAATTTATTGGCTTTGATATTTCGGGACGTACAGCCATAAACTGGGGTGTATATGGACCACCTGAAACCTTTCTTTTGAATAAAAACAGCATCATCATTGCTAAACATGTTGGCACTTTAACATGGCAAATTTACCAAAAAGAAATTTTACCGAAAATCGAAAAGGCTATAATAACAAAGGAAATATCCAATAACACACCATCATACAGTAACATCAAGAGATAAAATTTGAATAAAAAGCCCCTCGCTGAGAATAATCTTTAAGCTCACTAACGAAATATTCTCGCAAAAATCCCCTTTCATAGCGGATATATATATTTAAACTTGAGACCTAAATGATAAAGTATAAAAGCTACAGCAATAAATACTACACTCTTATCCGCCGTCTTTCAGATATTGGCTGAAATGCTATTTTTGCATGAAAGGCACAATAAGAACTATTTTCACCAGAATCGGCACCACAGAAATGAAAATCTGGTGACAAAGGATCTCCGACTGGCCATCTACATGTATTTTCACTTAACTGCAAAAGACTAAGATGGCGAGACATAGGTACAACTACGTCTGATTTTGCAGATACATCAATTTCTGTTACTTCCTCAGCGACAAATTCCATCTTTAAAGCTGTCGCTCCAACACTGCAAGAAGCAGCATTCGTTGGTAATACCGTCGATGCAGTGCGATGCATCCGCGAAACCGATGGACTAACACTTGCAGATGCCTTTTGCGCACGTGACACCACTGGCGCTGTTTTACCACGTCCTGGTAGCTTTAGCCGATGCACTTTACCAATCACTGCATTCCTACTCACTCCACCCAACTGAGCTGCAATCTGACTTGCACTTAAACCTTCACTCCAAAACTTCTTAAGAAGTTCAACACGTTCACATGTCCAACTCATACCAGCACTCCATTCCAATCACCTCATCGAGATGCGCTCTATTGCACCTTTCAAATATTTCAATCATATTCTCAAATAAGCTGAATGAAAAATTCTTATACCCTACCCGAGCACAAAAAACTTCACTCAACCTGTGGAATTTACGAACCGAAATACAATTTCGCTTGCCGATTTAAACTACAATATGCACTGACTCAATGACAAGTGTCTTTCCCTTTTAAAAGGTCTATTTAGGATGTTTTCCCCAACTTGCGAATCAATCATAGATAAAATTGTTCCTTTTATTCAAGATTTTTTTATACAAATATACCCCTTTCAGAACTTTTATTGACTTTTTGTCAATCAATGCAATCATTTATATCGATAATTTATCGTAATAAAACGCTGCTATACTGTATTGAGAGACGCAGCACAGTTTTATTGGTGGCATTGCAAAACTCACAACATAAAGGAAATAATGATGAATACCATCGCTACACACCCACTTTACCAGTGTTTTGCTCGACGTCATTTACATTTTAAGCAAGGTGACGGTGTATGGCTTATTTCCGATAAAGGAGAGCGTTATCTTGACTGTACATCTGGTATTGCCGTCAATGCATTAGGATACGCACACCCCAAATTGGTTGATACGCTTAAAACACAAGCTGAAAAGCTGTGGCATGTCTCCAATCTTTTTCAATCACCTGAACAAGAAACTCTTGCTGCACGACTTTGTGCAAACAGCTTTGCTGATAAGGTCTTTTTCTGCAATTCTGGTGCCGAGGCACTGGAATGTGCATTTAAAACTGCTCGTCACTATCATCATGCATCCGGTCATCCAACACGTGTTGAAATTATTACTTTTGAAGGAGCATTTCACGGACGCACACTTGCAACGCTTGCTGCTACTGGGCAAAAAGAATATCTTGAAGGCTTTGGACCTAAAGCTGGTGGATTTATTCAAATTCCCTTTTGTGATGAAATTGCTTTACATAACGCTATCAATAAAAATACCGCAGCCATCCTTATTGAACCTATTCAAGGAGAAGGAGGAATACGAACGGTATCTTATGAAAATTTAAAGCTTTTGCGCAAAATATGTGATGATAATAATCTTTTGTTGATTTTGGATGAAGTCCAAACTGGCATTGGACGGACGGGGAAGTTTTTTGCTTATGAGTGGAGCGATATCGTACCTGATATTCTTACCCTCGCAAAGGGATTGGGTGGTGGATTTCCGTTAGGAGCTTGCCTTGCAACAGATAAAGCTGCAAAAAGTATGACACTAGGAACTCACGGCTCAACCTTTGGAGGAAATCTTCTCGGTATGGCTGTAGGCAACAGTGTTCTTGATATCATATTAGAACCAGACTTTCTCCACCATGTTCAGCGCATGGGGTATAAGCTAAAAAGTGGGCTCTCGACAATTTTAAATACTTACCCCGACATTATCTGTGCAGTTCAGGGCATAGGTCTTATGGTAGGGATTCAATGTGTCATCCCCTCTCATGTTGTCATTAACGCATTGGAAAATGAATATATTTTGAGTGTTGGTGCCAACAATAACGTAGTGCGTTTATTACCTCCCCTTATCATCACTGAAGAAGAAATAGATGAAAGCTTATATCGTATTGAAAAAGCAATTTCCTATCTTTCACAAACAAACAAAGAACGACAAATGTAATATCATGATAAATAAATCCTTATCACTTCACTCATTTATCTATTTGCCCGTAAAGCGCGCGCTCCTCTTATGCAAAGCACCTCGAAATGAATTTCAGCGCAAAAAATTCATAATATTTTGTTAGAAAAATATTAACGATGATTTTCGGAAAATTATCTACACGCACGTGCTTCATTTAATAAAAATATAAATATGTTTCGTTTGATGAAAACATTACTCATTAATTACTTCAAAAAAAGCAGTCCGCGCACTGTAAAATCTCCCAGATATTGCACAAATATTATCACTTTTTATGAAGTACATTATTCTACGGGTTCAAATATCACACGCTATTGAAATGAACGCAGTATGTTCAAAATTTTCGTCATTAACAATTTTACAGATCATATATCTTTGCCAAGCTTTAGCACCTATAAAGAACATTGCAGACATACTGTTAGAAAATATTTTCTTGGATAAAAGATGGCAATAATGTCATCCACCCCTTGATAAACACAGCAAACTTTCCTTAATTTTCATTTGCAACTTGATCTGAATCACAGGCAAAATGTTAATCTGGCAGCACACACACAAAGTAAATATTACACGCACAAATAATCCCTAAAAACTGCCGAAGATATCGATTACATCATTATAGACACGTGGAGTTTTTAGGATAAACACTTTGTAGCCACAATCACTCATGCCTTAAGCCTTATCAAGCCAATGAACCCGTGATGAATACGCTAAATCCAACACCTTCTTCATGCACTGTCTCATTCATCATAATCAAGAAGTTATAGATTTTGCGTTCAATAAACCGCATTTTAATATAAAAATCCTCTTCATGCCTAAAAAGTAGTTCCTTCATGGTGTTTACAAGATGCGTTTTTCTCTTCACAATAACCTGCCAAAACAAATAACATAAAAGGCGAAAATATGGGCAACAAGCACGAACAAGCCAAAAATAAAACTTCTCTCCATAACATCTACATGAGTGAAGATGATACTGTTATTCCCTTTCAAGTCGAAGAACTTGATATCCGTGGGCGTGCCGTACAACTTGGGGAAACTTTAGATTCCATTCTTACAAGGCATCAATATCCTGAACCTGTTTCTTACCTTTTAGCAGAAGCTTTAGTTTTGACCGTTCTTCTTGGTACTTCCCTAAAACTTAAAGGAAAGTTCATTTTACAAACTCACTCCAATGGACCAGTTAATATGTTGGTTTGCGACTTTTCTCCTCCTTCCAGTCTGCGTGGTTACGCTCGTTTTGATGAAGAAAACCTAAAACAAGCAATAGCCAATGGTCAGACATCCTCAGAAACACTTCTTGGCAAAGGAACTTTAGCCTTCACCATCGATCAAGGCACTTATACGCAGCGCTATCAGGGAATTGTTGAACTAGATGGATCAAATTTACAAGAAGTTTCCCGTGCTTATTTTGACCAATCAGAGCAAATCCCAACCGATATTCGTTTAGCGGTCGCTATCTTGATTAACCGCGACCAACAAGGAAAACCGCAAAAAAGCTGGAGAGCCGGAGGTGTTTTAACCCAACTTTTACCCCAAACATCACCAGCTCATCATAAAATATGTGAATCCAATAAAAAATTAGCAGAAACCAAAACTCGTGCCCAACTTGAAGATCAGTGGCAAGAAGCCAAAGCGCTCACTGCAACCATTGAAAATACAGAATTGACCGATCCTCAAGTTGGTAGCAAACGACTATTGTTCCGCCTTTTCCATGAACAAGGCGTCAGAGTTTTTACATCTCTTTCTCTTGTGAATCAATGCTCCTGTTCGCGCAAAAAAATTAAAGACATACTAGAAGGATTTCCCTCTGAAGAACGTATCCAAATGATTAAAGACGAACATATTTCGGTGACATGCGAATTTTGCTCAACAGTTTATCATTTTAAGCCACAAGAATTTTCTCAAGAAAAAACATGATAAATATTTCTCACAATAAAGAAAATGCTATAATATCCTAAGTTAATTTTATCATACCATTGTATCTTAGCATTAACTGACTGAGCCTCAGCAGTTTTGTTTATCTCATCCCCTTCAACTCGCTCACTCCTTTACACCTATAACGCTCCTGTTAAAATCAGTAACAAATTCCATTACAATCTATCAGCACAGCTTTCGTTTCAAAAATTTCACCTTCTTTTAAAATATCTCTGTCATATTTTACATATCAGAAATTGATCGCTTACAAATCAAACTAACTCCTTCGAGTTCTTTTTAATGATAACGATAAGCCTCAATGACAGCACATCCCACGATTAAAAAAGCAAAGACAAAAAACTGTATGACTTTGACAGCGCAACTGCCAAAAACATTATAAAACATGTGATTATGTAACAAATCATCAAATACAAAGCTGCAAACAAACGTTTAATTACTGAAAAATCAGAACTTACCCAAATTTCTGCGATGCTCTAAGTGGCTGCTATACAGATCATGATTGCACACATATTCTGTTTTGCAATAACAGCAACTCTTAAAATCGCAACAGCAAAGATCACTGCCCGCAAAAATTGAAAATGATAATGCAAATACTAAAAAAATCGTTTGCTTTCACATCTCTTACAAGAAAATAGGGTTCGCAAAATATCGCTCTTGATGAAACCAACACTCAATCTAAAATAACCAAAAAAACATACCCTTACCTTAATACAGAACGGCGCAACCGAACATACAGCGCACCACCACCACCATGCTGACGAGCAGCTTGCCCAAATTCATGCACATAATATCGAAAAGCTGGTGTTGACAACCAATGAGGAACAAAATGAGACAGAACGCCATCACTCCCATGCGATCGACCTTTTCCTGTAATCACGAGCACATAGCGCAACCCATTTTGCTGCGATGATTTTAGAAAATTTTTTAAGAAAAAGTAAGCCTCCTCCTGCGTATAACCATGAAGATCAAGATGCGCATCAATAGGATAACGACCTTTGGCAATTTTACGATGTGCTATACGATCGAAGGAATGATCTGTATGTGCCTGTGCAACAGGTTCCTTTTCTTTTTTAGCCGTTTTTTCTTTTTTAGCCGTTATTGGTCTCTGTTGATTTTCCTGAAAAAATGGATAAATTTGTGCTACACGTTGGTTTTCATGGTCAACATTTGCAGCCTCTTCTGGAAGAGGAGAGTGAAGCTGATTATGAAGCGGTATTATAGTACGACATACCATTTCCCATAAAAGGCGGTCTTTTAAAACTAATGGATCCCCTTTTTGTCTCCATTTCCCCGTAGCCATTTCAGTTTTCAATCTCTTATAAATCTTATCTATATGATTTTATGGACGAAAAGCGTTTTAATTTTCATCTTCTGTTGCAAAAAGCTTCCAGTTGGGATCTGATGATAGACTATTGCGAACAAAAGTCCAAACATCTCTAACTTCTACAATAGTTTCAGGATCACCATCTATACATTCTTCCTGCTCATTATAAGTTACAGAAATCATTTCACTGACAATACGCACAGTTAAAAACTCTTCTTTTTCTTGCATTGCTGCCGCAACAAATTCGATCTTATTAATTCCAACAAAAGTGAACTGGACTTTTTCACTGTTTCTTTCGCGTTGCTCAATAGCCGCGCAAAAACTTTCAAAGACATCCTGAGAAAGCAATTTTTTAAGCTGATCACGATCACCTTTGGCAAAAGCTGTGACAATCATTTCATAAGCAACTTGAGCACCCTTGATAAAAAATTGAGGAGAAAAATGAGGATCGCTCTGACGAATAGCCCGCAAGCCTTCATTCAAAACACTTCCCTCAGGTGCAATTGCGTTAATTTCACTAAAATCGCCCTTTTGCGAATTGACTTGGTGAGGGAACGAAACAATATTATCACCCGTTTCTGTCTCAACCTGTTTTTTAGAGCAATCTGAATAAGGATCAAAGGGAGGCTTTTCAAAACCAATCCGTTTTCCTAAAACATTACGCAGCTGCACAAAAACGACAACCATAATAACAAGAGCTACGACAAGTACGATGTCAAATTCCATGGACACTGTCAATCTCCAAACCTAAGATGATCTGTAATAAACATTGCAGTCAATATCATTTATCAATAAACATGTAAAATAGGGAATCTATCATTTAAATATTTTTTATAGTTCCCAATTTAAGTTCAAAAAGGATAACTTTTAATAATTTTTTGCCTCAAATTTTGAAAAGGGAATTTTCATGTGATCAAATCTTACCCTATAAATCCTCGCTTTTTTGTTATTGTCATTTTTGGCGCTCCCTTAATCGAAATCGCTAGTTTTATCTTTGTTGGCAAAGAAATTGGAATTTTGGCAACTTTGAGCTTGATCATTCTAACGACAGTTGTTGGCAGTATTTTATTGCGAATTCAAGGTATTAGCATTTTAAAAAATATACAACGTGAGCTTATTCAAGGACGTACATTAGAGAATTATATAATCAATGATGCCTTCATCATTATTGGTGCAATTTTACTTATTGTTCCTGGATTTGTAAGCGATATTTTAGGAATACTACTCCTTATTAAACCAGTCCGTAAAATTATCTGGTATTTGTTTTTGTCATTTAATAACAACACCAGCAGCTATCATAAGAACAATGACAATACCAAAAATAAATTTGAAAAAATAATTGAACTTAAAGAAGAAGAATATCAAATTCACAATGTCAAAGAATCACCGTGGCGAAAAAATGATAATAATCATTGAAATGCCTAAAAAATCTGTCACGGACATAAAATAATAAAGACAAGGAGAGCGTTTCTTGCAACCTTTTGTAAGGCGTGGTAACCAGCTTGGTCGTTAGATATAAAATAGAAATACACACATTATAATGAGAGGTTCGTAGTATGGCTGAAGGTGAAATTAATAACAATGGTGGAGAACCAGTTTTTGCTGTATTGACTCAATATTTAAAAGATTTTTCATTTGAAAATCCAAATGCCCCTCGCTCACTGCATCCACGTGAGAAGGCACCGCAAATCGATATCAACATCAATGTCAACGCCAATCCAATTGGTGATGACAATTATGATGTCGTTTTATCCCTCTCAGTCAAAGCCGATGATGACACTGAAACGTTATTTCACGTAGAATTAATTTATGGTGGTGTTTTCCATATTAAAAATATTTCACAAGAACATGTTATGCCACTTGTTTTCATTGAATGTCCTCGTCTTTTATTTCCATTTGCGCGGCAAATTATATCTGATGCTACTCAAAATGGTGGTTTCCCACCTTTGTGGATTGATCCGATTGATTTTGCAGCTCTATTTCAAAAACGTATTGCTGAAGAACAAAAAAACAGCCAGACACAACCATCTTAAAACAAACTTTGTTTCTTTATTATCAAAAAGGCCCTGAAATATCAGAGGCCTTTTTTTTATAATTTTTTTGCATGATAAGCAGCTAAAGTTGCGATATTGACAACATCCGTATCGTTTCCACTAAACGGCACAATTTGAACAGATCTCTCCAATCCAATCAAAATAGGACCGATAATGGTTGCTTCACCGAGCTCTTGTAACATTTTGCTAGCGATGGAAGATGCGTGATATCCAGGCATCACCAAAATATTAGCAGGCTCCGTTAGTCCCAGAAAGGGATATTGCTGCATCAATTTTGAATTGAGTGCCACATCAGCACTTATTTCTCCATCACATTCAAAGCTAACCTTGCGTTCATGCAAAATATTAATAGCATCCTGAATATGCTGTGTAACCTGTCCTTTCACATAGCTGAAAGTAGAAAATGCTACAAATGCCACCCGCGGTTGATATCCTAAATTACAAACAAAAGAAGCTGCCTGTTCTGCTATATCAGCAAGTTCTTCAGCGTTAGGGCTCTCGTAAACGGCTGTATCAGCAATAAATACAGTCCGCCCACGACAAATAGCCATTGAGATACCAATCAACCGTTCTTTTGGTTTCTCATTAATTACGCGACGTATATCAATTAATGCTGTCTCATAATTGCGTGTCACCCCTGTAACCATTGCATCACCATCCCCTAACGCTACCATACAAGCAGCAAAATAATTGCGATCATTATTGATGCGGCGATGACAATCACGCAATAACCAACCTTGGCGCTGCATCTTTTTATAAAGATAATTTGCATAAGCATCGGTACGGCAAGAGAGCTTAGCGTTCATAACAGAAATGCCTTCACGCTCAAGATCAATACCAGCAACAATAGCAGTTTTCTTAATTTTTTCTTCGCAACCAATCAAAACTGCTTGCCCCAATTTTTGATGAACATAGGACACAGCTGCCCGCATTACCTGTTCTTCTTCACCTTCTGCAAAAATAATTTGTTTTGGCGCTTGACGAACATGATTATAAACACCACGCATAATGGAAGAGATGGGATCACGTCTCGCATTCAAATCACGCTCATAAGCCTCTAAATCATCAATGTGCTTTTGTGCGACACCGCTTTCCATTGCTGCTTTTGCCACTGCAATTGAAACAACCGTAAACAAACGCGGGTCAAAAGGAACAGGGATGATATAATTTCGACCAAATTTCAATCGCTTTCCGCGATAAGCTTCCGCAACACTCTCAGGCACTTCCTCATGAGCTAAATCTGCCAGAGCTCTTGCTGCAGCAATTTTCATTTCTTCATTAATGACCGTTGCGCGTACATCAAGTGCACCACGAAATATATAAGGAAAACAAAGAACATTATTTATCTGATTTGGATAATCTGAACGACCTGTCGCTATAATAGCATCCTCACGCACTTGCATAACCTCTTCTGGCGTAATTTCTGGATCGGGATTAGCCATAGCAAAAATGATTGGCTGAGGTGCCATCGACTTTACCATCTCAGGAGTAATTGCACCTTTGGCAGAAACACCGAAAAACATATCAGCACCTTCCATCGCCTCAGCAAGAGTACGTTTATCCGTTCGAATAGCATGAGCAGACTTCCACTGATTCATCCCCTCCTCACGACCTTCATAGACAACACCCTTCGTATCACATAATATGATATTTTCAGACCGAAACCCCATTGCCTTAATGAGTTCAATACAAGCAATTCCTGCAGAACCAGCACCATTACAAACCAACCTTGTGTTTTCCATATCACGCCCAGTTAAATACAAAGCATTAAGCACACCCGCAGCTACAATGATTGCAGTACCGTGCTGATCGTCGTGAAAAACAGGAATATTCATTATTTCACGTAAGCGACTTTCGATCATAAAACACTCAGGTGCTTTAATGTCCTCAAGATTTATCCCACCAAAAGAAGGCTCTAAATGACGCACCAGATTGATAAAACTTTCCGTATCATTTGTATCAACTTCCAGATCAATTGAATCAATATCTGCAAAGCGCTTAAAAAGTACTGCTTTGCCTTCCATTACTGGTTTAGATGCCAACGCACCTAAATTGCCTAAACCCAAAATAGCAGTTCCATTTGATATAACAGCAACAAGATTGCCTTTTGCCGTATAATCATAAGCCAGCGCTGGATTTTGAGCAATTGCTTTAACTGGAACAGCAACACCTGGCGAATAAGCAAGTGCTAAATCATGCTGCGTTGCCATAGATTTTGTCGCAACAATTTCAAGCTTTCCAGGTCGACCACGACTATGAAAATCAAGAGCTTCTCGCTCACTGACACTATAAACCGTTTGATAGGCTTTTTGATCCTGTTCACTTTTTTTCATCTTACTTCATTTCTCCAAAAACAGTGCAAATTCCTGTTCGATAATGCGTTAATTATCTGATTTTAAAATTTGATTCATATGCCAGAAGTCGCTATGCTCGCTTTAACAGATATGATCATGCGTTTCAATTTAGAGATAATGAAGACAAGCATTGAAGTAAACAAAAAAGGGTATCAAAGCCTCTATTGAAAGGATCAAGCGCGTAAAAATGAATAATAAAACTGAGCATAAAAATGATTTAATCTCACAACCCGCGCCTTTATCTGTTCCGCACCAAGAACGCCTCACACCTATGATGGAGCAATATATAGAAATCAAAGCAGTCAATAACGACTCCCTTCTTTTTTACCGTATGGGTGATTTTTATGAATTATTTTTTAATGATGCGATTGAAGCTGCTCAGGCTTTAGGAATTACACTCACAACACGCGGCAAACATTTGGGTGAAGATATCCCTATGTGTGGTGTTCCAGTTCATGCTGCGGATGATTATTTGCAAAAGCTGATTTCTTGTGGTTATCGCGTTGCTGTCTGTGAACAGACAGAAAATCCAGCAGAAGCTAAAAAACGCGGATCAAAATCGGTTGTTCGACGCGATGTTGTTCGCCTTGTCACACCTGGAACCATAACAGAAGAAAAGCTTCTTGATCCAACGCGTGCAAATTATCTGATGACACTGACCCGCATTAAAACCAGCGATGGAGAAGAATTTGCTCTTTCTTGGATTGATATCTCAACAGGTATCTTTCGTGTAGCAGAAAGCCGCCATGAAAAACTTTTAGCAGACATTATGCGTGTGGATCCACAAGAAATCATTGTAGCTGACTCCTTTTTTTATGATAAATCTCACAAATCGCTTTTTAATGTTCTCGATCGTATCATTTCACCTCAACCAGCTAGTCTTTTTGATGTAATCACTGCTGAACGCGACATTTGCAGCTATTTTAAACTCTCAACCCTTGAAGGTGTTGCCGATTATTCGCGCCCCGAACTTTCTGCAATCGCTGCTGCCATTCGCTATATCGAAAAAACGCAAATTTCTCACCGTCCTCCTCTCATGCGTCCTGAGCGCCAAAATGAAAGTGCTACCCTTTTTATTGACGCAGCAACTAGACAGAGTCTTGAACTTGTTCGAACCACATCAGGTCAACGTGATGGAAGCTTACTAAAAGCCATTGATCGCACTGTAACAGGAGGAGGATCACGCCTTCTCGTTGATCGTTTAATTGCTCCTCTAACCACACCTTCAACTATTGATAAGCGCTTAGATTCAATTGCCTTTTTTCTACGCAACACTTCTCTTGCAGAAGCTATACGGCTTATTTTAAAAGGGGGACCAGATATGCCCCGCGCAGTTTCACGCTTGGCTCTTGGTCGAGGAGGACCACGTGATATGGCGACAATTCAGCGTGGTTTTGACATTATTCGTGAACTTAATCAGCTTCTTAATAATGAATTGCCTCCTCAAGAAATAAGTGATGTACAACATGTTTTCTCACATTTACCCACAGCTTTGCATCTTCATTTAGAACAGGCATTAGCCGATGATCTCCCACTGCTTAAACGCGATGGTGGTTTTATTCGTCCTCATTATCATAAAGAGCTAGATGAAATGCGTGCTCTGCGTGATGAATCCCGCCGTATTATTGCTGAACTTCAAGCACAATACGCTAAAGAAACAGATATTAAAACACTCAAGATAAAGCATAATAATATTTTAGGCTATTTCATTGAAGTAACCAATTTACAAGCACCTGCTCTCACCAATACTCCACAAGCAAAAGCGCGTTTTATTCACCGACAAACAATGGCAAACGCTATGCGTTTTACCACAACAGAACTTGCCGAACTTGAAACGCGTATTGCCCATGCAGCCAACCATGTTATGACTCTCGAGTTGGAAATTTTTGATACTCTTGTTAATGAAATTACCGAACAGGCTGATTTTATTCGTAAAGCAGCTGAAGCACTTGCTGTTTTAGACGTATCTGTTGCTTTAGCATATTTAGCTGAGGAACAAGGATATTGTCGTCCAAAAATTGACCAATCACTTACCTTTCATATCACCGCTGGACGCCATCCTGTCGTAGAGCAAGCACTACGAAAACAAGCTGCAGAACCATTTGTTGCGAACAATTGTGACCTTTCTGTGCAAAAAAATCATCAATATGCAGCAATTTGGCTTTTAACAGGTCCCAATATGGGAGGAAAATCAACTTTTTTACGGCAAAATGCTCTTATCGCTATTATGGCGCAAATGGGCTCTTTTGTGCCAGCCACTTCAGCACATATTGGTGTTGTCGATCGCTTATTTAGTCGTGTTGGTGCTTCTGATGATCTTGCACGGGGACGCTCAACCTTTATGATGGAAATGGTTGAAACAGCAACAATTCTTAATCATGCTAGTAGTCATTCTCTTGTTATCCTTGACGAAATCGGACGGGGAACATCAACTTTTGATGGACTTTCAATTGCTTGGGCAGCAGTTGAATATCTTCATGAAGTTAACCACTGTCGTGCCATTCTTGCTACGCACTTTCATGAAATGACTGCACTCACCGAAAAACTTAACCGTCTTCATAATGTAACAATGAAAGTCAAAAATTGGGATGGTGATGTGGTTTTTCTTCATGAGGTTACACAAGGTGCTGCAGATCGATCTTATGGGGTACAAGTTGCAAAACTTGCGGGACTTCCCGCAGCGGTTATTACACGTGCTACAGATGTTCTGCACCAATTAGAACAAGGCGAAATGGCTGGAAAAGGACATAAATTAATTGATGATTTACCGCTATTTTCTCTTAAAGCAACATCTCCCATTAATGAAGAAACAAACAAACGTTGCGTACTCCATGAAGCTTTAAAAAATATTCATCCTGATGAACTCTCTCCTAAAGATGCTTTAGAAGCACTTTATCATCTTAAACAACTTGAAAAAGACACTCTCCCTATAAAGTAAATTTAAAAAAAGCGCCCTTTCTCTATGATTCTCAGTTCACACTGACGTACCTACCATACTGTCATTTGCTTTTTATTCAATGTATCTTGATAATGTAGCGTATAGAGAAAAAATTTGCGCATAATATTTTCCAAGATCAAATTATAAGATTTCATACAAAAAAGGATAAAATCTACAACAATCCTCAAATCTTATATTCACAATGATTCGCAATCTTCTGCGAGGCTAAGAGAGCAGTCTGCTTAAAATATCATGCAAAGGCATCACAATCTCTAAAAGCTCTATCTCCCCCACCTAAGATGAACTCTTCATCTATAAAACATTACGAACTGCGCCTTTTGCCGCAGAAGTCGTCATAGCTGCATATGCTTTGAGAGCCTTTGAAATTTTACGTTTACGCTTTTCAACTGGTTGCCAAGCTGCTTTTCCCTTTTTTTGCATTTTAGCACGACGCTGTATCATCTCAGCATCATCAACCAACATATGAATGGCACGATTAGGGATATCAATTTCTATTATATCACCCTCTTCTACCAGAGCAATTATTCCTCCTTCAGCAGCCTCTGGTGAAATATGCCCAATAGAAAGCCCTGAAGTCCCTCCTGAAAAGCGACCATCCGTTATAAGTGCACAAGCCTTTCCTAATCCCTTGGACTTCAGATAACTCGTTGGATAAAGCATTTCCTGCATTCCAGGTCCACCGCGCGGACCTTCATAACGAATTAAAACGATATCACCTGATTTAATTTTATCGGTCAAAATCGCAGAAACAGCTGAATCTTGGCTTTCAAAAATCCTTGCTGGACCTTTAAAAGTTAAAATTGATGGATCAACACCTGCTGTTTTCACAATACAGCCATCCTTTGCAAGATTCCCATAAAGAACCGCCAATCCTCCATCTTGCGAATAAGCATGTTTAATATCGCGAATTACCCCTTTTTCACAATCAAGATCAAGAGTATCATAGCGACAAGACTGATTAAAAGCTGTCTGTGTTGGCACACCGCCTGGTGCTGCACGATAGAATTCATGAATTATTGATTCATGAGTTTGTTTCACATCCCAACGACAAAGAGCTTCTTTCATTGTTTTTGCATGAACCGTATAAACCGATGTATCAATGAGTTTCGCTGCATCCAATTCTCCTAAAAGTCTCATAATACCACCAGCGCGGTGGACATCTTCCATATGCACATTAGCAATAGCAGGTGCAACCTTGCATAAAACAGGAACTTGACGTGAAAGACGATCAATATCCGTCATAGTAAAATCTACCTCACCTTCTTGCGCAGCTGCTAAAAGATGCAAAACAGTATTGGTTGATCCTCCCATAGAAATATCAACGGTCATTGCATTTTCAAAAGCCTTTCGCGAAGCAATAGAACGTGGCAAAACTGTCTCATCGCCTTTTTCATAATAACGCTTAGACAATGAAACAATCTGTCGTCCAGCTTCTTCAAAAAGCATCCGACGATCTGCATGTGTTGCTAACATTGATCCATTGCCAGGAAGAGAAAGCCCTAATGCCTCAGTAAGGCAATTCATGGAATTTGCAGTAAACATTCCTGAACAAGAACCACATGTAGGACAAGCAGCACGCTCCATTTCAGCAACTTCTTCTTCTGAATTATGTTCTGAAGCCGCAGCAACCATTGCATCAACTAAGTCAACACTCAGATCTTGATCTTTCCATTTAATCTTACCCGCTTCCATAGGACCGCCTGAAACAAAAATTGTTGGAATGTTCAACCTTAGAGAAGCCATTAACATACCAGGCGTAATTTTATCACAATTGGAAATACACACGAGTGCATCAGCACAATGAGCATTAACCATATATTCAACAGAATCAGCAATGATTTCACGTGAAGGCAAAGAATAAAGCATTCCGTCGTGCCCCATAGCAATTCCATCATCCACAGCAATCGTGTTAAACTCCTTCGCGACACCGCCAACAGCAGCTATTTCTCGTGCAACAAGTTGCCCAAGATCTTTTAAATGTACATGTCCTGGTACAAATTGCGTAAAAGAGTTCGCAACCGCAATAATGGGCTTACCAAAATCAGTGTCTTTCATCCCTGTTGCACGCCAGAGACCACGAGCCCCTGCCATATTGCGTCCATGAGTCGATGTTCTTGAACGGTAAGAAGGCATTATTTTTTCCCCTCAAATAATTCCATTTTTCTGTTGTGCTGCAACACAACCATAAAAACAAGAGCTCTAACATTAGAAATAAAAAATGTCTCTTATTGAGACATTTAAATCACAAAATTTCCATCTATGTATGTATAAGCCCTACTCAACAGCCATTTTTCATAATCCAACAAAACTGTTCAGTAGAATCTTCTGCTGTTACCTTAATGATGTGATATAAGTTAAAAATAGCTTTTTTTCTTTTTTATACGCACTACAAAAATATTACTAACTTACTTTTTCGCTTTCATAATAATAAAGCCCCGTAAGTATTGTAAATCAATAAAAGGCGCACAGTGAATAAGCGCATTATAGAATCCGTCGAAAAATATAGGGAAGAATTATTATAAACACCAAACTGCTTTTCAATAAGCAGAGAAATCTTTCTTCAAAATTACTATTCTATATTAAAAAAATATTCTAGTTTTTTGGTGGAGCTAAGCGGGATCGAACCGCTGACCTCTTGCATGCCATGCAAGCGCTCTCCCAGCTGAGCTATAGCCCCACGAAAATAAATTCCCTTATCCCAAAGGATATAAACAATCTCAAAAAATTTTTTAAAACGAGAGCACTCGAAGATCAAGAAGAATTTGTATTAAGTGATGAAGAATAGTTTCTCACTTTTTAAGCATCATCATCACTAGAAACACTATTGCCTCCGAAAATCTCGGTAACGTCATCATCTTCATCGTCATCATCATGAGACAAAAACGTATCATCGTCATCACCAAGATCCACATCACTGTCTCCCAAATCAGGAAGATCATCGTCTTTAGAATCATCAACATCCTCTTCAAGAAGCATAAAGGCAGATTTTTCAAGCGCTGTATCCAATTCTTCAGCATCAACTTCTTCTTCACTACTCGCTTCAGCTGCTGCAACTTCAAAATAAGAACGAGGATAAGAAATCCCTGTATAAGGCGACACAATAGGGTCGCGATTAAGATCATAAAACTTCTTTCCCGTTTCTGGATCAACGCGTTTAGTTCCAAGTTCTTGTTTTGCCATGAACCGTCCCTCTTTGGTTAACTATCATTCCACTAAAAAACGAATTTTATGGTGCTTAATCGAAAGACAATACCTTTGTCAAAGATAAATATATCATTCCCAATGGATTTCCTCATGACGCCTTTCAAAGCATATGTTAAAGGGTGCTTTATTTAATTGGGATTAAATAGAACTTCTATGCAAAAAGCAATACCCATAACTGCCTACCAATCTACCAACCTCTCTGGCAAAATTAAGATACCAGGAGACAAATCAATCTCCCATCGATCTCTTATATTGGGAGGATTAGCAAATGGTGAAACATATATTCACGGATTGCTTGAAAGCGATGACGTCCTCAATACAGCTGCAGCTATGCGCGCTATGGGAGCCTGTATTCATAAAAAAAACAACCTCTGGATCATCCGTGGAACTGGTAATGGCTGTCTTTTACAAGCACAGCAACCTTTAAACTTTGGAAATGCTGGAACAGGTGCCCGACTGATTATGGGAATGGTTGGTCCTTACCATATGAAAACAACCTTTATCGGTGATGCCTCTCTCTCTAGACGCCCAATGGGACGTATTCTCGACCCATTGCGTTTAATAGGCGTTGAAATTGAAGCGACACAGGGCGACCGTCTCCCTTTAACGCTTTACGGTCCAAGAATGGCTAACCCGATTCGCTATCGTATTCCAATGGCTTCTGCCCAAGTTAAGTCAGCAATACTTCTTGCCGGACTCAATATCGCTGGCACCACAACCGTTATTGAACCGATTCTCACTCGAGATCATACGGAAAAAATGTTAAAAGCGTTTGGTGCTGAACTTGAGATAGAAATAAATGCAGAAGGCACACGTTTTATTCATCTCAATGGGCAACCACATCTTACGGGACAAACTATTGATATTCCAGGTGACCCTTCTTCTGCAGCTTTTCCACTTATCGCAGCTCTTCTTGTCAAAGATTCTGATATTACCATTGAAAATGTCCTTATAAATAACTCTCGAATCGGTCTTATTGAAACATTGTGGGAAATGGGGGCAAATATTGAATTTTTGAATCAACGCCAAACAGGTGGAGAAGATGTTGCCGACCTTCGGGTTCAATCATCAGCGCTAAAAGGTGTAACTGTACCCAAAGAACGCGCTCCATCAATGATTGATGAATATCCCGCCTTAGCAGTAGCAGCAGCCTTTGCTGAAGGCAAAACCACTATGCTAGGAATCGAAGAGTTGCGTGTTAAAGAATCAGATCGACTCTCTGCTGTTGCACGAGGATTAACAATCAATCACATAAAGTGTGAAGAAGGTAAAGATTTTCTCATCGTACATGGAAAAAGCTCTGCCAAAGGATTGGGTGGTGGACACGTCACAACGCATCTTGATCATCGAATTGCTATGTGCTTTCTTGTCTTTGGATTAGCATCAGAAAAACCTGTTACCATTGATGATAAACAGATGATTGCCACAAGCTTTCCAGAATTTATCCCTTTTATACGACAACTCGGGGGGAAAATTTATTGAAACCTTTTGTTATTGCAATTGATGGACCAGCAGCCTCAGGTAAAGGGACATTAGCACGCAAACTTGCCACCCATTATCGCCTGCGCCATTTAGATACTGGGCTCACGTATCGTGCTGTTGCTCATACACTTTTACAACAAAAAGTTGCTCTGGATAATGAAAAAAGTGCTGTTGCTTATGCTAAAGAACTTGATTTCAATACCTTAAATCCGACTCTTCTTTCTTCTCATGCGCTTGGCGAAGCAGCTTCAAAAATAGCGCTTATACCAGCTGTACGCGAAACTCTTGTTGCAAAACAAAGTAATTTTGCCAAAATTTTG
The DNA here is from genome assembly GCF_047263965.1 of Bartonella propinqua. Taxonomy (NCBI): domain Bacteria; kingdom Pseudomonadati; phylum Pseudomonadota; class Alphaproteobacteria; order Hyphomicrobiales; family Bartonellaceae; genus Bartonella; species Bartonella propinqua. Next base: position 257,924 of record NZ_JBLEBK010000001.1, on the reverse strand, counting down.
CCCGGCAGTGTGCTTGATGGTCGCGATATTGGTACTGTCGTCTGCCCCAATGCAGATATTAAGCTTTACATTTTAGCAGATGTTCAAATACGTGCAAAACGTCGCTATCAGGAAATTTTAAAAAAAGGACACCAAGCAGATTATAATGAGATTCTTGCCGATCTTAAACAACGTGATAGTCGCGATATAACCCGCAAACAAAGCCCGCTCAAACCAGCAAAAAACGCCCTCTTGCTTGATACGTCAGAATTGAGTATAGAAGCAGCATTCATAACTGCATGTGCCTTTATTGACCCTGTCATAAAAGCCCATGGCGTTTAAATAAAATCGTCAAGGTAATTTTTAGTCTAGCGCTAATTTTTTCCTGTATTTTAAGAAATAAAGATTGGAAATTACTTTATATCAACACTAACCTAGCGCTTATACCTTTTACTATAAAGGTCTGTATCAGGAGTTCTTATGTCACAATACAATCCTACAACAGCGGATTTTGAAACCCTTTTAATGGAATCTTTCCAAACCAATGACCTCAATGAAGGAGCCGTTGTTAAAGGCCGTGTCATTGCAATCGAAAAAGACATGGCTATTATTGATGCTGGTCTTAAAGTTGAAGGGCGTATTCCACTCAAGGAATTCGGAGCTAAAGGAAAAGATGGCTCTTTACAAGTTGGTGATGAAGTTGAAGTTTACATTGAGCGCATTGAAAATGCGATGGGTGAAGCTGTTCTATCCCGTGAAAAAGCACGACGTGAAGAAAGCTGGATTCGTTTGGAAGAAAAATTCAACGCTGGCGCACGCGTCAACGGAGTTATCTTTAGCCAAGTAAAAGGTGGCTTTACCGTCGATCTTGATGGTGCTGTTGCCTTCTTGCCTCGCAGCCAAGTTGATATTCGTCCCATTCGTGATGTTTCACCGTTAATGCACAATTCACAATCCTTTGAAATTTTGAAAATGGATCGTCGTCGTGGCAATATTGTTGTCTCACGTCGTACTGTCTTAGAGGAAAGCCGCGCCGAACAGCGTTCAGAAATTGTTCAAAACCTTGAAGAAAACCAAATCGTTGAAGGTGTTGTTAAAAATATCACCGATTATGGTGCCTTTGTTGATCTTGGTGGAATTGACGGTCTCTTACATGTCACGGATATGGCATGGCGGCGTGTTAATCACCCATCCGAAATTCTTACAATTGGTCAAACGATTAAAGTTCAAATTATTCGCATCAATCAAGATACGCATCGTATTTCACTTGGAATGAAACAACTCGAAAGTGATCCTTGGGAAAGCATCAGTGCCAGATATCCGATTGGTAAAAAAATTACTGGAGCTGTTACCAACATTACCGACTATGGTGGTTTTGTTGAAATTGAACCAGGAATCGAAGGATTGATCCACGTTTCTGAAATGAGTTGGACAAAGAAAAATGTCCACCCTGGAAAAATTTTGTCTACATCACAAGAAGTAGAAGTGGTTGTTCTTGAAATTGATCCTTCTAAACGCCGTATTTCTCTAGGTTTAAAACAGACATTTGAAAATCCGTGGGTAGCTTTTGCTAATAAATTCCCTGTGAATTCGCAAATTGAAGGAGAAGTTAAAAACAAAACAGAATTCGGTCTCTTCATTGGACTTGAAGGCGATGTTGACGGTATGGTTCATCTCTCTGATCTGGATTGGAATCGTCCTGGTGAACAAGTTATCGATACTTATAATAAAGGCGATATTGTTAAAGCTGTCGTACTTGATGTTGACGTTGAAAAAGAGCGTATTTCTCTTGGAATTAAGCAACTTTCTAGCGATAAAGTTGGAGAAGCAGCTGCTGCTGGCGAACTCCGCAAAGGTGCTGTCGTAACCTGTGAAGTTACTGGAATCAACGACAATGACATCAATGTAAAATTGATTGACCATAATCTTGAAACAACTATTCGCCGCGCTGATTTAGCACGTGATCGTGATGAGCAACGTCCAGAACGTTTCTCTATTGGTCAGAGAGTCGATGCTCGTATCACTGCATTCGACAAAAAAACACGTAAACTTTCAATATCTATCAAAGCCCTAGAAATCGCAGAAGAAAAAGAAGCTGTTGCACAATATGGTTCAACAGACTCAGGCGCTTCTCTTGGCGATATCCTCGGTGCTGCTTTGAAAAAGCAAGAACAAGATTAATGATTAAATAGATTAAATTAATAAGGTCGCTTGTTTCTCGGGCGACCTTTTTTATTCTTCAATGAACTGCCATAAGGAATTTTCGATTATCTGATTAAAAAATTGTAAACACTCTCAAATACAAATCTTATTATTGAGATAAAAATGCCAATAGCCTATTAAATAAAAGAAACCACATAAGTGATGGCAATGAAATATGACGGTGCTTAAAATATCTTTCATGAAGTATTTTTTTTCTCACCAAACAGAAAACTATTGTCTCACTGAAACCAATTTTCCTATTCGCTCACCTTATAAATCGCAAGACGAACTCTATAAATTAGGTCATGATATCGCTTTAGAAAAAGAGGTCTTACTTCCTGCGTATGACGGAGGAAAAAACTTTCACAAGCGCTTAAACGAAAATGCTAAATTTATTCTCCATGCCTTTCATACCAGCGATATAGCTGCTCGAAACGATGAAACCATTACACCGTCTGCTCAATGGCTTATTGATAATCATTATACTATTGACAAAACCATACAACAGCTACGCCGCAGCTTACCAAAGTCCTTCATTAAACAACTTCCCCTTTATCAACAAAAGGCGGAAATGCCACGTATCTTCGCTTTAGCTTGGCTTTATATTGCTCATACAGACAGCAAATTTTCACAAGAAACGCTCACAGCTACGATCAATGGATTTCAAAAAATTTGCGCCCTTAAAATTGGTGAGTTATGGGCACTTCCTTCTGTCATACAGATGCTCTTAATTGAAAATGTCCGTCGTCTTTCATTGTGTATTGAACAAGCGCGTCATATGTGCCATCTCGCTCACCAAGCAGCTGATCAAATTTTTCTTGCCGAAAATGAAACGAAATTACACACTCTTTTTACTCTGTATGAAGCATTTACCGCTCATTCAACCTTTTCAGCCCATTTATTTTACCGCCTGCGAAATACATCTTTCGATTCAACAACAGCATTAACTTGGCTTGAAAAGCAATTGCATAACCAAGGCAGCAGCCTAGAAATTGCGACAACCGATGAACACACCCGTCAAGCAGCAGATGGTGTAACCATGGGCAACGTTGTTCGTGCCCTTAAAACTATTGATGACATTGATTGGACGGTATGGTTTGAAACAGTCAGTTCTGTAGACTCTATTTTACGTGAAAATAGTGATTTTTCTGAAATTGATTCTCATTCACGCAATATCTATCGACAAGTAATCGAAAAAATTGCACGTTTTTCACCTTTTAGTGAGATAGAAGTTGCACGCAAAGCTATAGAAATGACACTTTCTTCCTCTGAAGATACCCCTCATCATAACATTTCTTCTGTTGGATGGTATCTCGTCGATGAAGGGCGTTATGTATTTGAAGAGGTTTGTAAATATACTCCACCTTTTTTCAAAAAATGGCTACGAACTTACCGTTTCTCAAAGATAGAAATAATTGCAATTCCCGTCTCGCTTTTGACGCTCGCTCTTTTGCTCACAATCTATACTCTGTTACGAACATCTGACATAACACCATGGATGGGCTTTCTTTTTACCGCATTAGCACTTTTTCCTGCTATGGAAGCTGCTTTTGCCTTCTTCAACACTGTTGTTTCATGGTTTATCCCACCAAGACAGCTTATTGGTTATGAATATAAAAATGGTATTCCCAAACATGCACGTACAATGGTTGTCGTGCCGACATTAATCACATCACGCGATTATATTGATGAGCAAGTACGCAATCTTGAAGTACACTACCTTTCTAATCCTAAAGGTGCAATTCATTTTGCACTCATCACGGACTGGAATGATGCTCCATTAGAAGAAACGCAAGAAGATCTTGACCTTTTTCACTATGCGCAAAAAAGTATCGATAAGCTGAATCACCGTTATCATCGTGATGACATCCCTCTCTTTTTCCTTTTACACCGTCGGCGTCTTTATAATACGAGCGAAAATTGCTGGATGGGATGGGAACGCAAGCGTGGTAAACTTCATGAACTCAATTTGTTATTAAGAGGCAATCAAAACACAAGCTTTTATCCTCCAAATCCACGTCTTCCTATGGATTGCCGTTTTATTATGACTCTAGATTCAGACACACGTCTAACCCCCGAAGGTGTCACAAAACTCGTTGGAAAACTTAATCATCCGCTCAACCATCCCATTTTTGATCCGCAAACTGGACGGGTTATAAAGGGTTACAGCATTTTGCAACCTCGTATTACACCTTCTCTTACAACGGACAAAGAAACATCAATTCTGCAACGCGTCTTTTCTACCAATCGTGGCATTGATCCTTATGTCTTTGCTGTTTCTGATACTTACCAAGATCTTTTAGGAGAAGGAACTTTTGTTGGTAAAGGCCTTTATAATATTGATGCATTTGAACAAGCACTTGATGGAAAAATTAAAGAAAATACCGTTCTTAGCCATGATCTTTTGGAAGGAGGCTATGCACGTGCTGCATTAGTCAATAACGTAGAAGTGATTGAAGATTACCCAACAGCCTATAATGTTGATGTGATTCGTTATCACCGCTGGACTCGCGGCGATTGGCAATTGTTGCCTTATCTCTTTTCTCGATCTCAAATGAGTTCCATTACGCGTTGGAAAATACAAGATAACCTGCGCCGTTCTCTCATACCGCTTATGTGGCTGATTACAACAATCGTGGGATGGTCTTTTTTACCGTTAAAGATAGCAATCATCTGGCAAATATTCTTGCTGCTAAGCCTCTTTATCTCGCCAATTTTAGGTATATTACAACTTCTCGTTTCGGTCAATTTTGATCATTCTTTGCGCGGACAACTCCAATTAATTTTAAACAAAACTGCCCTTACGCTAGCGGATATATTTCTTAAAACTACACTTCTTGCCCATTCAGCTTATTTTATGACTGATGCGATTATCCGCACACTTTATCGCATGAAGATTTCCAAAAAGCACCTCCTTGAATGGAAAACTTCCGCTACAGCAAAATTGATTCCCAACAGTTTGGATTTCTATGTTCTTACAATGTGGCCAGCATCGCTTATCGGTATTTTTGCAATAGCACCACCTCTATTTTCTCATAGCCCTACAAGCTTCATTGCTTTACCCTTTGGGCTAGCATGGTTTTTTTCACCCTTGATTGCATGGATTGTCAGCCAACCTTCAACCTCTCAAGATACTCTTAATATATCTTCACAGGATAATAAAACACTACGATGTATTGCACGACGGACATGGCTTTATTATGCAACTTTTGTCGATGCGCAAAATAATTATTTGCCACCTGATAATTTTCAAGAAGATCCCAAACCTCTTATCGCTCAACGCACATCCCCCACTAATATTGGAGTCTATCTTCTTTCCATCATTGCTGCTCGTGATTTTGGCTGGATTAGTTTTGAAGAAACCATTACACGCGTTGAATGCACATTAAGCTCTCTTGCAAAAATGGAAAAATTCCGTGGCCACCTCTACAATTGGTATGCAACGGATACACTCAAACCTCTCCTGCCAACTTATGTATCCACAGTTGATTCAGGAAATCTTGCTGGTCACTTAATCACACTCTCCTCAGCCTTAAGTGAATGGGCTGAAATACCTCATGTTTTTCTGCAAAGTAACCGAGTGGCTCTATGTGATGTCAGTGCTATTCTTGAAGAAGTTGTCAAAGAAATTCCAGATAATCAGCGCATTTTACGTCCTTTACATCAACAAATCAAAAAACATATTACTTATTTTCATCGCACTACCAATATTTTTCTTAAAGAAAAATCAGATGCTCTTACTCACTGTATTCTTAACCTCTTGGGCATTGCTCATGATATCGTACATTTAATAGATGGACTCGATCAAAAAACTCAAACGATAGAATCTGCGCGTGCACTCTCTTGGGCAAAATGCCTTGTGGAAACTTGTGAAGCGCATCATCACGATGTAACCAGTAATTATAATACCGAAGAACTTCGCAAAAAATTAAAAACTTTAGCTGTAAAAACGCGGCAAATAGCCTTTGATATGAAATTTGACTTTTTAGAGCAATCTGAACGGCATCTCTTATCCATTGGATATCGTGTTCAAGAAAATAAACTTGATGAAAGTTGCTATGACCTTCTTGCTTCAGAAGCACGCCTCGCAAGTCTTTTTGCAATCGCAAAAGGAGATATCAAATTTAAACATTGGTTTCATCTCGGACGATTACTTGTTCCAATCGGTTGGAAAAGTGCCCTTCTATCATGGTCTGGCTCCATGTTCGAATATCTCATGCCATCTCTCATCATGCATGAACCTTTGGGATCTATACTCGATCAAACTAATCGATTAATCGTTCGTCATCAAATACAATACGCTCATAAACGGGGATTACCGTGGGGTATCTCAGAAGCTGCATTTAATGCCCGCGATCACCTCATGAACTACCAATACACCAATTTTGGTGTTCCAAACCTCGGACTCCAACGTGGTCTCTCACGCAATGCTGTTATTGCTCCCTATGCCAGTCTTTTAGCTACACAATACGCACCCTCCCAAGCTATAAGCAATTTAAAACGATTGCGTAATCTTGGAGCTTTAGGAACATACGGTTACTATGACTCTGTTGATTTCACGCCTTCACGTGTACAAAAAGGAAAAAAATACGCCATTGTGCGCAATTATTATGCACATCATCATGGCATGTCTATTCTTGCTATTAACAATGTCATTTTTCAAGGGCGGATGCGTGATCGCTTTCACCGTGATCCCGTCATTGAAGCAGCACAGTTATTATTACAGGAAAGAGCTCCGCATCAAATTCCTATCATTCATACCAAAAATGTTAATCCTATACGCAATAGCTCTCAAGCATTTGACGATGCCCCTTCACGCATTATCACTAACCCGTTACTCAAACCACGCGCAACTTTGCTCTTATCTAATGGTTGTTATTCTACAATGCTGACAGCCAGTGGTTCTGGTTATAGCCGCTGGCACGATTATACAATTACACGCTTTATTCCTGATGCTACCGAAGATCAACAAGGATTTTTATTTTTCATACGTGATACGCATAGCGGACATTGGTGGTCTGCTACTGGTGAACCAACACGTATTGTTGAAGAAGAAACGATCAGCATTTTTACAGATGAAAAAGCTGAATATACGAAAATAGTTGACGGCATCAAATCAACACTTGAATGTCTTGTTACCGCTGAAAATAATGGTGAAGGCAGACGTATCCAACTTATGAATACAACAAATAGAGATCGCTTCATTGAAGTTACTTCTTATGGTGAACTCGCATTAGCAACAATGGAAACAGATTGCGCTCATCCTGCTTTTTCACGTATGTTTATAGAAACAGAAATTGCTGAAGGAGGAAGAACAATTTTTGTAAAAAGGCGCAAACGCTCCCTCCATGATCCTGAAATTTATATTGCTCATTTTGTTACCGATACAGCTCACATTATTCAAAAAATAGAAGCTGAAACTGATCGTTACTTGTTTATTGGTCGAGGTCGATCCATTCATCATCCTGCTGCATTTGACCAAAATGCTCGCTTCAATAACAGTCAAGGTTGTGTTCTTGACCCAATCATCTCTATCAGATGTCATATAAAAATTCCAGCACATGAAACAGCAGAACTTATTTTTTGGACTTTTGCTGCCAATGCAAAAGAAACACTGCATAATCATATTAAACATTATCAACAACCCAATATTTTCCAACAAGAATTGTCACTGGCGTGGATACGCTCGCAAATTTCGTTGTATCAAAGTGGTATCCACCTTAAAGAAGCTATTACTTATCAAAAATACGCAACACCACTTATCTATCCAGATCAAACATGGCGTCTCCCTTCTGAAATATTGGCAAAAACTCTTGGTAAGCAATCTGATCTTTGGTCAATGTCCATTTCAGGTGATTATCCTATCTGTCTTCTCAGATTAGATAATGAAGGGGACATAACTGTATTACGCGAACTGCTTAAAGCACATAAATATTGGCGTATGCGCGGGCTAATTGTTGATCTTGTCATTTTAAATGAACAAGCATTCTCCTATATACAAGATACGCAACGCGCTATTGAATGGGTCTGTGAATCTTACCATCACCATATCAACGACATCGATAATAAACACCAACATATTTTTACACTTCGGCGTGACCAAATAAACGAACAAAGTTTTAAAACGCTTCTTGCATCAGCCCGCATCATACTTCATGCTCAAAATGGTTCCTTATTTGAACAGCTCAAACGTATTGATGATAGCGATTTTGATCTGGTAACTCGCAATAATCATCAAAGATTTCATTATAAATTAAACGACAAAAAACACGGCAAAAGAAAGAAAATAACACCAATCAAACAACACTTCTTTGCTTCCGTTGATCCTATCAGTTCACAAAAATCATCCGCTCTGCCTACTCACGGAGAAGATTTAAAATACTGGAATGGTTATGGCGGTTTTAACCATCATAACTATTATGTCATACGCCTTAACGGACGCACCACCACACCACATCCGTGGATTAACGTCATTGCCAACCACAATTTTGGCTTTCATGTATCCGCTGAAGGTGCACTTTTTACTTGGGTCAATAACAGCCGTGATTACCAATTAACCCCTTGGAGCAATGATCCAGTTTCTAACCGCCCAGGGGAAGCACTTTACCTTGTAGATCGCCAATCTTTAAGCTGTTTTTCACCCGTTTCTGCTGTAGAATGTAATGAAAGCGTCGTATATGAAGCTTGTCATGGTTTTGGATTCTCGACCTTCAAATCCACACATTCAGAAATTGTATTAGAACTCACCCATACACTCGATCAAGAAAAACCTGTTCGCTTTTCTCGTTTGATCCTCAAAAATAAAGGAAAAAAAACACGTAGCTTACGTCTTTATAACTATGTTGAATGGGTTTTGGGAAACGTCCGCACAAAATATGCACCCTTTATTATCCCCTATTATGATTCTAAACGTGGTGCACATTTTATTCAAAATCCCTATCACATCGAAAAATCTCAACAAGTGACATTTTTATCAGCATCCGAAATGCCAACCAGTACCACCACCGATCGTACTGAATTTATCGGTTCACTAGGAACAATCATACATCCACAAGCTATCCGTCAAGCTGATGCCCTTTCAAATACGATTGAAGCAGGACGTGATCCTTGCTCGGCATTCGCCTATGATATTGATCTGTTACCAGAGCAAACAAAAGAAATAGTCTTCTATCTTGGCAGTACTGAAAATATGCAAGAAGCTAAAAAATTGCTAGACCAAGTGCGTACAAGTAATTTTGAAATTTTGTTAGCGCAACAAAAGCAACAATGGAGTGATTTCGTTTCTCCAATCCAAGTAAAAACACCCGATCCTTCCTTCGATATCATGGTCAATCATTGGCTTCCTTATCAAATCTATGCATGCCGCATGATGGCACGTGCAGCTTTTTATCAAGCCAGTGGTGCCTTTGGCTTCCGCGACCAATTGCAAGATAGCTTGTCTTTGTTATTGTTGAAACCACAACTTGCGCGTGAACAATTATTAAACGCCGCAGCTCATCAATTTCCTGAAGGTGATGTACAGCACTGGTGGCTACCCGATACCAATGCTGGTGTCCGCACACTCATTTCTGATGACATTGTCTGGCTCGCATATGGAACAGCTCTTTATGTAAACACTACTGGTGATTACGCATTTCTTGATACTCCAATTGCTTTCATTGAAGGAGCTTCTCTGAACACAAAGCAACACGATACTTATTTTCAACCCACACAATCCTCAAAAACTGCAACACTTTATGAACATTGTGTTTTGGCTTTAGATCTTGCCATCAAACGCTGCGGACAACATGGTCTCCCCCTTATTTTAGGCGGTGATTGGAATGATGGCATGAATTTGGTAGGTATTGAAGGGAAAGGCGAAAGTACTTGGTTAGGGTGGTTTCTTGGCACTACGTTACAAGCATTTATTCCTCTTGCTAAAAACCGTGATGATAACAGCCATGTTGAAGCATGGAACACACATCTTAAACGTTTGACCAAGGCTTTAGAAAAAAACGGCTGGGATGGCGCTTGGTATCGACGTGGTTATTTTGATGATGCAACTCCCCTTGGTTCCAAAATAAATGATGAATGCAAAATTGATACGATTGCTCAATCTTGGGCTGTCATTTCTCAAATGGCATCGTCTAAACGCCAAAAACAAGCAATGGCATCAATGTTCGAGCATCTATATGATGAAAAAGGGGGGCTTATACGTCTCTTCTGGCCACCTTTTGATAAAAGTACTCTCGAACCTGGTTACATAAAAGGTTATCCTCCAGGGATTCGAGAAAATGGTGGTCAATACACTCATGGTGCTATTTGGAGCATTTTAGCGCTTGCTGAAATGGGTGAGAACGATAAAGCCTATCGTTTGTTTTCTATGATCAACCCAATTACCCATGGGAAAAATCCTGAAATTTATCGTGTTGAACCTTATGTAATGGCTGCAGACATCTACGCCATTGAACCACGCCGTGGACAAGGTGGTTGGACATGGTATACAGGTTCAGCAGGCTGGTTCTACCGTACTGCAACACATGCTATTCTTGGGATTCACCGTCAAGCCAATCAATTATTTTTATATCCACATTTGCCTTCCTTCTGGATGAAATATGAAGCGAAAATAAAATTTTCTGATGCTGTTTATACAATAAAGGTCAAGCGGGGACTCAAAAATATACTCCATGTTGATGGTAAAGAATATGCCAATGTTCATGCAGGAATAAAGTTAAAAAAAGCAGGTATACATGAAATTATACGCACCCTCAAATCCTAAAAACAGAAAAGATAGCAAACTTTTTTACTCTTGCTCAAAAATACAGAGTTGTTATAGTTCCTGCGTTTCCTATGATGTTTACGTTGGTGCGTCATAATCTTCAATTTTACTTAGCTGAAAAAGAAAGAGTCATGAATCATACGGACATTGCTAAACGTGTTTACAACCATACTTGGAAACTTGATCCAATTATTCGTTCACTTCTCGACACGGATTTTTATAAGCTTCTTATGGTGCAGATGATTTGGGGACTTTATCCAAATGTACATGTTACTTTTTCCCTCATAAACCGTACCAAAACAATACGTCTTGCCGATGATATTGATGAAGGTGAACTGCGTGCTCAACTTGATCATGCCCGTAGTTTACGCTTTACGAAAAAAGAAATGATCTGGCTTGCTGGAAACACATTTTATGGACGTAAACAAATTTTCGAACCAGATTTTCTTAATTGGCTTGAAAATTTTCAACTACCAGAATATGAGCTAACCCGCAAAGACGGACAATATATCCTTCATTTTAGTGGTTTGTGGACTCACAGCTCCATGTGGGAAATTCCTGCCCTTGCCATTATCAGTGAATTACGTTCACGTGCTGCCATGAAAAACTTGGATCGTTTTGCACTTGACGTGCTTTATGCTCGTGCTAAAGCAAAAATGTGGAGTAAAGTTGAACATCTCAAAAAATTACCTGATATTAAAATATCCGACTTTGGTACAAGACGTCGTCATTCTTTTTTATGGCAACGCTGGTGTGTAGAAGCATTAAAAGAAGGTGTTGGAGATTCTTTGATAGGCACTTCCAATATCCTTCTCGCCATGGATACCGATTTAGAAGCTCTTGGTACAAATGCACATGAACTACCTATGGTCATTGCCGCTCTCACCAATAGTGATGATGAATTGCGTAAAGCGCCTTATCAAGTCCTGCAAGATTGGAATCGTTATTATGGCGGAAATCTTTTAATTGTTTTGCCTGATACCTTTGGTACAGAAGCATTTTTACGTAATGCACCAGATTGGGTAGCTGATTGGACAGGTTTCAGACCTGATAGTGCTCCCCCCATTGAGGGTGGCAAACGCATTATCGAATGGTGGAAAGAAAAAGGAAAAGACCCACGTGAAAAATTATTGATCTTTTCTGATGCACTTGATGTAGATACTATTGAAAAAACTTATCATCATTTCCATGGAAAAGTGCGTATGAGTTTTGGATGGGGAACAGATCTTACCAATGATTTTGCAGGCTGTGCACCCCAAAGAATTGCAACTCTTGATGCTCTCTCCCTTGTCTGTAAAGTCACTCATGTCAACGGCAGACCAGCTGTAAAACTTTCAGATAATCCTGAAAAAACAATTGGTGATCCGCAAAAAATACAATATTATCTCAAGTTTTTTGGTAATAAAAAACGTGTTTCTCGGCCTATAAAAACTTAAATCATAAACTCGTTTGTATACAATCAAAATAAGTGATTATGAAATCAGTAACAGATCAATAACACTGTTCTCTCTCACCTTCAACTTACAGAAATAACGCTCATATAAAGATAAGCCTATCATTATCAATCAAGGTGATTTATGGACAGCTAATTGGGCTATTCGCATGATAACTTGCTTATTAATAAAACTGCTTCACAAGCACGCCATTCTATCCAAACAATAAGTAGTTTTATAACTATTTTTTAAAAATTAATCAGCTAATATATAAATATTATCCTAAAGCCTAGAGGCAAAACTCTCTATTATTAGTAGCTCAAACAAATCAGAAAAAATAAAAATGCCGTTTAGCTAATAAAATCTTTGACTTTTGTTATTATGAAGATGGGCGTGTCATAATATAAATAGCAATCAAAAGCAAAGTAGCTGCAACCAATAAGGTAAACCACAAGGCGGGGTGTAATATCATCAAAAATGATAAAAAACCACACGCCATACTAACCATAACAAAAATTTTAACGAATGTTGGGATAGCTCTCTTTTCTTTCCATTGCCTAATAGGCAAACCAAAAATGCGATGATTATTCAACCAAGAATAAAAACGTGGTGATGAACGAGCAAAACACCACGAGGCAACTAATAAAAAGGGAACTGTTGGCATAATAGGTAACACAATACCAATAACACCCAATATAACCATTGCCCAGCCTGCTATCAAATAACAAATACGCAAAGGGTAAGATGTCTTAAAATATTTTTTCATCCTCTAGTGCCACTTTCCTTTATGAAAAACATCTGTATCCTCTCTGCTTTTCACACGCTTTAGATGTATAAAATCACTTCCTAATATCACTTCATTGGATAAGCATATTTTCGAGTGATCATTTCTTCCAAAGCATAGAACAGCCTACGCAATATGATAACCATTTCAAAAATTTCAAGCAATTAGAACAAATTTTTAGGAAAAAAGTAAAAAGGCTGCAGAATAAATCAACGCAGCCTCTTAATTATGAATGCAGCGTTTAGGGGGGGAGGAAATACCGCATTCATTTGCTAGATATTAGGAGGAAAATAATCTAACGTCCTTTGTTTAGTTAAAATAAGCACAAGAGACAACACACAAAAATGCATGACTGCTATGCACGAACTTATGTTACTCAAATTTTTTGCATCGTGTCTCGACGAAAAAATAGTGATATAAAAATAGCAATAAAAATGAGTGTTAAAATTAATACAATTGTGGCAGCAGAATCAGAGCCAATAAATAAACTTAAATAAATTCCTAAAAAACCAGAGAAAGCTGCAACAAGTACAGCAATCACCAACATAGAAAAAAAGCGTTTAGTGATAAGATACGCAATCGCTCCTGGCGCTATCAATAAAGAAATTACCAAAACAATACCAACGGCTTTCAAAGCCGCAACAATAGTAAGGGAAATCATTGTTAAAAGAGTATAGTGAAGCACCGATATTCGCAATCCCATTGCACGACCTTGAACTGAATCAAAAATATACAGCATAAAGTCACGCCATTTTGCTCCTAGAATAAAAGTAACGATAACAGAAATTACCGCCGTCTGCGTAATATCAAGCCAGTTAACACCCAAAAGATTCCCGAAGAGAATATGATTCAAATCTAGGTTGCTGTAAATAGCCGTTGCCAGCACAAGCCCCAAACCAAACATTGACGAAAAAACAACACCCATCACGGTATCTTGTTTAATGCGGCTATTGCTCCCTAAGAAACCTGTTACGATAGCACAAATCATACCCGCCACGAACGCACCGCAAGCGATCAAAGTCATCGTAACATTAGCTGAATCTACGTGCTGAAACCAAGCAAATGGTAAAGAGGTTAAAAATGCTATCACCCACGGCGTTGCCATATAACCAACAACTACGCCAGGAAAAACTGCATGGGAAATCGCATCACCTAAAAGCGCCCATCCTTTTAAAATAAGAAAACAAGAAAGCATTGCCATTGGAACAGAAAGGATCATAACAATAACCATGCCCTTAAGCATAAAAGAAAACTGAAAAGGAAGTAGCAAACAATCAATCATGATATTATTACACTTTTTTTGCCGCTTTTATACGTAAGCGGGCAGCAATAAAGCCGTGTTTAGGAGCAAAAATGAAGGCCATAATAAATAAAAATGCCTGAAACAGCACAACAAGACCACCAGTTTGCGCATTCAAAAAATAACTTACATAAACGCCAAATATACTTGTGAATGTTCCAATCACAACTGCAATAAGCAAAATATTCACAAAACGATCACTTAAAAGGTAAGCTGTCGCTCCTGGCGTTACGACAAGACAGATAACTAAAAAAGCCCCCACTGTCTGCATAGCAGCAACAGTACAAGCAGACAGCAATGTAAAGAAAAGAATCTTTAAAAATTTTACATTTAATCCAATAGCACTCGCATGCGTCTCATCAAATAAAGCAACTAATATATCTTTCCACTTCAAAAACAATATCAATAAAGAAAAAAACCCAATAAAAGCCAATTGTAAAATATCTGACGCACTTACTGCCAAAATATTCCCTAAAACAATCGTATCAATATTAACAGACATCGGTTTTAATGATTTGAGAAATAACCCAAAAGCAAAAAAGGAAGAAAAAATTAAACCAATAATGGTATCTTCTTTCAGCTTTGTTCGATGGTTAAAAAAGAGCATCGCTGCTGCTGCAAGCCCACCAGAAAAAAAGGCTCCAAGCGAAAAAGGCAACCCCAAAAGGTAAGCTCCCGCTACTCCAGGCACAATCGAATGGGAAAGCGCATCGCCAATTAACGACCAACCTTTCAACATCAAAAAAGCAGAAAGAAAGGCACAAACACACCCAACTAACCCTGACACCCACATAGCATTAACCATATATTGATAGCTCAATGGCTCAAGCAACCAAGACATCACGCAATACTCTCCACTTTTTGAACCTTCTCAAAGTCTAACGTTTTTTTACTTTCTATAAACACATCATTTTTTGTTGTATCTTGAAAATCAAAAATATGATGGTGTAAAGCACCATCAAAAGTTTTTTCGAGATTCTTTTGTGTAAAGACTATGTCTGTTACCCCAGAAGCCAAAACAGTTCCTTTTATTAAAATCGTGTGATCACAAAACTCACGAACAGAGCCTAAATTGTGGGTAGAAACCAATATTACAGCGCCTTCTTTCCGTAAATCTTGCAACAAGGCAATAATTTTATCTTCTGTTGTAACATCAACCCCTGTAAATGGTTCATCTAATAAAATAGCTTTCGCCTGCTGTGCCAGAGCGCGTGCTAGAAAAACACGCTTCTTCTGACCACCAGAAAGCTCCCCAATTTGACGCTTGGCAAATGCCAACATATCGACACGCTCTAATGCAATACGGACAGCTTCATAATCTTTTTCCCGCGCATAGCGAAAAAAATTCATGTGACCATACCGCCCCATTAAAACAACATCTTCAACGAGAACAGGAAAATTCCAATCAACATCCTCATTTTGAGGAACATACGCAATGAGGTTCTGTTTTAAAGCTGCCGCAACTGGCAAATCAAACATGCGAATCTTTCCCTTTGAAGGGCGTACAAATCCCATAATAGCTTTAAATAATGTTGACTTACCTGATCCATTAACGCCAATCAATGCCGTAATAGAACCTGTTGGGCTTTCAAAATTTACTTCACGCAAAGCTGTATGCCCATTACGATAAGTTACTGTTACCCCTTGAGCAAATATTCCAGTTTCAGTCATTACCCTTTTACTCCGTCTAATAAAGCACGAGCAATCCGATCACTTGTAACACGTAACAAATCAATATAGGTTGGAACCTCACCATTTGCTTCACTTAGTGAATCGACGTAAAGAACGCCACCGTATTTTGCCCCTGTTTCTCTTGCGACCTGCTTGGCAGGTGCTGGAGAAATAGTACTCTCAGAAAAAACTGCATGGATATTGTATTTGCGAACCATATCAATAACATGCTTAACTTGCTGTGGTGTTCCTTGCTGATCAGCATTAATTGGCCACAGATAAAGTTCTTTTAAATTAAAGTCGCGAGCCAGATAACTAAATGCACCCTCACTGGTCACAAGCCAGCGTTTGTCTTCTGGCAATGCTTCTAATTCAACTCTAATAGGCTCAATCATTGAGCGAATTTTCTGTTTATAAGCTTCAGCGTTTTCTTCATAAATAGAAGCATGTTCAGGATCGTATTTTACGAAAGCGTCGCGAATATTATCAACGTAAATCAAAGCCGCATTCGGGGACATCCATGCATGAGGATTCGGCTTTCCACTGTAAGGCCCCTCACCAATTTTAATCGGCACAATGCCTTCTGAAACAACGACACTCGGAACATCTTTGATATTTTGAAAAAATTTTTCAAACCAAAGTTCTAACTCTAACCCATTCCATAATATAAGATTTGCTCCTTGCGCGCGCATAAGATCGCGAGGGGTAGGTTGATATTCGTGAATTTCAGCCCCAGGTTTAGTGATTGATTCAACATCAGCGACATCACCTGCTACATTCCGTGCCATATCAGCAATGACAGTAAAAGTTGTAACAGCCTTAAATTTTCCAGCAGACAAAGCTAAATTGGGTGTAAAAAAAATAACACTCCCAAAAACTATAGTAAAAATCGCTTTTACGTTCATTGATTCTCTCTTTATTGCTAATGATTTGCATTAATGTTTTAACTAATAACAGCTATCTTTTATTTTTGCAATGAAGGACTTTCACAAAAAAATAAATTTTTAAACTATTTAACAATGTTCTTTCTCACATTTTTAAAAGCGGATATTTCAAAAGGGTATGTTTTAATACGAAGGCAAATTTCATATAGCTTTATGGGTCTTGAACTACATAAAAATTAAGGGAGCACTGAAAAGTACTCCCACTTCATAAGATGATCCGATAAAAAAAAATAATATTTAACAGCGCAAATATGCACCCGTCATCTTGGTAACGTTCTCCACCACTTTTAAAGCAAGCTTTTCTAGATCTTCATCAGTCAAAGTTCGCTCAATAGGTTGAATAGTAACTTCAATTGCAACAGATTTTTTATCTTCTCCAAGCGCTAAATCTTCAAAAAGATCAAAAATTTGCACTGAATGAATAAGCTTTTTATCTGCTGCACTTGCAGCGCGAACAATAAGAGAAGAAGCAACCGTTTTATCAACTACAAACGCAAAATCACGACGCACCATTTGAAAAGGCAATAGCTTTAAAGGAGAACGACTTTTCGTTGCCTTTTTTCTGGGTTCTGGAATCCGATCAAGAAAAATTTCAAAACCGCATAAAGAACCGCTCACACCCAATTTCTCTAATGTAGCAGGATGAAAAATGCCAAAAAAACCAAGAATAATCTTTGATCCAAGCTTTATAACCCCTGAACGACCAGGATGATACCAATCAGGTGCTCCAGCTTCAATTTGAATCTTATTAACATCCATACCGCACGCTTCTAGAACAGCCAATGCATCTGCTTTAGCATCAAAAACATCAACTGCTGCTGCATTCCCATTCCAAAAACGTCCTACTCCTTCAAATCGTTCTGTTCCACGGCGAATACCACCAGCAACACGTTGCTGTTTATCAGGTGTATCACCTTCATAGATGCTAGAAACTTCAAACAAAGCAAGATCTAAAAAACCACGATCAACATTTCGCTGCGCTGCCACAAGCAAACCTGGCAACAGAGAAGGACGCATCACTGACATATCAACAGTAATAGGATTTGCTAATTTAAGCTGTGCATGACCACCTCCAAAAGCAAGTGCTTGACTTTCAGAAATAAAGGACCACGTCACTGCTTCCCTCATACCACGATGCACTAAAGCTAAACGTGTAACACGTGAGTGAATCTGCGAGCATGTTAAAGTTTGACCTTTTCCTTCTACAAATTCTTCTAACGGGATGGGCTTAATTTTATCCAACCCATAAACCCTCATCACTTCTTCCACTAAATCAGCTTTACCGACAATATCAGGACGCCACGTTGGCACGCTCACTGTAACCACATCCCCTTCCCCTTCAATGTGAAATCCGAGCTTTGTCAAAATAGTAATGACTTGCTCACGCTCTATTTCCAAATGTGTCAAACGCTTAATTTCAGAAAACGGAAAGGTAATCTGTTTGATTTTTGGCTGCTGATAACCAACAACCCTTGTCTTTGATACTTCACCACCACAAAGACGCACAGCCAATTCTGTCGCAATCTCAAGCCCTATTTCCATAAAAGCTGGATCAACACCTCGTTCAAATCGATAACGTGCATCACTGATAAGTCCTAATGCGCGCCCCGTCTGTGCAATGCTATATGCATCCCAAAGCGCTGATTCAATAAGAACGCGACGCGTTGTTTCATCACAGCTTGTTCTTTCACCACCCATGATACCAGCAATCGAGACGACACCTTCTTCATCTGCAATGACACAATCTTTAACACCCAAATTATAGGTTTTTCCGTCAAGCGCTTGAAGCTGTTCTCCTTCACGACCACGACGTACAACTAAATTTCCTTTTACTTTATCTGCATCAAAAACATGAAGTGGACGCCCAAGGTCAAAACTTATGTAATTTGTCATATCAACCAGCGCATTAATCGGTCTCAAACCAATCGCACTCAAACGTTGCTGCATCCATTGTGGTGATACGCCATTTTGAACATTGCGCACTTCACGCCAAGCAAAACCTAAACATAATGATGAGTCTTGCGAAAAATCTAGAGAGACATGAATCGATGTTTCAAAAGAAGCTATAAATTGCGGCAAAGACAATTCTTTTAATTGTCCAATTCCAGTAGCTGCAAGATCACGCGCAATACCGCGAACACCTGTGCAATCAGAACGATTAGGTGTCAAACCAATATCAATGATTGGATCATTTAAGCCTGCATAAACTGAAAATAAACCTCCTATAGGTGCATCCTCTGGAAGCTCTATAATCCCATCATGTTCATTCGATAACTTAAGTTCTTCTTGTGAACACATCATCCCGAAGCTTTCAACACCGCGAATTTTGCCCACAGATAATGTCACATCAAGTCCAGGCACATAAGTACCAGG
Source organism: Bartonella propinqua (assembly GCF_047263965.1). Taxonomy (NCBI): domain Bacteria; kingdom Pseudomonadati; phylum Pseudomonadota; class Alphaproteobacteria; order Hyphomicrobiales; family Bartonellaceae; genus Bartonella; species Bartonella propinqua. The sequence continues at coordinate 238,480 of NZ_JBLEBK010000001.1, read as the reverse complement.
TAACGCAAGAACACCAACAAGCCCACTCCGTGCATTTGGTGCCCCGCAAACAACTTGCATAGGTGTACCAGAGCCCGTATCTACCGATAAAATCTGTAACTTATCTGCGTCAGGATGTTTTGTTGCCGTTAAAACTTTTGCAATTACAAAACCTTTTAAAAAAGAACGATCATCAACATGTTCAACCTCAAGACCAATAGCTGTTAACTTATCGCAAATCTCATCCAAAGACGCGTCTGTTTCTAAGTGATCTTTCAACCAAGACAATGTAAATTTCATTTTAAAACCTCATATGAAAGCTATGGACAAGATCACACATTTTTTAAATTAGAAAAAAAAGCGGGCATATCAAAACAGCGAAAACCATAATGATCTAACCAACGTAGGTCAGCATCAAAAAAAGCCCGCAAATCAGGCATACCGTATTTTAACATGGCAATACGATCAATGCCCATTCCCCACGCAAAACCCTGATATTCATCAGGATCTAAACCAACATTCTTCAAGACATGAGGATGCACCATTCCGCATCCTAAGATTTCTAACCAATCCTGCCCTTCCCCGAACTTTACTTCTGAACCAGAACGATCACATTGAATATCCACCTCCATAGATGGTTCGGTAAAAGGAAAAAAAGATGGACGAAAACGCATCTTCACAGAAGAAACTTCAAAAAAAGCTTTACAAAACGTCTCATGAAGCCACATCATATGTGCAATAGTAGAAGTTTTATCAATCACAAGACCCTCTACCTGATGAAACATTGGGGAATGGGTCGCATCTGAATCCATACGGTAAGTTTTTCCAGGAATGATGATACGTATAGGTGGTTTCTGCTTTTCCATCGTACGAATTTGTACAGGTGATGTATGGGTACGCAATAATTTCTGCTCTTTCGTTTTATCAACATCAAAAAAGAAGGTATCATGCATTTCGCGAGCTGGATGACCTTCAGGAAAATTCAATGCAGTAAAGTTATAATAATCTGTTTCAATATCTGGTCCCTCAGCAATAGAAAAACCCATATTCGTATAAATAGCTATAATTTCCTCAGTTACCTGTGAGATAGGATGAATACGCCCCCGCTCAACAGGAGAAGAACGGACAGGTAAAGTGATATCAACCGTTTCACGAGCAAGACGTGCATCCATTGCTTGTCTTTTAAGAAAATCACGTCTTTGCGCCCATAGCTCTAAAACACGACTTTTTAATCCATTAAGAACTGATCCTACTTGATGACGCTCTTCGGCATTCATTTTTCCTAACGCTTTTAACTTTTCAGAAATGCTGCCTTTTTTACCTAATGCCGCAATACGTACTGCCTCAAGTGCCTGTTCATCACCCGCTGCTTCTAAAGCTAAACAAATTTCTTGTTCTAGACGCTCAATATCGTTCATATTTTTGCCTATTTTTGAATAAAAAAAACCCGCACCAGCAATAACCAGTACGGGATCCCGAATAAATAAATGCTTTAACAGAATACGACTGGCTTACTTGACAGCGCCTTCAAAAGCATTAGGCGTTGTATCTTTCAGATATTCCAAAGCCTCTTTTGCAGAAGCCACTAAAGCAGAAAATGCTGCCGATTCATGGATCGCTATGTCTGAAAGAACCTTACGATCAACCTCAATACCAGCTTTTGATAAGCCATCAATAAAGCGCCCGTAAGTTAAACCTTCTGCACGAACAGCAGCATTAATTCTTTGAATCCACAAAGCACGGAATGTACGCTTCCTATTTTTGCGATCACGATAAGCGTATTGCTTTGAACGATCAACTGCTGCTTTAGCTGCACGAATAGTATTTTTACGTCGACCGTAAAAACCTTCAGCCTGTTTAAGAACTTTTTTGTGCTTAGCGTGCGCTGTAACACCTCTTTTTACACGTGCCATATGATACTCTCCTAAAAATCAAAAGCGCGAAACTTAAACGCCATTTGGCAAATAACACTGGACGATCTTTTTAGCATCTGACTTACTCAGAACCATTGTTCCACGTGAATCACGAATAAACTTATTGGAACGTTTAATCATCCCATGCCGTTTTCCCGCAGCTGTTGCTTTAACGTTACCTAATGCAGTGATTTTAAACCGCTTTTTAGCGGATGATTTGGTCTTCATTTTGGGCATTTTGCTACTCCACATCTCTAAAATCGATCAAGCTGACCAAAGCTTGAACAAGCACCTGAACAGCCACGGCATGCCCTGCCGGGCGGCTCCAACAATATTTTCATAAGCCAGTATACACAAAATAGCAAGATCGTATCAAAAAAAAATCGGAGCCCCATTGCCTTGAACTTCAACCAAAGGTGCTGGAATTGCATTTGTTTTTATTGTTGCTTTACATAAATCAGCAATGATGCATTGTGTACACTGTACTTTACGTGCTTGACAAATATAGCGTCCATGCAAAATGAGCCAATGATGCGCATAACAAAGATAACGAATTGGTATAATTTTTAGCAACTTTTCTTCAACGATCTCTGGCGTTTTTCCAGGTGCTAAACCAAGACGGTTCCCAAGACGAAAAATATGCGTATCTACTGCCATAGTAGGTTGTCCAAAAGCAACATTTAAAACAACATTAGCAGTTTTACGCCCCACTCCAGGGAGTGCCATAAGCGCTTCACGACTATCAGGTACATGACCATCATACCGATCCATTAAAAAGTGGCAAAGTGCATAAACATTGCGCGCTTTTGCACGCCAAAGACCAATAGTACGAATATGACGTGCAATTTCTTCTTCTCCTAATGCAATCATTTTTTCTGGTTGATCCGCGAGACGAAATAATTCTTTTGTCGCTTTATTAACGCTAACATCTGTCGCTTGAGCAGAAAGGATAACCGCAATCAAAAGAGTAAAAACATTGGTATAAATGAGATCGCTTTTGGGATGAGGACGTTGAACTGAAAAACGGCGAAATATTTCTGCAATCTCGTCTTCTTTGTACAATGCTTCAGCAGCTTTTCTTCCCTGTGACAATTTTATTGTTTTTTGTGTCATTGAACTCTCTCACCTTTTCTCTTGAAGTTATTACTCACACTCGCCATATGGAAAGAATGCAGAAAACGCTTTTTAGAGTTTGATTAAATAGCCACTTTGAAGAGATATTCACAATGACATATGTGATGCCTTTCTCCAATCCCCTTTTTTCAGGATTTGAAACAGCAAAGAAAACGTTACAACATATTGATAAAACTAATGGAGTTCACCTAGACTATAATATTGAGCGTTTACAAAAAATCGATAATATAAATCGTATATGTATAACTCTGGCTGCTTCTGGATTTAAAGTCAATAATCTTGGTGTTTTTCTCAACGATACTCAACTGATTATTTATAGTAAAAAACTAGACCGTAAAAATTACCGATATTTTTATCACGCGATAGCTACCACATCTTTTTTTACTTAAGGGAATATACATCACAAATGCTGAGTTGAAAAATGGTCTTTTATAAACTAATCTACAGACATTAAACAAAAACAAACAAAACAGATTCCAATCACAGCCAACAATGGTGAGTGAAAAAAATCAAAACGTAAAGGAACGATGAGATGGGAGAACAAAAACAAAACTTATCAGTGCAAAACATAACCCACTCTGATGCAGGGCAGATTGCTTATTTAAAAAAAGTTTGTACAGATGATCTGGCTACCAATTTTCCAGATCTTCCACCAATGACCCCAGGAATTACGATATGGGCTCTCTTTGGTGAAACAGGTTATCCGATCATTTTATCTGACGAACGTTCTGTCGCTCTCGCAGGAGCCAATGAGCATGAACTACAAATCGTAACTTTGCACTAGACTATCTTACAAAAAATGATTGAGTTGTCCTTAAATCCTGTCAGCTCTGTTCAGTAAAGTAAAAGAGTAAGCCTGTTTCTGTTAATGAATTGGAAAAAACAATTCTCATTTTAAGAAATTATGGCTATTTTTAATTTAGAAAGTGTGTACGTGCATTTTATTTTGAACTGCCTCTATTATGTATCATCAATCTTTTAGAGTAGCAGCGCTTATTTTTTCTTTCTCTTTACACAAAGAACGTTGAAAAGTGTTATTTGGTACATTTCAGATTTGTATGTTGAACGCCTCGTCTCCTGATACCATATCCTCTTTTTAACAAAAATTTTTACACAATACCGTCTTCATCACGCATTGCAAAAGCTTCTATTGCCTAAGCTTATTTAACTTGCGTAATCCGCCACCTCGTACCCACATTCGCGTTACGATAAACTTTGTTATCAAACCAACTTTAAAACCAACCCTATTCCCGATTCAGGCATTTGTAAAATTTTTCCTAACGCAGCCCACATGCTCTTAATTGCTGTTCATAGTTTTTAGCTATTCTTTCCATACGCTGTGCTGCTTTTATAAGTGCTGCAGTTGCATACCCCCCACTGCGAGCATAAGCACCATGTCCCATATGATAATTTAAATAAAGGCTATATGCATCATCAACCCTAACACCATTACGTTGAACACTTTGGCGATGATACCAAGCAACAAAATCAGCAGCATCTGCAAAATTGTTACGCCGCGCAAACAATCTTCCTGTAGAGCGGAGATACATTGTCCACGTACCATCAATTGCTTGAGAATAACCATACGCTGTCGACCGACGCTTCCATGGAATAAAACCAAGCAATTTTTTGCGCGGAGGACGTGCATTGTGACGAAAACCCGATTCTACATTAATAGTTGCCAAAATAATAGGCATAGGAATCCCATGATACATTTCTGCTCTTTTAGCAGCTTTTCTCCAATTATTAAAAAAACCACCTTTTTGAGCAAAAATAGCGCAAGCATTATTCGTATATATGGGAGGTTTTGTAGCGCACCCTCCTAACAAAAACACAAATATTCCTAAAAATACAAGGTTCCGCATATTTTTATTCCTCTTCATTAAGAAATAAAATAAAAATATTAAAAAATTTTTTAATCAACAAAAGAGATGATCACATTCTACTGTATTGGAAGCTTTGCTTTAATCCTCATCAACCAACCGCAATGTTTGCGACTCAACAGGAGTTTTCGCTTGCGTTTGCATAGAATCACTCTCTTTTAATTCAAAAGCTTCAATACGATTAGCTCGCTTCATAATTTTAGAAGATGATATCAAAATTGCTTCAACATCCTCACCCACTTTGTAAAAATGCTTCTGTAAATCGCGAACACGTGTATCCATTCGCCCAAAATCTTTCATTAATTTTGCTACTTCTGACTGGATCAAATGCGCTTGTTCACGCATTCGCGCGTCTTTCATGATAGTTTGTACAACTTGAACAGATAACATCAATAAAGATGGAGAAACAATAATCACATGTGCTTGATTAGCCTTTTGTACCAATGACTCAAAATCTTCATAAATTGTTGCAAAAATCGATTCCGATGGTACAAAAAGAAAAGCCGTATCGTGCGTTTCTCTAGGAATCAAGTATTTTTGCGCAATATCACGAATATGCACCTCCATATCAGCGCGAAATTGACGTTCTGCCTCCTGACGCTCTTGAGGTGATGGTGCTTTTCGCATCGCATTCCAAGCCTCTAAAGGAAATTTAGCATCAATAACCAGAGAAGGTGATTTATGAGGCATATGAATGAGACAATCTGGTCGCTTCCCATTTGAAAGAGTCGCTTGAAAAACATAAGAATTTGCTGGCAAAGCATCAGCGATAATTGCTTCCATACGTCCCTGACCAAAAGTGCCGCGTGTCTGTTTATTACTTAAGATTGCCTGCAGCTGAACTACTTGCCCCGTAAGTGACTGAATATTATTCTGTGCAGCATCGATCACCGCTAATCGTTCTTGCAAACGCGTTAAATTTTCATAAGTAGATTTAGTTTGCACTTGTAGAGTTTGCCCCACGTTTGTTGTCATCATATTGAACTGTTCACGAATAGACTGATTCAATTCAGTCTGCTTTTGACCAAAAATTTCTACCATTGCTTGCATACGCCCTTGCATTTCAGTTTGTGTCTTCAACAATGTTTCCATCTGCATTTGCACTTCACAAGCACGTTTGGCCATTTCACTTTCTAAAAGTGCTTTTTTTCTATGTGAGCGTATGAGCATAAAAAATGCTAAACAAACTAATAAAAGTAGAACTATCAATCTAGCAAAAGACTCACTAAAGAGTAAAAAAGAAAAAAACGAATCAAACATGAAAAACAATATAATGCTCTTATCGTAAAAAAGCGCAAAAATTTATTATTCAATATTGACCCATAACAAACCATTGATTAGTCTATGTTAATGTTAATGAAATCTTTAGTGACTCTACCTGATCCAGTTTTACGAGAAGTGTCCAAACCCGTTGAACATATTGATTCAACTCTCCAAAAACTTGCTGATGATATGTTGGACACCATGTATAATGCTCAAGGAATTGGTCTTGCCGCCATTCAAGTTGGAATACCATTGCGTATTTTGACCATAGATGTCTCTAGAGATGATGCTCAGAAGAATCCGCTTATTATTATCAATCCAGAAATTTTATGGCTTTCAGATGAGCGCAATATTTGCAAAGAGGGTTGTCTTTCTATTCCTGAATATTACGCAGAAGTCGAACGTCCCAAACGCCTCTGTGTTCGCTATCAAGATCGCCAAGGAAAGCAAATGGAAATTGAAGCTGACCACCTCTTAGCTACTTGCTTACAGCATGAAATTGACCATCTAAATGGCTGCCTTTTTATTGATCATATTTCGAAGATTAAACGCGATATGGCAATACGAAAATTAAAAAAACGAGCAAAAGAAAAAAATATACGGGAAACAATTTTGTAATGGCATTACGTTTAAGTTTTATGGGAACACCAAGTTTTTCTGTACCCATTTTACATGCTTTATTAGATGCTGGTCATGATATTGTAGCTGTTTACAGTCAGCCTCCCCGTCCAGCGGGACGTCGTGGTCTTAAGCCAATCCCCTCACCTGTTCAAAATGCAGCACAAGCAAAATCCATTCCTGTATTCACTCCTCAAACGTTTAAAACAGCCGAAGAACAAGCTCAATTTGCAGCGCTCTCCGTTGATGTTGCGATCATTGTAGCTTACGGGCTGCTCTTACCGAAAGCCATTCTTGAAGCACCGCGATTTGGCTGTTTTAATGCCCATGCTTCATTATTACCGCGGTGGAGAGGCGCTGCACCTATTCAGCGTGCAATTATGGCTGGTGATAAGGAAACAGGGATAATGATCATGAAAATGGATGAAGGTCTTGATACAGGGCCTATTGCTTTATCTCGATCCACCCCTATCACCGATAACATTACAGCCCAAGAACTTTCAGATAAGCTTTCGCATATAGGAGCAGAACTCATTGTGGAAGCTTTGTCCGCCCTTGAAAAAGGTCAACTTAAACTCACTCCACAATCATTGGATGGAATAACCTATGCCTCCAAAATTCGAAAGGAAGAAACACAAATTGACTGGACGAAATCAGCAGAATCCATTCATAAGCATATCTGTGCTCTCTCTCCCTCTCCTGGTTGCTGGTGTGAAATGACTATAGGAGGAAAACGGCAACGGATAAAAATTCTTGGAAGCCGTTTAGCAGCGGGTCATTCTCTTGAAATTGGTAAAATAGAGCCAAATAAATTGATTATCCATTGTGGACAAGGGCGTCTTGAAATAACTCATCTCCAAAGATCTGGTGGAAAAATTCTTGATAGCGCAACATTTTTGCATGGATCTCATATTTCTGCAGTTTTTTAATATGCCACGTTTTAAGCTTACCCTTGAATATGATGGTTCAAATTATTTTGGCTGGCAACGTCAAGAAAAACTCCGTACTATACAAGGAGCTCTTGAACTGGCTATTTTTCGCTTTAGTGGTCAACAACTGACCATTACAACTGCTGGGAGAACTGATGCGGGTGTACATGCTACAGGACAAGTTGCTCATATCGATTTTGAAAAAAACTGGCACGCTCATACTGTACGTGATGCGCTCAATGCTCACTTACAACAACAAAAAGAAGATATTTCAATTTTGAGTGTACAAAATGTCTCTGAAACTTTTCATGCACGCTTTTGTGCAACAAAACGCCATTATCTTTTTAAAATTCTCAATCGCCGCGCACCACCCGCACTCAATGCCAAACGTGTATGGTGGATACCAAAACCTCTCAATGCTGATGCCATGCACGAAGCAGCCCAAAAACTTTTAGGACGACATGACTTTACCACTTTCCGCTCAGCGCACTGCCAAGCTGAAAGTCCTATTCGCACCCTTGAACGCCTTGATGTTCAAAGGCAAGGAGAAGAAATTTTGCTATATGCACAAGCCCGCTCCTTTCTTCATCATCAAATCCGTTCATTTGCAGGAAGCCTTATGGAAATTGGCATTGGACGCTGGACTGCTAAAGACCTTGAAGCAGCTCTTCATGCCAAAGACCGCACACGTTGTGGTATGGTCGCACCTCCTTCAGGACTCTATTTGACACAAGTTGACTATTAGCTACCTTAAAGAATCACTTCTTCAAAAGTGATTAACAAAGCTTATAAAAAGAACGAATTTCTTCAAAGGCTTCCGCTGCTGTATTAACAAATGTTACAAGAGCTACATCGGAAGGAGAAATCATACCTTGCGCAGACAAATAATCAAAATTGACAACATTGTCCCAAAACTCTTTGCCAAACATTAAAATCGGAACTCGTTTCATACGCCCCGTTTGTATTAGAGTAAGCGTTTCAAATAATTCATCTAAAGTTCCAAATCCTCCAGGGAAAATAGCCAATGCCTTTGCCCGCATTAAAAAATGCATTTTGCGCATCCCAAAATACTGAAAATTAAAACACAAATGCGGTGTTACATAAGGATTTGGCTCTTGCTCATGTGGTAAAACAATATTCAACCCAATCGTTGGCGCTCCAACATCAGCGGCACCACGATTTCCTGCCTCCATTATCCCAGGCCCTCCTCCTGTGACAACCACAAATTCACGATATTTAGTCGTGGCAGAATAACGTGAACATAACCGCGCAAACTCCCGCGCTTGATCATAATAATGTGACATAGTTTGCAAATTTTTCTTTTGCATTTCATTTTCTGCTGCCCATGCTTCTTGGCTAGGTTCAGGAATACGCGCTCCACCAAATAAAACAACTGTTGATTGAATATCATATTCCTGCAATGTTATTTCTACTTTTAAAAATTCAAGGCCAATACGCTGTGAACGCAGTTCAGGGCGTGCCATAAATTTTTGATCCATATAAGCTAAACAATCAGTTAGTGAACGCACTTGTGATACATCAGATACTTCACTCATTTTTTGGTCTTTCCTTTTCATATGGAGAGATGGTATCTAGCTATTTTTGCTTATTTCATCTTTTCCTACGTATCTGTCTTATATTCCTGTTGAGTCCTTTTATTGACTACATATATGTCTTCGCGTAAATTATAAATGATAAATCTTGATGCTTTCAACTTATTTAATGGAACCTTTTGGAAAGATTAATTGCATGCAATTTAAAACAATTATCGAAGAAGCGTTTAACAATCGCGATTCTATTAACACCACAACAAAAGGGGAAATCCGTTCTAGTGTTGAATATGCATTGGATCTTCTGGATAAAGGAGAAGTTCGTGTAGCTGAACGCCAAGAAAATGGGCAATGGCATGTAAACCAATGGTTGAAAAAAGCTGTTCTTTTGTCCTTTCGACTCAATCCTATGCGCATCATTTCTGGTGGAAGCAATGAGTCATATTGGTGGGATAAAGTATCTTCAAAATTTTCTGGTTGGCAAGAAGATGATTTTAAAAAAACGAATTTCCGCTCAGTTCCTGGAGCAATTGTACGTCATTCTGCCTATATTGCACCTAACGTCATATTAATGCCATCCTTTGTAAATCTTGGTGCCTATGTTGGTGAAGGAACAATGATTGATACGTGGGCCACAGTTGGCTCCTGTGCACAAATCGGTAAACATGTTCACCTTTCTGGTGGTGCTGGTATTGGAGGTGTTTTGGAACCACTTCAAGCCAACCCAACAATTATTGAAGATCATTGTTTTATTGGCGCACGTTCTGAAATCGTTGAAGGGTGTATTGTCCGTGAAGGTGCTGTTTTAAGTATGGGAGTCTTTATTGGGAAATCTACAAAAATTATTGACCGTACAACAGGCGAAATTTTCATAGGTGAAGTGCCTGCCTATTCCGTTGTTGTTCCAGGATCTTTACCTGGAAAACCGTTACAAAATGGAGATGCAGGACCTAACCTTTATTGTGCTGTTATTGTTAAACGCGTTGACAAAAAAACACGAGAAACAACGGCGATTAATGATCTTTTGCGCGATTAAAAAGCATTTTTCAAAAACTTTAAATCCATAAAAAACGTACAAAAGAAAAAAAATAAAAAGAGAAGAAAACTTCTCTTTTTGTTCATTATTTACTCATTTTAAGAGCTTGAATAAAAGCTGACTGCGGAATTTCTACTTTTCCAAACTGACGCATTCGTTTTTTTCCTTCTTTTTGCTTTTCCAAAAGTTTGCGCTTACGGGTAATATCACCACCATAACATTTAGCTGTTACATCTTTACGCAAAGCACGAATTGTTTCACGAGCAATAACTCTACCACCAATTGCCGCTTGAATTGGAATTTGAAACATATGTTGAGGAATAAGATCTCTAAGTTTTTCACACATAGAACGTCCGCGCTTTTCTGCTATGCTGCGATGCACAAGCATCGACAAAGCATCGATCGATTCTCCATTGACCAAAATAGACATTTTAACCAAATCACCTTCAGAATATTCACGCATCTGATAGTCGAAAGAAGCATATCCCTTTGAGATTGATTTTAAACGATCATAAAAATCGAAAACAACTTCATTTAAGGGTAAATCATACGTCACCATAGCACGCGTCCCAACATAAGATAAACCAACCTGTTGTCCACGCCGTTCTTGGCAAAGTTCCAAAACTGCCCCAAGATAATTATCAGGCGTCATAATTGTTGCCCGAATCCATGGCTCTTCAATGGAAGTAATCTTAACAAGATCAGGCATATCAGCTGGATTGTGCAATTCCTTAACAGAACCATCATTCATATTCATACGATAAACGACAGAAGGTGCTGTAGCGATTAAATCTAAATTAAATTCACGCTCTAAACGCTCTTGAATAATTTCAAGATGAAGAAGTCCTAAAAAACCACAACGAAAACCAAAACCTAAAGCAGCTGATGTTTCCATCTCAAAAGAAAAACTAGCATCATTTAAGCGTAATTTACCCATGGCTGCACGTAAATCTTCAAAATCGGCTGCATCAACTGGAAAAAGACCACAAAAAACAACTGGTTGAGCAGGTCTAAAACCAGGCAAAACTTCTTCACAAGGGCGGCGTTCTTCAGTAATAGTGTCGCCAACCCGTGTATCAGCAACTTCTTTAATAGATGCTGTTATAAAACCAATTTCTCCTGGTCCTAATTCATCAATCTGTACCATTTTAGGAGTAAATACCCCAACCCGTTCAACTGGATATTTTGCCCCTGTATCCATCATGCGAATGGTTTGACCTTTTTTTAATACGCCATCAATCACTCGAACCAAAACGATAACACCAAGGTAAGCATCATACCAACTATCAACCAGCATTGCCTTTAGGGGTTTGACAACATCACCTGTAGGTGGAGGTGGTAATTCCATCACAATTGCTTCTAAAACATCAGCAATACCCAAGCCTGTTTTTGCCGATATTTCCACTGCCTTGGACGTATCAATACCAATCACATCTTCAATTTGTTCTTTAACACGCTCAGGCTCTGCTGCTGGCAAATCAATTTTATTGAGCACAACAACCAGTTCATGGGAATTATCAATAGCTTGGTAAACATTTGCTAATGTTTGTGCCTCGACACCTTGGCTCGCATCTACCACCAACAGTGAACCCTCACAAGCTGCTAACGAACGTGAAACTTCATAAGCAAAATCAACATGACCAGGTGTATCAATAAGATTCAAAATATAAGTTTCACCATTCTTTGCTTTATAATGTAAACGTACCGTTTGTGCTTTAATGGTAATTCCACGCTCGCGCTCAATATCCATAGAATCCAGAACTTGGTCTTTCATTTCTCGTGTTTCAAGACCACCAGTCATTTGAATTAAACGATCAGCCAAAGTCGACTTTCCATGGTCGATGTGTGCTACAATGGAAAAATTACGTATATAATTGCGATCTACAGTCATACAGGGCGATTTAGCAAAGAATAACACAAAACGCAAAGACCAATTACATACCTTTGAACATCTTTAAAAAAAGAAAAAAGTGCTCTGTAAAAAACGAACCTTGCTCCTTGAAATCTAATTAACTCAATCGTAATAAAAACCTTCAAAAATATCCAAATGCTTTTTTATTTTCTCAAATAAGTTTAGAAGTATTATCAACACTCTTTAGCTCATATCAAAAATCTCTCTACAATTTGATCTGTTGATCAAAGCCTGTGTACTATGCTTTTTTTGCCTGTGGATTACAGTTCACTTTGTAAACTTAGGTAAAAAACACCCCCCCCCCAAAAGTAAAATCTGGCAAGCACTTTGTCTTTTAATATCTTTTTAAAATACAAAATTTTAGCTTTCCCGAAAAAACCATAAAGATGAAAATTTTGCCTTATTCTTTCATCTTATTTTATTTGACCGTGTATAAGCTTTTCAAAACCTCAATGAATATCCCTGTTTAAAAAAAAATCATCATTCAAATTGTTGTCTTGAGAAAAGAAAGCTCATTTTTTTTGAATCATTTTATTTTTTTCCGCCATTGTGAGGGTTGTAATTCAGCCACAACAATCCCGATCAGAATAAACAAACCACCCAATAAAGCTAGAGGAGATAAATGTTCACCAGCCAAACGCCCAACAATGCCAGCCCAAACGGGCTCACCTGCGTAAATAAGTGTTGCACGAGTAGGGGAGATAGATTTTTGTGCCCAGTTCATAGCTAATTGAATTACTGCACTCATGAGTGCCAATCCCATACCAACACTCACCCACACCCACGAAAATGCAGGAATGCTTTCTCCTATTAAAGGCATACAAGAAAATGAACAAAAACTCGCAAAAAACAACTGTACAATTGTAATACGATAGCTATTAACTTTACTAGCAAAAAAACCAATAAGAATGATTTCCACAGCAATCGCTAAGGCGCCTAGCAAAGTAAGAATTTCACCTTTTGAAAAATGAATCCCCTTTATCCCTTGTCCTGAAACAAACATAAGCCCAACAAAAGCAAAAATAATACCAATCCAACTGGTTAAACGAGGGGATTTTTTAAAAATAATCCATTGCAATATTGGAACCATCGGCACATAAAGTGCTGTAATAAAAGCCGATTGACTACTGATAATCGTCTGAAGCCCAGATGCTTGCAAAGCATAACCAAGAAACATTGCAAAACCAACAGCGATACCAGCAAAAATTTCATAAGCCGTTATACCCTTCATAGATCGCCCAAAAATCATCCCACACATAAATGAAGCAACGATAAAACGAAACCCTATAAAAAAGAGAGGACCACTATAGCGTACCGCCGTATGTGTGACTAAAAATGTAATCCCCCACAGTATTGTTGCAGAAAATAGCACCAATTCCTGTTGACTAAATGAAGGGCGTTTTAACTGTTTTATTTCAGCCATAAAATTCCATCCTTCGACTTATTCTTCTACATTTTAGGAAACGATAAGAGTCCCAACACCGTGTTCGGTAAACAATTCAAGCAAAACAGAATGAGGCGTTTTACCATTCAAGATAACTACTCCTTCTACCCCATTTCGAAGGGCATTAATACATGTTTCTACTTTTGGAATCATACCTCCTGAAATTGTTCCATTCTTGATAAGCTTTTCAGCTTCAGCGATTGTGAGTTCCTTTAAAATCTTACCTTCTCTATCCAATACTCCAGACACATCAGTCAGAAACAAAAGGCGCTTTGCTTCTAAAGCACCAGCAATGGCTCCAGCAAAAATATCAGCATTAATATTATAAGTTTTGCCATCGCGACCTGGAGCAACAGGAGCAAGAACTGGGATCATTTCAGAACATGCCAAAAGATCTAGTAATCTTCGATCAACTTCAACAGGTTCACCAACAAATCCTAAATCTAAAACACGCTCAATATGCGAATCAGGATCAATCACAGTTTTATAAGCCTTTTCGGCAAAAACCATATTACCATCCTTACCACATAATCCTATTGCCCATTCACCTTCAGCATTTATGAGAGCAACAATTTCTTTGTTTATAGATCCTGCCAACACCATTTCAACGACTTCAACGATTCGTTCATCGGTCACGCGTAAACCATTCTCAAACCGCGATTCAATCCCCATTTTCATTAAAATTTTAGCAATTTGAGGACCACCGCCATGAACCACAATAGGGTTAATGCCTGATTGCTTCAGCAAAGCAATGTCGCGCGCAAATGCCCGCCCCAAATCAGGATCCCCCATAGCATGACCGCCATATTTTACAACGACAGTTTCATTTTCATATTTTTGCATATAAGGTAAAGAAGACGACAAAAATGCTGCCTGTTTTTCAAAAATATCTGCAGCAACTTTCCCAACATCATCCATCAAAAGAGCCTCCTCATCATTTTTCACCATCTCTTAATGAAATTTAGGAAAAGTGAAAACAAATTTTAAAACAAATCTTGCTCTCTCCATCTCCTTGACAATCGTCAAGTTACCTTAACATTACGATCAAAGTAATAATGAGATGAATTAAAATTAGCTTTCTTAGTAATGATTGCTACAAAGGAATTGAAAAAAATATACACTGTCACTCTCTTATGACCTTATGTATAAAATTTAGCAGAAGAATTTAACAAAAATTTCAAGAAACATCGTACATTAATAGGTTTATTGTATCTTATAATAAACTCTTTCACAAGAGTGTGAATATATACAACTGTTGATTTTTTAGTGCAAAAACAAAATCAAATCAAAAAAATCTGTAGTACACACACTTCATTACTACATTCTTCTAAACTATACATACTTCTTTGAAACAACTTGCGAAATTGTTAAAGTGCCCACTATCTTCGTGATAATTAAAATCATCTCACTCACAACAGAAAAATACCCGAAAAAAATTTAAACACCCTTCTGCAGATTTTATCTCACTACAAGAAGAAAGCCATTCCCTCTGTTTATGCAAAAAAATACACACAACCCCTCTCTTAGTAACCATTCACTCCCTTCAAAAGACGTAAATTTCAAAATTACTATTTTATAACATCTTTATAACATCATAACAGCCCTAGAACTGTAAAACGTCTAGCATTTATTCATGCTCTTTCATATGCACAGAATCAGACATACCTAATCGGAGAAAAAAATTCTGAAATATTTCACCAAAATAATCCGTTAGGCATGCCTTTTTCACACTTCCTTACTAACTTTGACCAGAAATATTCTCAAAAAATTCTTTCATACGTGAGAAAAAACCGTGCGATTGCGGCGAATTTTCATGATTTGAAAGCTTCTCAAACTCTTGTAACAACTCACGTTGCTCTTTCGTCAGCTTCTGCGGTGTTTCAATAGTGATATGGATATAAAGATCACCTCTTTCTTTCTGGCGCAACATAGGCATTCCTTTACCTTTAAGGCGGAACTGACATCCATTTTGAGTACCTTCTGGAACCTTAACACGTGCTTTAACACCATCAAGATCAGAAACCTCAAATTCACCTCCTAAAGCAGCTGTAACCATTGAAATAGGAACGCGACAATGAAGATCTGCTCCATCTCGCTGAAAAAATTCATGTGGTTTAATAGAAAGAAAAATATAAAGATCACCGTTGGGACCACCACGAATACCAGTGTCACCCTCACCAGAAAGACGGATACGTGTACCATCTTCAATACCAGCTGGAATATTTACACTCAATGAACGGTTTTTTTCTACCCGTTTTTTCCCGTGGCATTTGGGACATGGATCCGTAATGGTTTCACCGCGTCCATGACATACATGACATGTTCGTTCAATGGAAAAAAAGCCTTGCGCAGCACGCACACGACCAGACCCATGGCAAGTCCCACAAGTTTGTGGCTTAGACCCCTTTTTCGCACCTGACCCCTCACAAGTATCACAAGTAACAGAACTGGGAATATTAATTTGTGCGGTTTTTCCTGAAAATGCCTCTTCCAAAGTCACTTCCACATTACAGCTCAGATCTGCACCACGCTCACGGCCATCGCTACGCTTACGGTGTCCACCCCCCATAATTTCACCAAAAAAATCCTCAAAAATATCGGCAAATCCGCCGCCAGCAGCAAAACCACCAAATGGATTTGCTCCCTCTCGACCGTTATTTTCAAAGGCAGCATGACCAAAGCGGTCATAAGCAGCCCGCTTTTGAGGATCTTTGAGAACTTCGTAGGCTTCGCCAATTTCTTTAAATTTCCGCTCTGCCTCTTTATCCCCTGCGTTACGATCAGGATGATATTGCATTGCCAACTTACGAAAAGCGGATTTCAGCTTTTTATCATCACATTCACGGGTCACACCAAGAATTTCATAATAATCAACCTTCATCATGTATTCCTGATAAATCATTTGTCATCTATTTTAAGATAACATTTGCTTTCAATTTATGTCTTTAGTAACAGAGTTGCAACTAATCTCAAACAATAAAGCCCCGCCTTATATTTCAAAGGCCGGGTTTATTGATTCATTAACACATTTTCTTACACTATTTCTTCTTATCATTAATTTCTTCAAAATCAGCATCAACAACATCACCATTTTCTGTATCTGTTTCAGTATTGGCTGCTGCTTGTGAAGCTTCATACATAGCCTGTCCAAGCTTCATACTCACTTCTGCTAATTTCTGCATCTTTGCTGTTACCTCTTCAGTATCAGTGCCATCAAGCGCAGACTTCAAGTCAGATATTGCTGTTTCAATCTGCCCTTTCTCTTCAGCTGATACTTTATCACCATATTCAGTCAGCGACTTTTCAGTTGAATGGATAAGAGCTTCCGCTTGATTTCTAACTTCAACACCTTCACGGCGCTTTTTATCTTCAGCCGCATGCTCTTCTGCATCTTTAACCATTTTTTCGATATCAGAATCACTCAAACCACCTGATGCCTGAATACGAATCTGGTGCTCTTTACCAGTTCCTTTATCTTTGGCTGAAACATTCACAATACCGTTTGCATCAATATCAAAAGTAACCTCAATCTGAGGCACACCACGTGGTGCGGGTGGAATACCAACAAGGTCAAATTGCGCCAACAGTTTATTATCACTAGCCATTTCGCGTTCACCTTGAAAAACACGAATAGTCACAGCATTTTGATTATCATCAGCCGTTGAAAAAACCTGTGATTTTTTAGTTGGGATAGTTGTATTGCGTTCAATTAAACGCGTAAAGACCCCACCCAACGTTTCAATACCCAAGGACAAAGGCGTTACATCCAAGAGCAATACATCTTTTACATCGCCCTGCAGTACGCCCCCTTGAATGGCAGCACCCATCGCAACGACTTCATCAGGATTAACACCTTTGTGTGGATCCTTGCCAAAAAAGCTTTGCACCACTTCCTGAATCTTGGGCATACGAGTCATACCACCCACTAAAACAACTTCGTCAATCTCGCCAGCACTCAATCCAGCATCTTTTAATGCAGCTTTACAAGGCTCGATAGTACGTTGAACTAAATCATCAACTAAAGATTCAAATTTTGCCCGAGTTAATTTCATCGTCAAGTGCTTTGGACCAGATTGATCCGCTGTGATAAATGGCAAATTAACTTCTGTTTGCTGTGAAGAAGAAAGTTCAATTTTCGCCTTTTCCGCCGCTTCTTTTAAGCGCTGCAATGCCAGTTTATCATTTTTCAGATCAATGCCTTGTTCCTTTTTGAATTCATCCGCAAAATAACCAACCAAGCGCATGTCAAAGTCTTCACCACCTAAAAAAGTATCTCCATTGGTCGACTTAACTTCAAAAACGCCATCTCCGATTTCAAGGACAGAAATATCAAAGGTACCGCCACCAAGATCGTAAACAGCAATAGTTTTCCCGTCTTTTTTATCCAAACCATAAGCTAAAGCAGCAGCTGTTGGCTCATTGATGATCCGCAAAACCTCAAGCCCAGCAATTTTACCAGCATCTTTAGTAGCCTGACGTTGCGCATCATTAAAGTAAGCAGGAACTGTAATAACTGCTTGTTCAACCTTTTCACCCAGATAAGACTCAGCAGTTTCTTTCATCTTTTGCAAAATCATAGCTGAAATTTGCGATGGAGAATATTTTTTACCCGTTTCTTCAACCCACGCATCACCATTGTCGCCCTTAACAATTTTATAAGGCACAAGAGCTTTATCCTTTTCAACCATGGGATCATCAAATCGGCGCCCAATCAAACGCTTAACTGCAAAAACTGTCCCTTCAGGATTTGTAACCGCTTGTCGTTTAGCAGGCTGACCAACAAGCCGTTCACCCCCATCAGTGAAAGCAACAACAGAAGGTGTCGTACGCGCTCCTTCTGAATTTTCGATGACCTTTGCATTTTTGCCATCCATAACAGCGACACAAGAGTTAGTTGTCCCCAAATCAATACCAATTACTTTTGCCATATTATAATCTCCATTCAGCAAGCTGCCTCAACCTTCATCAAGCATCCTTTTAAAACAGCTCCTTATCACATTCAAAGCCTGCATCTCGTTTCAAATTACACAAAAACAATAAATTGAAAGTCACAACAAGCTCCGTTGCTTGGTATATAAGAACAAGCTCTTATCGCTACAAGAGATAATGAAGAAACATTTCCAAAATAAAGTTTTTCCTTAAAAAGAGTACTGTATTTTCAATATGCACGTGCAAAGATTCGCCCTCATTGAAAATACAAGTAGGTACAACAGTGAGTTTCTTCTTTGATTCTTGTAACATGAAAAACATTAACTGGTAAAAATTGAAAACAATGACAAAGGTAATGATGAGCATCTTATCTGATACTCTTTGTCCATACACAAACCACTGTATGTAAAAGCCACTGTATGTAAAAGATTTTTGAAATATTATTCGAGCGCTACAGATTTATATCACGAATCGCAATCTTCTTTAGATAAACCCTCACTAACCGTAATATTTTTACGCAATTCATAAACGTAGTATCTCTTACATCTCAGCTTATGCTAATTTCATCTTGCCCATTACAAAAATAAACGTTTCGTTATTCTCTGAAATGCACGCAATTTTAAACCTCATCTCCTTCCTTACAAAACAACAAACTCACGCACTCTTACCAAGAATAAAATGCGCAATTTTCTCTATTTATTTTGACGAAAAACTCTGCTAATGCATTCACAGATTTCAAAAATGATTTAATGAATGAGGGTGAATAATGATGATACTTATTACAAAAAAAGTTATCAAAAATATCTTGGGAGTTCTTATTTTTTCTCTTATAGCTTTGCCGGCAATCGCTCATGGATATAAACTTGGTAGTTTAGAAATCATTCACCCTTGGACGCGTCCAACACTCGCAGGGACGAAGTCTGGTGGTGGTTATCTTAGTATCATTAATCATGGCAACACTCCAGACCGTCTCATCTCTGTTTCAGCAAATGGAGTACAAACAACAGAACTTCATTCCATGACAGTCGTTAACGATATCATGAAAATGGAAAAAATTCCCAATGGCATCGAAATCCCTGGCAATGGCGAAGTCACACTTAAGCCAGGTGGTAATCATGTCATGTTCATGGGGATTTCACAACCATTCAAACTAGGCGATAAAATCAATGCAAAGCTAACATTTGAAAAAGCTGGTACAATTGACATTTATTTTTACGTAAATACAGAAGCTACATATGAATAGTTCCTATTTACTCATTTAATAAATTTTTTCACTAATACTTAATCAGTTTGGCACTTGGGAAGCATAAAAAGAACTTTATGCTTCTTATTTTTATCCAGCGTTGCAGATAAAATATATCTTAAATCAAAGACTTCACCTTACATTTAGTTAAACTTAGTCAAGCTCAGGAATACGCAAAACCTGTCCAGGATAAATTTTATCAGGTGATTTGAGCATTGGTTTATTGGCTTCAAAAATGAATGCATTCTTATCACCTTGCCCTTTTCCGTAAACTTTTTCAGCAATTTTCCAAAGACTCTCACCAGATTTCACCTCATAAAAGTGAGAAGCTTTTGTAGATGTAGTATCCACAATCTTTAATTGATCAATATCAACAGAAGAAATTCCCTGTGTGTTACCAACAACTAAAACCGCCTTTTCAAGTGTTTCCCTATCTTCAACTTCACCACTCAAAATAGCTTTACCATTTTCAATCCGAACACCTACTTTTTCTGTATCAAGCTGAAAATTATCAAATGCATCTTTAAAATCTTCTTCTTTTGGTTCATGATCCCCAATACCAAGTTTTTCTCCAACCGTTCTAACAAAATTAAATAGTCCCATTATGATCTCCTTTTGTGAAATTTAGACACATTTTGTATTCGTTTATCACCATATTATTTTCTTTGTTTTTAAAATTTTTTTGCTCTTAAAGCAGATAGGCGGGTTTTCTAAACTTCAACTATCACAAATCAGTCTGTCCATTTATTGGACATAAATAACGGTAAATTTTGATAAAAATGCCTTAATAAAAATTTTATTCTCAGAAGATGGAACTTAATACATGCAAAAGCGTTATAAAACTGCAAAGACAAAACAGCTTTTATTATGACGATAAAAGGTTTTTTTACTCTGCTACAATTTGTGTCATATTTGCTTTGCAAAAAAAGTGTGAACTCCCATATAAATAGTGTGGGCGATTTGCTACCACGGCAATAGAAAGGTCTAAGAAGCCATGAAGGATACTCCAACAATCATCCAAACGATTGTACTTGTTGATGATGACCGCAATATTTTAACATCTTTATCTTTTGCGCTTGAGACAGAAGGCTATCGAGTTGAAAGCTACACGGATGGAGCATCTGCACTCAAAGGCTTAACATTGCACCCCCCACATTTAGCTATTTTTGATATTAAAATGCCTCGCATGGATGGTATGGAGCTTCTACGTCGACTTCGTCAAAAATCTGATGTTCCAGTTATTTTTCTCACTTCCAAGGATGATGAAATTGATGAGCTATTTGGTCTTAAAATGGGAGCGGACGATTTTATTACAAAACCTTTTTCTCAACGTCTTCTCATTGAGCGAGTAAAAGCTATTTTACGTCGTTCAAGCACTCGTAATCAGCCACTTACAACAGGAGTCTCACCTGCCTCCTCTCTTAAACGTGGAGATCTTGTGATGGATCAAGAACGTCACACCTGTACATGGAAAGATAAACCTGTTATCCTGACTGTCACAGAATTTTTGATTCTTCAAACCTTGGCACAACGCCCAGGAGTTGTGAAAAGTCGTGATGCTTTGATGGATGCTGCCTATAGTGACCAAGTATATGTAGATGATCGCACCATCGATAGTCACATTAAGCGTTTGCGTAAAAAATTTAAACAAGTGGATAATGATTTTGCAATGATTGAAACACTTTACGGTGTAGGTTATCGTTTTCACGAGGTTTAAAATATTTTGTCGCAAAAGTTTGAACGGCGATCAAATCAATGACAAAAAATGTTCAATTGGAGACTTTGCAAAAAAAAGCATCAAACGACGCTTCTTTAAAACGATTTTCTATGTTTGCCCATTTGCATTTTCGGGTACAACGGTTATACAGACAATTATTTTTTTCTAGTCTTACACGTCGTATTGTCATTTTAAATCTTGCTGCCCTTGGCATTCTTGTTACAGGCATTTTATACCTTAATCAATTTCGCGATGGTTTGATTGAAGCAAAAATTGACAGTTTGTGTATTCAGGGAAAAATTATCGCTGGAGCTATTGCTGCCTCTGCAACAATAGATACAAATTCTATTCTCATTGACCCCCAAAAACTTCTGGAATTACAGGTTGGAGAAAGCATCACACCAGCACCGCAATCAACTGACTCTTGGGACTTTCCTATTAATCCTGAACGAGTTGCCCCGCTTTTACGACGTCTTATTACGCCAAAAATAACGAGAGCACGTATCTATGACCGTGATGCCACATTGCTTCTTGACTCACGCGTTATTTATTCTAGCGGCGAAGTTTTCAGCTATGATTTACCCTCTATCAAAACTGAACATAATCTATGGAAACGCCTCTATTCATGGTTTTTAAATATTCTTTATGGCAGTGGTATTTCCCTTGATAAAAAGCAAACAAAAAGCAATACTATTGTTTATCCAGAAGTTTACCGAGCATTAAATGGTTCTCTTGCCACCGCTAGAAGACGGAACAAGCAAGGTCAATTAATAGTTTCTGTTGCTGTACCTGTTCAACGCTATCGTGCAGTGGTAGGTGTTCTTCTTCTTTCAACCACAGGAGCAGACATCGATAACATTGTAAAGGGCGAAAGACTGGTTATTTTTAAAGTCTTTGCCGTTGTCGGTAGTGTACTCTTGGTACTTTCCCTGTTTTTAGCCCATACAATTGCTTATCCATTAAGCAAATTGTCTGCTTGTGCCAATCGTGTACGCAACGGCAATAATAAACGTGTAGAAATTCCTGATTTTTCTGCACGCGAAGATGAAATTGGTCATCTTTCGACCTCTATTCGAGATATGACCAATGCCCTTTATACGCGCATTGAAGCTATTGAACGCTTCGCCGCTGATGTAAGCCATGAATTAAAAAATCCCCTTACCTCATTGCGTAGCGCTGTTGAAACGCTCCCACTGGCTAAAAATAAAGAAGCGCAGACACAATTGTTTGAAATTATCCAACATGATGTACGTCGTCTTGATCGTTTGATTACCGACATTTCTGATGCATCGCGGCTAGATGCAGAATTTGCCCGTGAAACCGCACAAATTGTTGATATGGGTCTGCTTTTAGAAACTTTTGTTCATGCTACCCATGAGATACATCGTAATACGCAGACTATTGATATTAGCCTTAATATTGTTCCACGTCCTCATGGCAAAGCTTATCTTGTGTTAGGATATGAGCTTCGCTTAGGTCAAGTTATTTCCAATCTTATTGAAAATGCACGCTCCTTTATTCCCAATAATGGTGGACAAATTCGTATAACTATGAAAAGTACCGCTTCAACTCTCATCTTAACTATTGAAGATAATGGTCCTGGTATTCGTTCAGAAAATATTGAGCATATTTTTGAACGCTTCTATACCGATCGACCAAGCGAGGATGCATTTGGACAAAATTCAGGACTCGGCCTTTTTATTAGTCGGCAAATTATCGAAGCGCATAATGGAACAATTACAGCTGAAAATATTGTTGACCCCATAACTGAAAATAGTAAAACTGGTGCACGATTTATTATTGTACTTCCCTTTGCCAAATAAGATCTCCATCCAAAGCAAAAAGTATGACAGAAAAAAATGAAATACTGCATGCAAACTGTCTCCAACTTGGAGGCAAAGGATTGTTGATTATAGGTCCATCGGGATCAGGAAAATCAGCTCTCACAATTTCCTTACTTGATCGTGCTGGATGGTCAAAACGTGAAGCAAAACTTATCAGTGACGATTATACAATGCTTTGTGTAAAAAATGGAAAACTTCACGGATATACTCCAGAAAATTTACAAGGTGGCATAGAAATTCGCGGTGCTGGTCTTTATGCAATAGAGTTCGAAAAACAAACAATTATTGACTGCGTTATTCTTCTCGGCTCTGAATATGAACGTTTCTACACAAATCAGACTTTTAAATTTGCGGATTTGCGAATCCCTCTTTTAAAACTCCCCAGCCTTCGCGAAGCAGACTGTACAGTCATTTGCCAAGCCATTGAAGCATTCTTTTTTAGAACAATATGGCATAAATCTGTCTAATTTTTTTCAAAAGATAAAAAAATCATTATTTTTTCTCTTTTTTGAAAATTTTTCTTGGAAGTACAACAAAGCCTTGTAAAATGACATTCCTGCTATATGGGGTCTTTGTTAACAGGAGTTTTGTAAAATGATTGGACTCGTGCTTGTCACGCACGGCAGATTGGCTATCGAATTTTTACATGCTGTGGAACATGTTATTGGAACACAAGAAAAATTCGCAACAATATGCATATATCCTGATGATGACATTGATCAGCGCCGAACTGATATTATAGCCGCAGTTTCCTCCACAAATACAAATCATGGCGTAATCATATTAACAGATATATTCGGTGGAACACCATCAAATATGGCTGTTTCTGTTACTGAAAAAGGACAGGTTGAAATGATTGCGGGCGTTAACCTCCCCATGCTTATTAAACTAATCTCTATTCGTCAATGCCCTGATATTTCATTATCAGAGGCTTTAAAAATAGCACAAGAAGCTGGGCGCAAATATATTAATGTGCCAAGCATGATTTAGCGGATAATTAAACACTGATGCCCTCTAAAGAAACTCTCCCCAATAATACATTAAGTCGTCATCTCAATATTTGTAATAAACGTGGATTGCACGCACGTGCTTCTGCAAAATTTGTACAAACTGTTGACAATTTTAACGCCATTGTTGAAGTTGAAAAAGATGAAAAAACCGTCGGTGGCTCATCAATTATGGGACTTATGATGTTAGCAGCTTCATCTGGTTGTAATATCACTATCCACGTTTCAGGACCCGAAGCAACTGATGCTCTTGATGCTCTTGAAACACTCATCAAAAATAAATTTGGAGAGGAAAATTAAAGCTCTTCACCTCAAAAATTATCATCACCTTAATTGAAAAAAGCTTCTTCTCGTCATTATTTTAATCAGCTTCCTTTTTTCTCTTATGAATATCAGCATATAATATCTGTATAGATATGAATATTTTTAACACTACAATCATTTGCAAATATAAGAATTTATGCCAGTTATATGACGATATTTGTACATACCTCTCTTTAGACAAAGAGCTATCACCATGCTTAACATTTTTAGTTAAATATTTATAAAAGAGAAGTATATGATCTTCTAACTAATGATGCTAAAATATTTTGAATTTGTTTTTGGTAACCGCGAAGATTATTTTACGATCAAAAGTTTATCAATTTTCTTTATATTTGTAAAAATTTGTAATGCTGTTAATAAAAGCACAAGTAATTTTCTAACTCTATATCTTTGCGATAAATTTTACGTAAATATGGCTCTTGTTAGCATCACAACCACCCTTTTAATCAACAAACCTTACAAATTCAGTTTATAATTACGATAGTCATTTTTTAGCCATTCTTTATCTGCATCATTGGGTCTTTTTTGGTAGCACAATAGGGCTACTATCAGCTTATCTATCGTCGTGTTTATGGCGGTGTCTTTTAAGTTATAAGGAAGTGTCTATGCTACGTCTGTTTAGTGCTCTTCAGATTCCTCAAGAAATAACAAAAGAACTTATATCATTGCAGCATGGCTTGCCTCAAGTGCAATGGATGAACCCGCAAAATTTTCACATTACTTTGTATTTTTTTGGCGAAGTTGAACGCTCCCTAGCAGATGAGATTATTTGTGCTCTTAACACAATAAAGCTTCCCCCTTTTCAATTACGCACTCACCATTCCAAGGTTTTTGATTCAGAAACTATTCCTGATTCTCTCGTTGTCCGTATTGAACCTTGTGAAACTCTTAATCTTTTGCATGAACAGATACAGTGTATTCAAGAACGTTTAAAATTACCTCGTGACCAAAGAAAGTTTACTCCCCACATCACCATTGCACGACTGCTCGATGTTAAACCTGAAGATCTTGCTTCTTATATATCTTCTCGGCGTGGTTTTTCGCTTCCTCTTTTTGATATTGATCATTTTGTTTTATTTTCGTCGCCTTCTCTCGATGACAATGTCCCTTATATTGTGCAAGGAAGCTGGAAGCTTCAAGCACAAAAGGGTGCTAAAAACACCCTTTAGGACTTCTTTGCAAAATGCCTCAGAAATGCAAAATCGTATGTAATATTATAGTTTCATTCTGAGAATATTGTTTCTAATGTATTTATGCTGTATCAGGTTCAACAAAAGTTTCTTTTGCTCCACTTTTTGTGACACCAACTATCGCTGGACGCAGGACACGCTCACCGATGATATAACCTGCTTGAACAACCTGCTGAACGGTATTATCTGGAGCATCTGAATTAGGAATTTCAAACATCGCTTGATGAAAATGGGGATCAAATTTTTGTCCCTCGGGATGAATCTTCTTCACCCCATGACGCTCTAATGCTGCCATCATTGCACGCTCAGTCATTTCAACACCTTCAGCTAATGCTTTCAAACCAGCATCATTTTCCCGTGCACCCTCTGGAATAGCCTCCAAAGCACGATTAAGATTATCAGAGACAGATAACATATCACGTGCAAAATTAGCAATTGAATAAGCTCTCGCATCAGCCACATCACGCGCAGTACGGCGCCGAAGGTTTTCCATATCTGCAGCAAGGCGTAAAAGTTGGTCTTTTAGTTCTTTATTTTCATCCTGCAAAGTATCCAAGGAATTGGTACATTCATCGCTTTCTTTTTCAACATCTGTGCACTCTTCAACGTCTGCGTGGCTTTCTGTTTCATGCATTTTCAAAAATTCATCAGCAGCTTGTTTAAGCGTAGCGTGGTCAGCTGGATTTTTCAAATCGCAATTTTCAAATGAAGCGCTAGTAAATTTGTTTTTTTCATTAGACATAAAAATTTCATTCCTTCATAAGACTTGTTATTCTCGATATCGAAACTTTACAGACAAAAATCAAGGGGTATTTACACATCTCAACACAATGAACGTTTATAATAGAATACCCAACCTAATAATCTAACGCAACAATTGCGACACAAGTTGAGCCGTATAATCAACCATAGGAACGATCCTTGCATAATTAAGCCGTGTCGGTCCAATAATCCCCAAAGCGCCAACGACCCTTTGTTGTGAATCACAATAAGGTGCCACCACTAAGGAAGAACCAGAAAGCGAAAATAACTTATTTTCCGAACCAATAAAGATACGAACGCCCGAACCTTCATCCGTTAAATCGAGCAATTGTGCCATACTTTCACGCGTTTCCAGATCATCAAACAGATGTCGCAATCGCTCTAAATCTTCTTCTGCTCTCACGTTTTCAAGCAAATTGCTTCGCCCACGAACAATAAGATGTATTTTATGATTAGCATCTTCTCCTCCCCAAAGAGCAAGCCCAGTTTCAACAAGATGATGAGACAAATGATCGAGTGCAGCTCGTGTTTCAGAGCATAAACGCGCAATTTCCTCTTTCGCTTCACGCAATGTACGTCCCTGAATATGCGCATTAAGAAAATTTGTTGCCTCTGTCAATTGTGCATGGGTAACCCCTTCTGGTAAGTGAACAATACGATTTTCAACCTCACCTCTTTGAGTCACTAAAACTGCAAGAGCATGCTCCCCATCAAGGCGCACAAATTCAATATGCTTCAATGTTCCTTCATGCTTTGTCGCAAGAACTAGCCCTGCCCCACGTGAAAGATCTGAAAGAACTTGGCTAGCTTGAACGAGAAAATGTTCAACCGATTGTGTATGACCAGCCTCTTTGACTTGGTTTTCAATATTTTCGCGCTCCTGCGTCGGCAAATCACCTGCTTCCATAAATGCATCAACAAAAAAGCGTAAGCCTGATTGTGTCGGCATTCGTCCTGCAGAAACATGAGGCGCATAGATCAAACCAAGATGTTCGAGATCACTCATAACATTACGAATCGTTGCAGGTGATAATGTCTGTTGTAAAAGCCGTGAAAGATTTCGTGATCCTACAGGTTCACCATCATTAAGGTAAGCTTCAACAATATGACGAAAAATATCACGCGAACGCTCATCAAGGCATTTTAGTTCATCATCAATCGATTTGTGTCTCATCACAATTGTTTCACTACTTTAAAAATACTTGCTTCTTATATAAATCCTGCCAAGGTTTGGTCAAATAGTTTAAAGTGGTGCAAAGATATATCGCATATTTATCATAAAAAAAATACCATAGTCAAAAAGAAAGATACTTCTATGGGTTTCTCCCACTTGCCCTCTCATCCAATACAGAAAATCTTATTTAAACTGAATATCAGCAAACATATAGAAAAATCATATCTTGTAAAATTTTGTAAGACCCATATCATACGATCATTTCAGCTCGTTTTAAATATAGAAAACAGCCACCTCACTTCATTTGGAGAAATGTATATGAGAAGCATAGCAACTCAAAATCTCGTCATTGCCACACATAACATCGATAAATTGCACGAAATTACTACATTGATCGCTCCTTTTGGTTTAACAACACTCTCAGCAAAGAAGCTCGGTTTGCTCGAACCGCAAGAAACAGGAACAACATTTGAAGAAAATGCCTACATCAAAGCCTTTTCAGCTGCAAAAAATACAGGATTTCCTGCCCTATCTGATGACTCTGGCATGGAAGTAGATGCATTAAATGGCGCACCAGGTGTTTATACCGCCGATTGGGCTCTTCAATCCGATGGTACACGTAATTATTCAAAAGCTATGCAAAAAATAGAAGACGAACTTCAAAAAATTGGAGCATATGAAAAAAGCCAACGGAAAAGTCGATTTATATCGGTCATCTGTATTGCATGGCCCGATGGTTACGCAGATTATTTCCGCGGCAGCGTTGAAGGTACATTTATTTGGCCTCCACGCGGAGATAAAGGTTTTGGCTTTGACCCTATTTTTTTACCAAATGGATATGAAAATACTTTTGGTGAAATGTCAACGGAGCAAAAACATGGCTGGAAACTCAATGATAAAACACCCCTCTCACATCGCGCGCGCGCTTTCAAGCTTTTTGCAGAAAACCTTTTGGCACTCTCATGAATGAATCTTTTGGCATTTACATTCATTGGCCCTTTTGTACTGCCAAATGCCCCTATTGTGATTTTAATTCACATGTTCGTGTAAATGGGGTGGATCAACCACGTTTTGTAACCGCCTTTGAACGCGAAATAGAAACGCAATACCATAAAATAGGTCCACGTCATATTACGAGTATTTTTATCGGCGGAGGAACACCCTCCCTCATGACGCCTCAGACTGTATATGCCTTATTGCAAGCTATCGCAAAAAAGTGGACAGTCGATAATCAAGCTGAAATCACACTGGAAGCGAACCCATCCAGTGTGGAAGCAGAGCGCTTTCGTGGATATCGCGCAGCAGGGGTTAACCGCCTTTCTCTAGGCGTACAAGCACTCAATGACAAAGCACTGCGAAAACTTGGTCGTCTTCATGATGTGAAACAAGCCCTTCACGCTATTACTTTAGCGCGGGAAATTTTTCCACGTTTATCATTTGATTTAATTTATGCTCGCCCCGAACAAACACTCGAGCAATGGAAATGTGAACTTTTTCAAGCCATTGATCTGGCAGCAGACCACCTTTCTCTTTACCAATTGACTATAGAGGAAGGCACTGCTTTCAAACGACTTCATGCCGCAGGAAGACTTATTCTCCCCGCATCAGAGCTTGCAGCAGATATGTATCATCTCACCCAAGAAATAACCACTATGTGTGGACTTCCAGCCTATGAGATCTCAAATTACGCAATCCCTGGTGCTGAATCAGCGCACAATCTTCTTTATTGGCGTTATCATGAATATGCAGGCTTTGGTCCAGGAGCACATGGACGCTTTATCAAGCACCTACCAAGCGATTCCTCTTCCTTTTCAAAAGCATCTTCACCTCAAGTTACAAACCATGAACGT
The DNA here is from genome assembly GCF_047263965.1 of Bartonella propinqua. Classification (NCBI taxonomy): domain Bacteria; kingdom Pseudomonadati; phylum Pseudomonadota; class Alphaproteobacteria; order Hyphomicrobiales; family Bartonellaceae; genus Bartonella; species Bartonella propinqua. The sequence goes on along the minus strand of NZ_JBLEBK010000001.1, from coordinate 208,779 downwards.
TATGTAACAATAAATGAAAAATATCCCGAACATTGGCTCGAGTTAGTCGAAACTACAGGGCATGGCTGCGTCGAAACAGAACAACTGACCAAAGTACAACAAGCAAACGAAATGCTCCTCATGGGCTTGCGTCTTTCGGAAGGTTTAGATCTGATCCGTTATGAAGCTTTAAGCCCCAATGGTTTATCAATGGACAAACTTATCGCTTTACAACAACAAGGATTGGTAGAAATGGTAGGAAACCAGTGCTTAAAAGCCACAACAACAGGACGTATCCTTCTTGACTACATCATCAACCAACTGGCAAATTAAAATATACATGACTTCAACCTGCCATCAAAGTAATCGCTTTTCTACGAAAAAAAATCGATAATAAAACGTTCATAAATAGAAGTGAGACTTTCCATTGCATCAAGAGCCACACACTCATCTACCATGTGCATAGTCTGCCCTGGTAAACCAAACTCAACCACTGGGCAATAGTCCTTAATAAACCGTGCATCAGAAGTCCCCCCCGAAGTTGAGCATTCTGGTACATTTCCTGTCACACTTTCAATAGCATTTGATAAAGTGTTAACGAGTTTATCATTTTGAGTCACAAAAACACTCCCCAAACTTTGCACCCATTCCAGCTGATAGTAAGGTAAGTGATCACTCTTGTTTTTTGGCTGCACCAAAGCAAGACGCTTTTCAATCTCTGTCACAAGCATTTCTTTTGTCCACAGATCATTGTAGCGTATATTAAAACGTATCGTCGTCTGTGCTGGAATAACATTTACCGCAGAATTCCCTGTATCAATGGTTGTTAATTCTAAATTACTGGGTTGAAAATTCTTCGTTCCTTTATCCAAAGGATTTTGTGTCAATGCTTGGATAAGTTTACTTGCTAAAGGCAGTGGATTGGCTGCCCGCTCAGGAAAAGCCACATGACCTTGGCAACCTTTGACCGTAATGATACCAGAAATTGATCCTCGACGACCAATCTTGATCACATCACCAACGGTTTTTACGCTCGTTGGTTCTCCTACAAGAGCCGCAGTCCATTTTTCGCCTTTTTGTTCTGCCCACTTTAGAAGCTTTACCGTACCGTTAATAGCTGGACCTTCTTCATCACCAGTGATCAGAAAACTTACTGTTCCGTTAATGGAACGCTTCTCAAGAACCCGAGCCAGTGCTGCAATAAAGCACGCGATCGCACCCTTCATATCAACGGCGCCCCGCCCATATAATTTCCCTTGATCTATTACACCTTTAAAAGGAGGATGTTTCCAATTTTCTAGCTCTCCTGGTGGTACCACATCAGTATGACCAGCAAACATAAGATGCGAACCCTCTTTCCCCATTTTTGCATAAAGATTTTCAACATCTTGTGTATTTTTATCTGAAAAAACAGGACGCTCAACACTAAATCCCATCTTTTTTAAAAATTGCTCTAAAGTTGATAAGGCACCTGCTTCATGAGGCGTAACAGAAGGGCAACGGATAAGGGCTTGTAATAGCTGAATAGGATTTGTGAGAACACACATAAGTACTTTTCCAATCTGAATTGAGCATTATTTAAGCTGAATTACAAAAAAGATAAAGCAAAACATTGAAGACACTCAGCAAACCAAGTAGGGGAAGACAATCGTGCTGAGGCTTCAATGGCTTCCTTAACATGCAATGAAGCACATATATAACGGAATACAAAATAAAAAGTTCCATCAAATATGTCTTATTTTTTATATCTCCAGTTTATATATCATATCTCCAGCTTATATGAATGAAAATTGACTGCATGTAACCTATAACCATTTGTCTTTAACCAAGCACGACAAGCTTTACTGTCGGGACAAAGTTTTTCACAAATATCCCAAAATTTTTTTCCATGATTCATTTCAAGAAGATGGGCTACTTCATGTGCAACAACATACTCTACAATTTCCTTTGGCGCCATAACAAGACGCCAAGAAAAAGAGAGACGCCCATCTGTTGAACAAGACCCCCAGCGGCTCTTGGTATCCTTATAACAAATTGATCTCACTTGACATTCTACTTTATTTGCATAATGCCTCACCATCGGCGTTATAATAAGTGCAGCCTGCTTTTTTAAAACATCAGCGACACGCCTTGGCAAATATTCTAATTGACCATAAACAATAATTTTTGGCTCTTGTCCCGCACCACTTGCAACAATCTCAGTCACTCCGCGTCCTTTTTTATGCCGAATGGTATGTGCAATACCCAATAAAGGAATCGTTGAACCTTCTTTGAGATGAAAACTTTCGTGAAAACCTTGTACGCGAGCAAGACGTGCCTCAATCCAAGATCGGTGCTTTTCAATGAACCCCTGAACCGAACTGAGACTTGTCTCTGGTGGTGTTGTTACACAAATTCCTTGGATGCCTGCATCAATACGTAATGTAAAACGGCGCGCGCATTTGCGTTCCCGCACTCGTAGAGGCACAACGCGATTAGAGAAAATAAAGTGCTGTTCATAAACAGTCATACACTATGTCTTCAACACCAATGAATTTGCCCCTTCTTATTTTGCCTGAACTCGATCAACCAATAATTTCAATGCCGTTTCGATACAATCCAAATCTTGCGGACGCGAAATTGAATGATCTGCATCACGAACAAGCGTCAATGTTACATCATTTAAAGGCAAATGATTAAGCAAATCCAATGTATGCTGATAGGGTATTTGTTCATCTTCCATTCCGTGCAGAATATGAACTGGACATCCAACATCGATGCACCCTTTCATAACAAAATTTTCTCGTCCATCTTTAATAAACACCTTTGAAACAGGCTTTGGCTCCACGTAACCAATTTTACGGATTGCAGGTACTTCAATATATCCTTTTTCTTCCAAAATTTGCCATTCTACTATACCCAACAATGGCTCTACCACTGTTCGCGTAAAATCAGGAGCAGGTGCAATTAGCATCATACCAGCAAGCATTTTACTTTTCTTTGCTAGCATCTGAGCAAGCCTTAGAGCAATCCACCCACCCATAGAAGAACCAATTAAAATCTGTGGTCCTTCACAATAGGCTTCAATAACCGCTAAACTTTCCTCCACCCAACGTGAAATCGTTCCCTCAAGAAAATTTCCCTCAGACTCTCCGTGACCAGAATGATCAAAACGTAAACAAGACAAACCATTCTTTTGAGCAAAAGCATCAACCATAACCGCCTTACTAGCCAGCATACTAGCTCCATAACCAGTAATCCAAACCAAACCAGGTGAGGAACTGCCTTTACGATGACGTACTGCAAGAGCGGTGTCCTTAAATGAAAAAAATTGGCAAGGGAGATCTTGATCCATTATTATTTCCTCCTTAAAATACTCCCACTTATAAAAGAAAAGTTTTTATCCTGCAAATCAAACGCTAAAATAATAAATCAAAGGGTGAAAAAAGTAAGAATTCTAGTTGTTTTTTTGTACATAATTATATATTAAATTACCTCATGGATGAATCTAAATGAAGGAGCGTAAACCATTCGCAGACCGTTTAAAATGACACATACCCAAAAAGATGGGCCACGTTCAAATCAGGATATTCGGGTTCCCTGCGTTCAGCTTATCAATGATGAGGGACAACATCAAGGGATTGTTTCGATACAAGAAGCACTTGCTATGGCTGCAGATGTTGGACTTGATTTGGTCGAGATTGTACCAAATGCAGAACCGCCTGTATGTAAAATCGTTGATTTGGGCAAACTGAAGTATCAGAACCAAAAAAAAGCCGCTGAGACACGCAAAAAACAGAAAATCATCGAAGTCAAAGAAATTAAGATGCGTCCGAATGTTGATGTTCATGATTATGAAGTCAAACTTAAGGCTGTTCATCGTTTCATTAATAATGGTGATAAAGTAAAAATCACTTTGCGTTTTCGTGGACGTGAGATGGCGCACCAAGATCTTGGATTAAAGCTCCTTCAGAGAGTTAAAGAAGATACAAGTGGAATCGCGAAAATTGAATCTGAGTTAAAACTTGAAGGCCGTCAGATGATGATGGTGATAGCGCCTAAATAATTTTTCATTAAGATGACATATAGCACGCAACTGATTTAAGAGTGAGCGTGGAGACGATTTTAAAAGCATCACATGTTGCTGTTGTGGTGCTTTTTAAAATTAGCGGCTAGCATGTAGCCAACCTCTCTATAAGAGAGTATTTTTTATCAAAAAGGCTCATTGCCTTTAACAAAGAATCTCTCACTCTTATATAAATAACGATAAAATATAGAAGCGCTTCATGGTCAAAAAACAAATTTCTTCTTTTGATAGACATCTTATCATTCGTCTTTTACGAGAAAATTTTCGTAAACATGCACGATGGTACGGTGCAGCTATTTTTTCAATGATCATCATTTCCTGCACGACTGCAGCCAGCGCATGGATTATACGTGACGTTGTCAATTATATTATTGATGCGCAGAATTTTAGTATGATTGTTTTGACTTCTAGCATCATTGCTTTCATTTTTATTCTCAAAGGAATTTCAACTTTTGCCCAAACTTATTTTCTAAGCAAAGCAGGAAATAGTATCGTCGCTGAACAACAGCGCAAAATTTATGCACGCCTTATGGAACAGGGAGTCTCCTTTTATCAAAATAATACATCATCCGATCTTCTTGTCCGTGTGACTCACAATGCTACAGCAGCCCGTAATATCATTGATACTATTATCACAACTTTTGTACGTGATTTGCTCTCAGTGAGTGGTTTATTGCTTGTTATGTTTATCCAAAATTTTGCATTAATTGCTATTACCTTAATAGTAGGTCCATTGGCTTTTTTAGGGGTAAGAATAACTTTAAAACATGTTCGTCACCTTATGGAAAAAGAACTTCTTTCGCTTGGTGAAATCATCAAAATTGTGCAAGAAAGTACTATTGGCATTCAGGTCATAAAGGCTTTTTCATTAGAAGAATTAATGAAAAAGCGTATGAACAAAGCCGTTTGTGATGTTGAAAAGCAGGCAAACAATATTGCAACACTTGAAGCCATTACACATCCAATGATGGAAACACTCGCTGGTATTGCCATTGCGGGTATTATTTGCTTTTCTGGTTACCTTGCAAAACAACGTGCAGGGGTCCAAGGTGAATTGATGTCTTTCATTGTCGCACTACTTCTCGCTTATGATCCTGCGAAAAGATTAGCAAATGTGCGTGTCAAAATTGAATCTGGTTTAGTTAATATCCGCACGATGTACGAAATACTTGACCATCCCCTTACAGTTACAGAGCATGAAGAAGCTAAAGATCTGGACAAAACGCAAGGAGCTATTTGTTTTGAAAATGTTTCTTTCGCATATATGGATAATCAAATGGTGCTGAAAGACATCAATTTAGAAATAGAACCAAGAAAAATGACCGCATTAGTGGGACCTTCAGGTTCGGGAAAATCAACCTTTATCAATCTTATTATGCGCCTTTATGATCCCACACAGGGACGTATATTAATCAATGGACAAGACATTCGATACATCACATTTCGCTCCCTTCGAAATCTTATGGCCTATGTAGGACAAGATACTTTTCTTTTTCAAGGAACTATCAAATATAATATCGGACTTGGAAAAGAAGGTGCCAGTGACGATGATATCATTAAAGCAGCAAAAACAGCCAATGCCCATGACTTTATTATGGATTTGCCAAATGGTTATGATACACAAATAGGCGATAATGGCAATAATCTTTCAGGTGGACAAAAACAACGACTTGCCATCGCCAGAGCAATGCTTCACGATAGCGAAATCTTAATTCTTGATGAAGCAACAAGCGCATTGGACTCACATACTGAAGCACAAGTTAGTAAAGCTCTTCATCACCTCACCAAAGGGCGCACGACAATTATAATTGCCCATCGCCTCTCAACAATTGCTCATGCTGATAAAATTGTTGTCATACAAAATGGACAACTCATTGAACAAGGAACCCAAAAAGAACTGCTGGAAAAAGAAAATGGTTTTTACAAAAAGCTTCATAATATCCAATTTAAAAAGCAAAAATTTTAAGCAATTAAATTTAAAAAAGCTCTCTCCTTAATAGTCTTTTTCATAAAATAAGCCAACACTCGAATTCTTTTCATTCCCTATGGCGCCTTTAGCTTTAAGGTGGCGTGAAATGTCTAAATTAATTGTTCCCTTCGTCGTTCCATCAGACTCCGCTTCAAAACCCAAATAAATGTTATTGTGTATATAGCGCCCAATACGTAGACCTGTATTACCCTTTTCATTAACGATAACATCAAGATCATCAAGACCAATTTTAGTCCGTAAAGTGTTCAACAAAGATGTATTAGCACCTGCAAGATCAGCTGCAGCTGCTGCAAGCTGAGCAATCTGAAATGGTGATAGCTCGCTAAGGGAACGGTTAAAAATCAAACGCGCCAAAACCTCATCCTGCGGCAAATTAGGTTGTGAAGAAAAATGAACATCAAGATTATCAATCATTCCACTTACAGTTACAGTAACGCGAATATCGCCGCTATTATTGTTTGTCACAAAATAAACAGTGGGATTAAGATTACCGCTAAAGCTTGCTTGTCCTTGATCAAAATCAAGACGCTGTGAAAGAATATCAAAACGTCCACGAATCATCTGAAATTCACCAACTGGATGCACGTCAGATACTGGACCCGTCAAATTAATGCGTCCTCCTAACTCAGTATCTAAACCTCTCCCACGTACAAAAAACTGATTATGTGCAGTAATACGCATATTTAATTGTACAATAGATGAAGATTTTTGAGAAATACTGCGATTTTTGCTAAAATTCTTCACATCAGCACGTTCAAGCGTTTTTTGAATCGATTTGGTTAAATTCCTATTTTTAATATCAAGAAATTTTGTATTTCGAAAATGATCGGGAACAAGAATTTCAGCTTTTTCAACTGTAACATCACCACCAATAACAAGCTCACCAAGAAAATGACCCGTCACTGTCATCTTGCCTGACAATGTTGCAAGAATCATAGAACCATCGTTATAATTGGCACGGTCGAGATGAATAATCAAATCTGTCTGTAAATCATTCGTGATACGACCCGAAGCAGAAAGAGATCCCTCACCACTCGAAGAAGCAGAAGCCTTCTCTATAAGAACATGGTCGCCATTTAATTTGCCCATAAGCGTTATATTATTGAATCCTAAATTTGTTTGTGAATCAAAAAAACTACCATCAACTATAGAAAAATGTCCGCTTAGCTGTGGATGCAATAATGTGCCATTTAGAGTCGTGTCAATTTCTGCGGTGCCCGTTACATACGCACCACGCTTTGCTAACAATAAATCAACAAAATCAAGAGGCATTCTTCCCTTAATATTCAGTTTAGTCTCTAAACCATTGAGAGAAAAAGGCCCATTTATGGAAAGATCTAGTCCTTTATTTCCTGTTGCTATTATATTTTCAATATGAAATGCCGATTGCTTATAAGAACCAAGTGCATTCATATTTACCAGCATACGTCCCTTAGGGGTCATAACAGTCATGCCCCGACTAGAAAGCTCAAAACGAGCAGATGGATCCTTCACTGTTCCAGTAATATCAACCTTGCCTACCACCATTCCGCCAAGCGCTTGCCCTTCAATAAAGCCATCAGCCAAACGCGCAGATAAATTTTGCAAATTAACATGTATATCAAGTTTGTTTTTGTCTAAAGATACACTTCCCTGTGCTTGTGCTTGTATCCCCTCGCTTGTTAAATCTGCATTTAAAGTAAGGGTTTGGTTTACTGTTTTCCCCGTAACAGAGAGTGCCAAAGGCATTATTTTTTTATTTTGAAGAGCAACAGTTGTTAAACTCTCACCTTTGATATCATAGATCATATCAGGTTTTTTCAAATTACCGCGAATCATAACCTGTCCTGTTAAAGTGCCTGCAGCTCCAAGATTAGGTTTCCATAAATTGGCTAAAGCGACAGGAAAAGTATTCATCGTCAGATGCAGATTAAGGGTATCATAAAAATTACCCGTAAGCGCAACTTTGCCTCCATTAACCGAGAATCCTAATTCGCTTACCACCATCCCATCTTTATCAAAAGTAATCGTAGCTGGTTTAGGCAATGTCACGTGGAGATTGGATTGTTTTACATCCATGGCTTCAATCTGTACTTCTCGTTTTACGCCTTCTGGAAGCCCCACAGTAATCACACGACCAGAAAGTTGTGTGTTTGTATTATTATGCAACATTGCCTGAACAGTAAAAACTGTTTGTTCATTCTTACAACTGGCATGAGCATTTAAATGATTGATCATCACCAAAGGTGTTTGGATATGTTCAGCATTGATCAAACCCTCAAACTGTATCATACCAAAAGGGTCAAATATGTTGGCTTCTACTGCTAATTTTTGAATTCTATTCTTTGCAAAGCTCAAATGATCAATATGCGCTCTCACATTAGCTTTTTGCATGCCATTTTGTTCATCAAAAACAAAATCTCCTTTTACTTTTCCATTACCTTCTTGCAAAAATAATGCAGAAAGTACTGAAATATCATCAGCATCAATATGCAAAGCACCTTTTATAAAACCTCCCAGTGTTTGAGAAAAATCACCAGTTATCTTCGCACTTCCCCCTCTAATATTGATACCCTGAAGCTTTCGAACCTGACCAGAATCTTTAAAAGAAGCAGATACATACAATGGTTTTTTAGCAAAAGTTCCCTCTCCTTTTACAGAACCTGTTAAAGAAGAAGCAATCGGCGATGTATTATCCAAATGTGTATGAATAACAAATGTTGTATTCTGAAGTTCCTTTCCCATTAACAATGCTTCAGCAATATGAGCACGCGTACTCAATGTTATAAGGTTATTGCGTCCTCTCGCGGCACTTTGGATTGTAAATGCACCGCTCATCCTTGGATCCAATATGGCAAGATCAGATATTTGAGCAGCTAAATCCATCTTAGCGCTTTCACTTGAAAAATGCCCATCAGCCTTTACGTTTGCATATTGATTTCTCAAATCCAAACGACGCAAAACTAAACCCGTCATATCCCGAGCAATACCACCTGAAAGAATGAGATTTCCCCTGAATAAACGATCAAAAGGTTTCACACCTATTTCTATATTGTCAGCAATCCCTGATAATTTAATATCAAAAATACCGCTCATTAAACCAATAGTTCCTCTGGCTTTAATATCTGCGCTACCAGAAAGTGGTCGCTCACTCAATAGGTTTAAAGGTGCTAATGTTTGTGCCTTTAAACCAAGATCACCTTTTAAAACAAAACGATTTACTTTTCCTTTTAACCAAGCAGAAAAACCCTGAGCTGTGACACTAAAATCATGGATCAAAACTGGTTTTTTAGAAACAATATCTGTATCTAAATGCACATGAATCGTTTGGCTTAAACCTTCTGCTAATGTCTCTTTAGTTTTTGTGATCCCTTGAAGCGTTCCATTAACCTGAATACCGACATGACGAGAAGCTACATTATCAAGATTTTCGCTCACTCCCCCCATATCAAAAATAGCATCGCGAATATAAACATTTTCATTACCCAAATTATGTATAACAAGCTGTCCCTTCCAAGACTGCTGCCCTTCACGTCCATAATCAATGGTTAAAGCAAGATTATCCGTACGCGTTGGATTTTCTAAACTATCTTCATACTTTGGTACTTCCAGCACTGGTAAATGAGCAAACTCTTTGTCCTTATCAAGGGCAATCTTGCCATCAACAAAAAGCCTGCGTAAAAATCTATCTGCTGTTATTTCAGCATTGGCAACAAAATTGATTGCTTTACCTTGAATAGCCATATGATCAAGATGCACGACACCTTCTTTTGTCATCCTCGCATCTGCTTTCAACATCACATCAGATTCAAAGAGACTGCGATATTGAGGAGGCATAAAAAGACCAAATGTACCTACAAGATTTGTAGAAAGACTGTATCCTTCTAAAATATTTGCAAGAGTAACATTTCCATCCAAAATAAGATCATCATCAGCCTTTAAATAAAGCCTGACAACCAAATCATCAAAAGTACCATCACCTTTAATGGAGAGATTTAATGCAGGGCGCTTTTCAATATTAAGAATATTAGCCACAATACCGTTTTGCGGTTCATTAGCAGAAATATCAATTTTGGCTGTACGATTGCTATTAGATATCTTCGCCAAAACAGAAAAAGAACCTAGCTCATCTAAACGATGAACCGCTATGTCAGCATCAAGACCATCTTTAGCTAAGGTTAAATGCCCTTTTAAGGACACATCAGCAGAAAAACCCAAAAAGTTCTGTTCAAACATTACATGCTTAGCCATAAGCGTATTAACAGAAACTGCTATAGGCAATCTAGGTAAAGAAAATTCCCCCGCTTCAATGGAAGAAACAAGCGAAGAGCCGCCCTGCGATTTGCGTAAAAGCGTAACTTGTTCAGCAAAAAGCTGGTTAATCTCTACACGTCCCCTCAGCAATGCTAAACGGTTCCAATCTATTTTAGCATTGGTAATTTTAAGCCAAACACCTTTTTTATCACTGACAGTAATAGTATCAATTGATATTTGAGAAGATATTGCTCCTTGCATATTATGCAAACGGATTTGACGATTAGGTGTTGAAAGTCTATGTTCAATAAAAGAGACGAGCCATGAACGATTATAGGCTGTCGTTTTGCTTAGATGTGAAGTATCTTTCTGCACACAAGAAACAGCACTCACCAGAAGAAGAAAAAGCAAAAATAAAAAGATCCATAAACGCACTATTTTTTTCATTAAAATGCTTGCCCTATTCCCACATAAAAACCAATGCGAGGATCACCTTTTTCTCGCTGAAGGGGAAAAGCTAAGTCAACACGTAAAGGACCAAGACCTGTCATGTAGCGACCTCCAATACCAGCGCCCCATTTAATATTTCTAGAAAAGTTAAATCGCGCTTTCTCGCCTATGAGACCTCCATCAATAAAACTGACAAACCCTATCTTATCATTTAAAGAAAAACGTAATTCTGCTGAACCCTCAACAAGTGCCCGCCCGCCAATAATAGCATTATTTTCAGTTTTAATGCCAATATTGCGATAGGCGTAACCACGAACAGATCCACCTCCACCAGCAAAGAAGAGTGTATCCGAAGGCACTTGTTCTGTAACACTCCCAATAATTGTACCAAACTTTGTCCGCGTTGCAAAAACAAAACGTTCTTTTTCATCCAGTACCCAATAAGAACGACCTTCCACAGTCATTTTTGCAACAAAATTGCCAAAACGCATTTCGTAAAAAGGTTCAAGAAGTGCTTCGCCATATAAACCTTTTGTCGCATCAAATTTATTATCACGACTATCGTAAATCAAACCACTTGGTAACCCAATTGTCGTGAAATTACGATTTCCAAAATAGATATCGTCTGAATAACCATGAGAAACTTCTAAAGCAACCTGCCCCGATAGATCGCCACTAAAGATATGTGTAACACCCCATTTCCCACTAATAGCTTTTGTGGTGTAATTGTCTAAGACACATTGCTGCACTTTTAGCTCTGCTCTAAAATCTGTATCCGGAGTGAGTACACCAGGCTTTATAAATGTACCTCCGAAAAGATAATCAAAGTTTTTAAGATTGTATGATTGCTTCTTACTACTGCCAACACCACTTATTTTTGTCTCAATTTTAAGGCTTTCTGCATGGCTAAAAAGATTGTTATGCATCCAGTAAGTATCAAAACCTGCACCATCTAATGTTGAATAACTTCCACCAACACCAAAACGTCGCAGTTTACGTTCTTCCAGAACAAGCATAAGTGGCAAACTACCATCAGAGTTAATTGCATCAGCTTCATGTATATTCATAGAACGAAAAACACCAAGTCGTGTAAGTCGTTCATTCGTCTTAGCAAGTTCATCAGAATCGTATTTCTGACCTCGTTTCAACCCTGCCATCCATGCAATATAAGCTGAATCCATACGTGGCTTCTTACTTACATTATGTATTCTTAAAGGTCCATAATGTGCCTCTTTTCCAAGATCAACCGTAATCTGCGCATCAATAAGACGCGCAGCATGATCAGCAACTATCTCACGATTAATAATCTTAGCTTTAGCGTAACCTTGTCGACGCCACCCCTCAATCGTCCATCTTTCTGCTTTAAGAATGGTGTCAGAGTGTGCCACAGCCCCAATTTTATAACCTAACTCTTCAATTGAAGGCATTTTATTGGTTTTATATTTCGTGAATGGAGCAACTTTATTGATACGTGCAGCACTAAAGATGTATTGTGGACCAGCATCAACCATAATAACAATGTTGGATTTTGCTGGTAATTGAGTCACAGGGCTCAAATCAGCAACTTCTAAACCATTAATCTTAATACTAATAACACCACCATAGCGTCCATCAGCATAAAGAGCAGAAAGAATTGCACGATAATCCGAACGGGCTTTAGCCAATAGACCAGAAGAACTAGATAATGCTTTACTTTGATCAGCAACAAGAGAAGATACAGCCTTAACTATTTTAACACCTTCTGATGGTGCACCTTGTGGTGCAACAACCTCAATTTTATAAATTTTCTCTGTACTGTTGACGTTATTTGGAGAGACACTTGCCTTCCTTTGCCCAAAAAGAGGAATGCCGAAAAGCTCAAATGCTGCAAGCGGTTGCGAAAAAGCAAAGACAAAGCATAGACCTATAAATATACTACGCATGGTTCCTGATTTTAACAAAATTCTTGCCTGATATATCATCAAATCAGATACCTTAGTACACTTTTTACACTGCTCTATTTATAAATAACACCAAACAAGAAATATAAACACATCTACTCAGGATATTTCACACATTTGATGATACCAAACGACACTCTTTACTTAAACATTTCTTTTTCTATTCACAAAGCCCTGAGCTCCTGTGTGACACAAATAACCCTTCTTTCTTTAACATATTCTTTTAGCTCATTATAAATATTTTATTTAGCCGCACATTATCATGTTATCATAGTTAAATTTACGCAAATCACCATTTTTAATGGCATTGCAAAAATCTGCATAGGTATATAGGCCTCTTCAACTCAAAAGCTATACAGACGCTTCTTGATTTTTATGTACAGATATGATTGTCTCTTTACAATCAAAAGGGGGAAAATAAACTGATGATCGCGCATGTTACAACTGTTGCTTTTCGCGGTCTAGAGGCGGTGCCAGTCGACGTTCAGGTTATGATTTCCTCTGGAAAAATAGGAATGGCTATTGTTGGACTAGCCGATAAGGCAATCGCAGAGAGCCGTGAACGTGTGCAAGCAGCAATTCACGCCTGTGGGCTTTCTATGCCAAATAAACGGGTCACCATTAATCTTGCACCAGCTGATTTACCTAAAGAGGGGTCGCATTATGATTTGCCAATTGCAGTGGGCTTAATGATTACTATGGGACTTCTGCCTCCTGAAGTGGCGCAAGACTACATCATTCTAGGCGAATTATCACTGGATGGATCTATCGCGGCAGTCAACGGTGTTTTACCAGCTGCAATAACAGCTTTATCACTCGATAAAGGACTTATTTGTCCATCTCAATGCGGATCTGAAGCAGCATGGGCAAATGCAGAAACGAATATTCTCGCACCTGAGACTCTTCTCACTATGGTTAATCATTTTAGAGGAACCCAAATTCAACAACGCCCGCAACCACGCGAATATAAAATCCAAACTGATCTTCCAGATCTTTCTGAAATTAAAGGACAAAAAACTGCCAAACGTGCATTAGAAGTTTGCGCAGCTGGGCGGCATAATCTTTTATTTGTAGGTCCTCCTGGTGCAGGAAAATCTATGTTAGCACAACGCTTACCTTCCATTTTGCCGCCTCTTGATAGCCGTGAACTTTTAGATGTTTCTCTGATTGCTTCTATCACAGGAGAAACAGTACATAATAGTATTTCACTCCACTGCCCTTTTCGTGCCCCGCATCATTCTGCCTCTATGGCAGCAATGATCGGTGGTGGTCTTAAAGGACGACCAGGAGAAGTCTCACTTGCACATAATGGCGTTTTATTTCTTGATGAATTGCCTGAATTTTCTCCACAGGTTCTTGATTCTCTTCGTCAACCTCTAGAAAGCGGAGAATGTGTTATTGCCCGAGCCAATCATCACATCAGCTATCCTGCCCGTATCCAACTCATTGCTGCAATGAACCCTTGTCGATGTGGTATGGCAGGTGAAAAAGGTCATGTTTGTGCTAAAGGAATACGCTGCCAAATTGATTATCAGTCCCGCATTTCTGGTCCTCTTCTTGATCGCATTGATTTACGGATTGATGTTCCCGCTTTAACAGCTATGGATCTTATGCAACCAGAACAATCAGAAAAAAGTTGCGATGTTGCAAAACGCGTCGCACGGTGCCGCGCCATTCAAATCAAACGTTTTACCGCATTGGGTCTTGACCATATTCGCACCAATGGCGATTGCCCTGCTAAAATCATTGAACAAATTGCTATTCTTGATAAAAATGCAGCCACACTCCTACGGGATGTGAGTGAAAAGATGCATCTTTCTGCACGTGCTTATCACCGCATTCTTAAAGTCGCGCGCACTATTGCCGATCTTGAAGAAGCAGATCACCTTTCACGCCATCATCTCGCCGAAGCGATTTCCTATCGACTGGGAAATGAAAGGTTAACAGCGCTTACCTAGGATTAAGACATTCATCAATAAAAACTGACTGGAAAATAGCGCAGATAAAGTTCTGCAAGTTTGCCATCATCTTCTAAAGATTTCAAAGCATAATTGAGCATATGAACCAATTTTGCATTCTTTTTTGCAACAGCAATGCGCATTCCTTTTCCTAATAACTGTGGAGCCATATACACCCCCCCAACAAAATGACAGCAATCAAATGACTTTGGATCATTCAACCATAAAGACAAAGCAAATCCATCATCAAAAATAAGATCAATTTTATGATCTTGTAGTGCTTTGTAAAGCTCTTCCCTATTCTTAAATCCCTGCCATTTGGCTTCAGGAAAATAACTATGAAATAGCTTTTCGTGCGCACTCTTGAGTAAAAACCCACTGTTTAAATGTATAAGTTTTTCGCTTATTGGCTCATCAAGATTCACAACTTGAGAAGCAACAAACCGAGCAGGAAAGCGCAGATAAGCCCGAGTAAACACAAGATCCTGCTGTGTTTTTATTGTTTCTTTTAAGCCAGCGATAATCACTTCTGCGTTACCATTTTTGACATGATCCACTAGCTCTTCCCAAGGAATAACTTCTACCTCACAGAATTTTTCAAGATTTAATTTTGAGCAAATAGCGCGTAACAAATCAATATTATAGCCTGCAAGGTGCCCTGTCTTATCAAGAAAATTAAAAGGGGGGAAATCAAAAGTCGTTACAAAACGCAAACGAACGATATCTGTTGTATCAAGTTGCACAAAACGTTCATGCGCACCAAAAAAAGAGGGTAATTTTCCAGCCGTTTCTGCCGATGCAAAAGATGAAAAGAAAACTCCCCATGCTATAAATAAAATTCCAATAAGAGCATTTAACACGTCTATAGATTTACTCATTATCAAAATCTTTTTCCCCCGATTTTTTTTACAACTAAAATGTCATTCTGCCCAATCACTGTATTTAATGCACTTTATTCAAATGTCTGCCACATTAAGAAATTAACATGTCTTGTTGTTCTTTAAAGTTGTTAAAAAATTTAACAATGTTCATACATTTTCAAAATACATTGGTGTGATCAGAACTTGTACACAAACCTTTCCCAAAAAACGCACAAAAGAAAACTGTTTAGGAGAAAAGCAATTTTTTTAGCACAAAATAAAATTTCACTCTTAAAAAAGATCTTCTGATTTTGCTGAACGTACAAGCTATACACATTTTAGGCATCATTATATAACTTCATCAAAACCTTTCATGTGCCAACAAAAATGACGTAAAATACATTACCAGTTTGTCGGATTATGCAAAAGCTCAGCAAAACAAAGTGTTCATAAAAGTACAAAAATTGGCTTAATTAACTTTCCACACACTTTTATCAATCATCAAAAAACAATAACATCTTACTTTTTGCATCATTGTAATGCCCAAATAACTTTTCTTCTCCCCTCAAACTTTAATCATAAGAGGAAATTTCATCAAACCAATTTTAAGTGTTTTTCTACATTAAAAACATAATATAAAATGGTACAATAATCATTTGTGTGTGCAAAAAGCATTCTATCTATTATGTACTGACAGATGTTGAATATAAATTTGATATACGGTAAATGTGTAATGTGGTTATTCCATAAATAACTGGCCAAAACATTAAGCTTTTAAAAAAGCTAATGAAATATCGCAAATTAAACACAGAAATGGATTAACTTATGAGTGATGAAGTAACTTCACCGATTTACGATAATGACTATGATGCCGCTTCCATTAAAGTTCTCAAAGGTCTTGATGCCGTACGCAAACGTCCTGGCATGTATATCGGCGATACAGATGATGGTTCAGGTCTGCATCACATGGTCTACGAGGTTGTAGACAACGCTATTGATGAAGCCTTAGCGGGTCACGCCACTCTTGTAAATGTTACACTCCATGCTGATGGCTCCTGTTCCGTTCGTGATAATGGACGTGGCATCCCTACCGATATTCATCCAACAGAAGGTGTTTCAGCAGCTGAGGTTATCATGACCCAACTTCATGCTGGCGGAAAATTTGATCAAAATTCTTATAAAGTTTCAGGAGGACTACACGGTGTTGGAGTTTCTGTTGTTAACGCACTGTCAGTTTGGTTACAACTGCGAATCAAACGCAATGGGAAAATCCATGAAATATCATTCACAAATGGTGTTGCCGATTCTCCATTAAAAATTATCGGTGATTGCGATGCAGAAAGCGGAACAGAAATCAGATTTTTACCAAGTTCTGAAACTTTCACTATGGTTAAATTTGACTTTGAAACTTTGGAGCGCCGTTTACGGGAATTGGCATTTTTGAATTCTGGTGTGCATATTCTTCTTGTTGATCAACGCCATGCTGATGTTCAGTCAGTTGAATTGCACTATGAAGGCGGATTGGTTGAATTTGTCAAATACATTGACCAATCAAAAAAAGCGCTGCTCGATCACCCTATTTACATTACAAATGAAAAGGATGGAATGAGCGTTGATGTTGCTCTATGGTGGAACGATTCCTACCATGAAAAAGTGTTGTGCTTTACTAATAATATCCCTCAGCGTGATGGTGGAACTCATTTGGTAGGTTTTCGCAGCGCTCTTACACGTCAAATTAACGGCTACGCTGAATCTTCAGGCATTGCAAAAAAAGAAAAAGTGAATCTCACTGGCGATGATTGCCGTGAAGGACTCACAGCTATTCTTTCAGTTAAAGTTCCCGATCCCAAATTTTCCTCACAAACAAAAGATAAACTGGTTTCCTCTGAGGTACGACCTATTGTTGAAAATTTGGTGAATGAAGGTCTTTCCGCGTGGCTAGAAGAACATCCCAGTGAAGCAAAAATTCTTACAACGAAAGTGATAGAAGCTGCAGCAGCGCGCGAAGCAGCACGCAAAGCGCGTGAACTCACACGACGCAAAGGAGCTCTTGACATCACATCTCTTCCAGGCAAACTCTCTGATTGTCAGGAACGTGATCCAGCAAAATCAGAGATTTTTATCGTTGAAGGAGATTCGGCGGGTGGCTCAGCAAAAAGTGGGCGCTCACGCCAAAATCAAGCAATTTTGCCTTTACGTGGTAAAATTCTTAATGTTGAACGAGCACGTTTTGATCGAATGCTCTCATCGGATATGATTGGAACGCTTATCACTGCTCTTGGAACTTCCATTGGTAAGGATGAATTTTCACCAGATAAATTACGTTATCATAAAATCATCATTATGACCGATGCAGATGTTGATGGTGCGCACATCCGTACTCTTCTGCTTACTTTCTTTTTTAGGCAAATGCCTGAATTGATTGAGCGTGGACATCTTTATATTGCCCAACCACCTCTTTACAAAGTAACACGCGGAAAGTCTTTTCAATATATCAAAAATGAAACAGCATTCGAAGAATTTTTGATGGATACTGGGCTAGAAGAAACAACATTAGAATTATCGACAGGAGAAGTTTGTGCAGGTGCTGATTTGCGTCAACTCGCTGAAGATGCCCGTGTATTACGTCAACTTTTAAATGGTCTTCATACCCGCTACAATCGTAATATTGTTGAACAAGCAGCAATTGTTGGCGCTTTTAATCTTGAAGCCTTTTCCACACCTGAAAAAGCTCAAAAAACAGCTGATGATGTGGCACGTCGTCTTGATTTAATTGCCGATGATATGGAACGTGGTTGGACAGGTCAATATATACCAGATGGGGGTTTATCTTTTGAACGCATTTTACGCGGAGTTAAAGACGTTATCACACTCGATACAGGACTTATAAACTCAGCTGATGCACGTCAAATTGATCATGTTTCCAAAAATCTTATAGAAATATATAATCATTCTCCCCTTCTTCATCGCAAAGATAAATCAGAACGCATTTTTGGACCTATGAGCTTATTAGAGAGCATTTTTACAAATGGTAAAAAAGGCATCACTCTACAACGTTATAAAGGCCTTGGAGAAATGAATGCTGAACAGCTTTGGGAAACAACTCTTAATCCTGATGCGCGCGCTCTTTTACAAGTTAAAATTAATGATGCAACTGATGCAGATTCACTCTTTTCCCGTTTAATGGGTGATGAAGTTGAACCTCGACGGGCTTTTATTCAAGACAATGCCTTGAGCGTTGCCAATCTTGATATCTAAAGGTACTCTTTTGTTTTTGGCTGTATAAATTTCGCGGTTTTATAGTTGCTTTATTCGTATTTGAACATGTCTTCTATATTTCATTTACGATAAAAGAAAAATAAGAAAGGTCACGCACATGACAGCTGAAACAGAACGCGTAGGAGTCAAAGGTGGTATGGAGCACTCTTTTGGCTTTACAAAAATTGATGAAGCGCAAAAACAGTCCATGGTGGATAATGTGTTTCACTCTGTCGCTGAAAATTATGATAAGATGAATGATATCTTATCGCTTGGACTGCATCGTGCGTGGAAAAATTTCATGGTTGCATGGCTTTCTCCCCCAGCACTTTCCAGTTGGAAGGCACTTGATGTAGCTGGCGGCACTGGTGATATCGCCTTTCGTATTCTTAATGCTTCACGTCAACAAGCCCATGTTACAGTACTTGATATTAATGGATCAATGCTCAGCATCGGTAAAGAACGCGCCCAAAAAAATGGTCTAGCTCCTTTGATGGACTTTGTAGAAGCTAATGCAGAACATTTGCCTTTTGAAGATCAAAGTTTTAATGCTTACACAATCGCCTTTGGAATCCGCAATGTACCTCATATTGACCAAGCCCTCAGAGAAGCTTTTCGTGTTTTAAAACCAAGTGGACGTTTTTTATGTTTAGAATTTTCAAATGTCGAGATGCCTCTGCTTGACAAAATTTATGACCTTTGGTCTTTCAATGTCATTCCCAAACTGGGTCAACTTATTGCAAATGATGGTGACGCTTATCGTTATTTAGTTGAATCTATTCGTAAATTTCCCAAACAAGATGATTTTGCCCATATGATCAATAATGCGGGTTTTTCACGGGTATCATACCGTAATCTCACAGGTGCAATCGCAACACTGCATTCAGGCTGGAAGATTTAAAAATGGTGCAAATTTCTACTTACTTTCAAGTGATGCGTGCAGGATGGGTTTTAGCACGTGAAGGTGTTTTGAGTGCTCTTCCCAGTGACGATCTTCGAGGATTTCCAGCATTTTGTCATCGTATAGCAGGAATGTTAGCGCGACGTAAAACGAGAAAGAAGCGACGATCTGAAAATATTTCAGATGCCATCAATAAGCTTGGTCCTTCTTATATAAAACTTGGTCAATTTCTTGCCACCAGACCCGATATTGTCGGACGTGATATCGTGAAGGATTTGGTACAGTTACAAGATCGTGTTCAAACATTTTCCTGCTCTGCTGCTATTGCCCAAATTGAAAATTCACTTGGTCGTTCTATCGATGATTTATTCGTAAACTTCTATCCTCCTATTGCTGCCGCTTCTATTGCTCAAGTTCATCCAGCTGAATACTGTGATGAAGCAGGCCATAAAAAAAAATGTGCTGTTAAAGTCATTCGTCCCAATATCAGAAATCGTTTTGCTAAAGATCTTAAAAGCTTCTACCTCATTGCTCACCTTCAAGAGCGTTATGTCCCCGCCTCTCGACGCCTTCGTCCTGTTTGTGTTGTTGACACTTTGGCACAAACTACACGTCTTGAAATGGATTTACGGTTAGAAGCGGCTGCCATATCAGAAATGGCTGAAAATATTCAAAATGATATAGGATTTCGAGTACCAAAAATTGATTGGGAACGAACAGGGCGCAATGTTCTCACAATGGAATGGATCGATGGTATAAGAATATCCGAAATCTCTGAACTTAAAAAAGCTGGCTTTGATTTGCAAATACTCGCAATTACGCTTGTTCAATCTTTCCTTCGTCATACATTACGTGATGGTTTTTTTCATGCAGATATGCACCCTGGTAATTTATTTGTGGATCCAAATGGGTGTATTGTTGCTGTCGATTTAGGAATTACAGGACGACTTGGAAAAAAAGAAAAGTATTTCCTCGCTGAAATTCTTTACGGCTTTATTACTCGTGATTACCATCGGGTAGCACGCGCTCATTTTGAAGCAGGATACGTACCTTCGCACCACAATATTGAGAGCTTTGCTCAAGCTAATCGCGCCATTGGTGAACCGATTCACGGACAATCAGCACAAAGTATTTCTATGGCTAAGTTGCTCACACTCTTGTTTGAAGTCACTGAGTTATTTGATATGCAAACGCGTCCTGAACTTTTATTATTACAAAAAACTATGGTTGTCGTTGAAGGTGTTGCACGCACATTGGATCCAAATTTTAATATGTGGAAAGCTTCTGAACCAGTTGTGAAAGAATGGATTAGTAAAAATCTAGGACCTGTAGGATTTGCAAAAGATTTTAGTGAAGGGGCGCAAGCACTCTTTTCGCTAGCGCGCAAAACACCACAATTGATACAAAATTTTCAACGTATAGAAGAAGATTTTAACCAAATGATAGAAGGAGGATTTAATCTTTCTCCTACCACCCTCAAACAGCTTGCTGTTGAACAAAGTCGTGCCAATCGTTATAGCCGTTATAGTCTATTTATCATCGCACTTTGTTGCATTATATTGACTTTTTTATTTTTTTATCCTTTCTAATCTATCCAATATACTAAAAAACATCTATGATGATATCATTGCAATCACTTTGTTTTTTGGATATATTTTATGGCAAATATTACCATACGTAACCTATCACCTAAAATTAAAGAATCTTTGCGAATACGTGCCGCGAAAAACGGTGTTTCTATGGAAGAAGAGGCTCGTCGCCTTTTAAGCAATCCTGCAACTCCAACCATATGCTCATCTCAAGCAAGTGCTCTTGAGGCGCAATCATTGCAATCAAAATCTATCCTTCTTATCATTGGTGGTAGTATTGCATCCTATAAATCGCTTGATCTGATTCGCCGTTTGCAAGAGCGTGGAGCACGCTTAAACATTATTATGACAAAAGCAGCACAAAAATTCATTACCCCTTTAGCAGCTGAAGCTCTGAGCGGTAATACTGTGTATAATGATTTATTTTCACGCGAAGAAGAACATGATATTGGTCATATTCGGCTCGCACATAATGCTGATTTGATTATTATAGCACCAGCTACAGCAAATCGTATTGCAAAAATAGCTCATGGTATAGGAGATGATCTAGCCAATTGTGTACTTTTGGCAGCACGTTGTCCACTTTTGATTGCACCAGCTATGAATCCAGCTATGTGGGCACATCCAGCAACTGTTCGCAATGTCGCACAACTGTGCACAGATGGTGTGCACATAGTCGGACCAGAAATCGGCAAAATGGCTGAGCGCGATGAAGCAGGTTGTGGACGCATGAGTGAACCTTTAACTATTGTAGCTGCAGTAGAAACTCTTTTGAATGCACAAGAAAAAACACTTTCTGGTCGTCATTTCATTGTAACTTCTGGTCCCACCCATGAACCAATTGATCCTGTACGCTATCTTGCTAATCGCTCTTCAGGCAAACAAGGTCACGCTATTGCAACAGCTCTCGCGCATTTAGGTGCCAACGTAACGCTTATTTGTGGACCAGTGAATCTTGCTGATCCACAAGGCGTAAAAACCGTTCATGTTGAAACAGCGTATCAAATGTTACAAGCTGTTCAAGAAGCATTGCCTGCCGATGGAGCTATTTTTGCTGCTGCTGTTTGCGATTGGCGCAGCAAAACACAATCTTTGCAGAAAATTAAAAAAAGTGCCAACAAAACACCACCATCTTTGCACATAGTGGAAAACCCTGATATCCTAGCAACGATTGGACATGCTCCAAATCGTCCTCCACTCGTGATTGGTTTTGCCGCTGAAACCTGTGACATCATTGCCAATGCGCAAAAAAAACGTGTTGAAAAAGGCGCTAATTTTATCCTTGCTAATGATATTTCTTTTCATGTTGATGGCACAAGCGTTATGGGTGCTGATACAAATCAAGTTTGTCTCGTTAGCAAAGAAAATATCGAACAATGGCCACACATGAGTAAACAACAAGTTGCTCAAAAATTAGCAGGTGTCATTGTATCATTTTTCTGCCTTCATACTTCTGCTCATTCAAATGAGCAAAAGATTCTTTAAATTTTCTTCAAATAATTTAATTTTGCTAAAAACGCACCATAAAATGAGCAATGAATTTATTCTACCCACTATGCAAAAATATCTGCATCCATTAAATAATCGAATCCAATGATAACAATTATACAAAGAAAACCCAAAATATACTCTCCTCAAAAAATTAATTGTATATAGCTATACAAGCACTGCAAATATAGCCACTCCCCCTATCAACAACAGCTACACCTTGCTTAACTAAACAAATTGCAATAACACTTTTTTTGCTAAACAACTTTTACTTAAATCTTTTTTACATATAAAAATAAATACAATACATTCTGCGCAAGAATATTTAAAACTTTTGCTAAAGCAGAAGCTTCTTAAAAATTTCCTCGCCTTAATTTAAAGATTGAAGCTTCTACTCCTTTCTCTCCAGCATAACTTTAACTCATTAATCTCAATGGGTTCTCCTGCTGACAACTCATCTTACCCATTTCATCAATTTCACAGAAAAAATTATTCTAAATTTCATGATATATAAAAACAAAAAATCCATTTTATTCGCAAAAATAATATCATTATCTCTTTTTAATCAAAATAATTGAGACCTGACTTTATGATTCAAAAAACAAATATATATAATATATTTTCTAGTCCACATCTTGGTTTCTTTCTTTTTTCCTATTTATGATTTTTACTGCTGCCTATCACGCTTTACAGCATCTTTTCACTCCACAATATCGAACTATAATGGTAAAAGTACTGGGACTTACTTTTATTATTCTCGTCATCATATGGCTATGCCTACACCAACTTTTTATGTCTTATTCTGAATTTTGGATTGCTTATTTTTTTCCCAAATTATCAGATTGGACGGGATGGTTAAGATTTATCATACTTATCATTTTCCATTTTAGCTTTGCTTTATTCATGGCTTTTTTGATTGCTCCCATTACAGCTATAATTGGTGGTTTTTTCATTGATTCTGCCGCTGAAATTATTGAAAAGGAAGCTTACCCTCACGAACCTCTTGGATACGCTATACCATTTGGACGCTCACTCATTTTCTCTTTAAAATTTATGACTTTAAGCCTTATCGGCAATGGAATCGCTTTTATTTTGTTTTTCGTGCCAGGTATCAATTTAATTGCTTTTTATGTTATTAACGGCTGCTTGCTCGGCCGCGAATACTTCTTGCTTGTTGCCTATCGTTTTCGATCCAAACAAGAAGCTCATGCTTTTTTAAACGCTCATTCCGCGAAGGTTTTTGGCGCCGGATTATTGATAGCGTTTTTTGTTTCAATTCCTATTCTTAATTTAGCAACGCCGCTTTTCGCAGCTGCCTTTATGACACACTTACACAAAATGCTTTCCCCCAAAGCTATCACACGCATCACAATAAAATAACACATTCATCACCCATAAAAATCAAAAAATCCTTGCTCTAATACTGCCATTTCGCTAACATGATGCGGTCTATATCCATTGTTTTTTGAACCATTGTAGCTTTAATTTATGCTTAAAATAGGGGGGTTGCTTCAGGCGCATACCGTTTACATTAATGGATTATTCAATATTGATTTTCCATAAAAAATAAGTGAGAAACTTTTTTTCTAACAGGCGCAGAGAGTAAGATTTTATCTAAAAATAAAAAAGCAAACGATGTAAACTATTAAAATCATTGAAAGATTTGCATGGATACTCTTATTCAAAATTATCGTTGTGATATTGGAAAAATAAAAAATTAAAGGATAATGGGGTGAAAGCTGTACATACAATGATAAAAATATTAAATAGATCCGTTTATTTAGCCAGAAAAGCAAGCATTTGATTTTATATTTCCTCAAATTGCACAAAAATTGTATAACATTTAAAGAGAGGTTACAAAGATGAACTGGATTACAAGTTATGTTCGTCCTAAAATCAACTCTATACTGAGACGCCGTGAAATTCCAGACAATCTGTGGATCAAAGACCCCACCAGCGGTGAAATGGTATTCCATAAAGATTTAGAAGCTAATCAATATGTGATTCCCTCTTCAGGACATCACATGCGCATCAGCGCTAAAAATCGTCTCACTCATTTTTTTGATGATGGGGTTTATACACCTCTTGAAAATCCAAAAGTGGTAACAGATCCTTTGAAATTTCGCGATGAAAAACGCTACATTGACCGATTAAAAGATTATCGTGCCAAACTTGGTGTTGATGATAATATCTTAAGTGCACGGGGTACTATTGAAGGCTTACCGATTATTGCAACCGTTCAAGACTTCTCCTTTATGGGTGGGTCACTGGGTATGGCTTCAGGAGAAGCTATCATCAAAGCTTTTGATACTGCCATTGCCGACAAATGTCCCTTGGTTCTTTTTTCCGCTTCTGGTGGAGCACGCATGCAAGAAGGAACGCTATCATTGATGCAAATGCCCCGTACAACCGTAGCAATTGAAATGATGAAGGAAGCAAAACTTCCCTATATTGTCGTTCTTACAAACCCAACTACAGGTGGTGTTACTGCTTCTTACGCCATGCTTGGTGATATTCACATTGCCGAACCTGGTGCTATGATTGGTTTTGCAGGACCGCGTGTGATTCAGCAAACCATACGCGAAACTTTACCAGAGGGTTTTCAAAGTAGCGAATATCTTCTTAAACATGGTATGCTTGATATGGTTGTGTCACGTTTAGAAATGAAAACTACCATTGCACGGCTTTTACGCTTAATGATGAAATGTCCTGCTACTATTAATCCTTCCAATCCATCCCCAACAAGTTCTCAGGTGTCATTTTCTAAAACAGAAGCTGCTTAAATGGAACAAAGCCAAGTGCAAAGGATAGTAGATGATATACTGAAAAATTATCCTAAAAAATTTGATCTTTCTTTAGAGCGTATTCTTCGTCTTTTAGAGAATCTTGGTAACCCGCATTTAAAGCTTGCACCTGTTATTCATATTGCTGGAACAAATGGCAAAGGATCTGCTTCAGCTATTTGTCGCGCTCTTTTGGAAAGTGCAGGCTACCGCGTTCATGTATATAGCTCACCTCATCTGGTCAACTGGAATGAACGCTGTCGATTAAGTCAAATAGGAGGTGGTCAGCTTGTCACAGAAAACCAATTAGCCGAAACACTTCATCAAGTTATCAAAGCGAATCGTCAAGAACTGATTACTGTCTTTGAAATTTTCACAGCAGCTGCCTTTATGCTGTTTAGCGCACATCCAGCCGATGTTGTGATTTTAGAAGTTGGATTAGGAGGACGTTTTGATTCTACAAATGTCATTCCAAAACCAGCAGTATCCCTTATCATGCCCATTGATTACGATCATGAGATCTTTCTTGGAAACACAATTGCACAAATTGCTTTCCAAAAAGGAGGCATTATAAAATCAGAAGTTCCAGTGGTTATTGGTAAGCAAGACCATAATGAAACTGTTTCCACTTTAACTGCCCTTGCTGATACAAATAAAGCACCTTACTCTTTATTTGGTCAAGATTATCAAAGCTATACAGAACATGGACGTATGGTATTTCAAAATGGTCAAGGTTTAATGGATCTTCCGCTTCCTAACCTTATTGGAGCGCACCAAATTGCCAATGCTGGAGCTTCTCTTGAAGCAGTTTATCAAGCAGGTTTTCGACTTTCAGAACAAGCGATAAGTCATGCTCTGCAAAATATTTATTGGCCAGCACGAATGCAACATCTTACCCATGGGCATTTGGTTGATCAACTATCCCCTGATATTGATTTATGGTTAGATGGTGGTCATAACTCTGCTGCTGGAAAAGTTGTTGCAGCAGAGATTACTCAATGGAAAAAAAAATTAAATCGCCCTATTGTTATGGTCGTTGGCATGCTCAATACGAAGGATGCTGTTGGTTATTTTCGCCCTCTAGCCAATATTGTAGATAAAGTGTACACGATCTCGTTGATCGGCAACGACGCAAGTATTTGCCCAACAACTTTAGCGAAATCCGCCCAAAAAGCAGGACTCTTTGCTAGTCCACAAGCTAGCCTACAAGATGCTTTACGTAAAATTAATTCAGAGCACCAAAAAGCGACTGTTCTTATTGGTGGTTCTCTTTACCTTGCAGGCGATATTTTACGTGACAATAAAACACCACCATGCTAAAAATTGGTTATTTATAGAGCTTTAGAAGATAGATCTTTTTATTATGCAACTTGATTGTAAACTTTATCAACATCCTAAGCTTATTACCGTTTTTGGCGGTTCTGGTTTTGTAGGACGCCATGTTGTTGAAACTTTAACTAAACGAGGTTACCGCGTTCGTATCGCTGTTCGTTATCCGCAAAAAGCTTATTATATGCTACAAATAGGGGAAGTGGGACAAACCCAAATGCTCCAAACTGATATCAAGCATCGTGCCTCTGTTGCACGTGCGTTGCTTGGAGCAGATGGGGCAGTATTTCTTCCTGGTAGCTTAACACAAGCAAATCAATCAAACTTTAAAAATACACAAGTTGATGGTACACAAAATGTTTCCGAATTAACAGCTCAAGCTAATATTCCACTCATCTATATGTCAACACTTGTAGCCAATCAAAACGCTTCATTTCTTTATGCGCACGTCAAATCTTTGTGTGAGCAAATCGTTCATAATACGCATCCTCAAGCAATCATTATGCGTCCATCAGTTATCTTTGGACCAGAGGATTGTTTCTTTAACACCTTAGCAAATTTTTCATGTTTTTTACCAATTATGCCTCTTTTTGGAGGTGGACAAAGTAAATTGCAGCCCGTCTATGTTGGTGATATTGCCGAATTTGTTGTGCGCGCTTTAGAAGAGCATGTCATCTTTGGAAAAAGCTATGATCTTGGTGGTCCCCAGATTATCACATTGTCAAATGCTCTTAAAAATATATTAAAAATCATTCATCGCAAAAAAACAACTCTTTCTGTGCCTCTTTCTGTTGGGCTCTTTCTTGGAGGTTTCTTGGGGACTATTGGGAAACTGCCTCTCATACCAACACTGGTAACAAACAACCAGATACGTTTCCTGCAAGTGGATAATATTGTCTCTCAAGAAGCTATAAAACATGGATACACTTTAGAAGGAGTAGGAATTATCCCCAAAGCAATGGCTGCTATCTTACCGAATTATCTTTGGCGGTTCCGTCCACAGGGTCAATTCTCCAAAAATTTACCAGCATAGCGCGTATTCCTTATTCTCCTCCAACTTAGCGCGTATTTTTTGTGATTGAATTAGTTCACGCTTTACCAAAGAGAGAATAATTATAGTGACGAAAATTATATGTCTCATTCTTTTTCCATAAAGCGTGATCTCATAACAATTTTCCCTGCATACTGTCCTCCTTCAAAATTAAATAATTCAAGCATCCTTCAGCAGTGGTTACGCGCTCAATGATTATTTTTGAACAAAACAGTACTTCTGCAACGTCTTAGCAAATTTAATACGCTTTTTACCAAGCGTTTCCCCTTTTATTGAAAAACGAACATCGATAAACTTATTCACTCAATAAAATTTTCATGGATCCCTTTCTGTGCTGCCTATAACATTATTACTTAATATGTAAATCACATAAATTTCGTAGAAACTTAAAAAGAATTTTTTACATAAATTTCACATAAAGAAGTCTTTCTATCCGCTTGCATTTTTTTTCAATTTCTCCTACCGTCTTAAAAAAAATTGATTTTAAAGGAATAAAAAATGGCAGCTCAAGATTATGTTGTAAAAGATATCGCACTTGCTGCCTATGGTCGTAAAGAACTTGATATCGCTGAAACGGAAATGCCTGGTTTGATGGCTTGCCGTAAAGAATTTTCCCCCCATCAACCTCTACGCGGAGCACGCATTTCTGGCTCGTTGCATATGACCATTCAAACAGCTGTTTTAATTGAAACTTTGAAAGCAATTGGTGCTGACGTGCGATGGAGTTCTAGCAATATTTTTTCTACACAAGATCACGCAGCAGCAGCTATTGCAGCCACAGGTACCGCTGTTTTCGCATTCAAGGGTGAAACACTTGAAGAATATTGGACCTATATAGACGCAATTTTCCAATGGCCTGATGGCAATCCCTCCAACCTTATTTTGGATGATGGAGCTGATGCTACAAACTATATTTTAACAGGATGTCGCGCAGAAGCGAATAAAGACATTCTATCTCATCCCAAAACAGAAGAAGAAAGCTTTTTTTTCAAACAAATTCAAAAGCGTATGGACACTACACCAGGATTTTTTACGCGCCAGTGCGCAGCAATTAAAGGCATAAGCGAAGAAACTACGACAGGAGTAAATCGTCTTTATCAATTACAAAAGGAAGGATTTTTGCCTTTTCCTGCCATTAACGTCAATGATAGCGTTACGAAATCAAAATTTGATAATAAATATGGTTGTAGAGAATCATTAATAGACGGTATCCGACGCGGAACAGATGTGATGATAGCTGGAAAAACAGCTATTGTCTGTGGTTATGGTGATGTGGGTAAAGGTTCAGCAGCATCCCTTTCAGGTGCTGGAGCTCGCGTTAAAGTAACAGAAATCGACCCAATCTGTGCCCTTCAAGCAGCTATGGATGGCTACGAAGTTGTTACTTTGGATGATGCAGCCTCTAGCGCTGATATTATCATAACAACAACTGGCAATAAAGATGTTGTCCGCTTAGACCATATGCAACAAGTGAAAGATATGTGTATTCTTGGAAATATTGGTCACTTTGATAATGAAATCCAAGTGTCAGCTCTTAGAAATCTGCCATGGACAAATATTAAACCGCAAGTAGATATGATTACCTTTCCTGATGGGAAACGTGTAATTTTGTTATCCGAGGGACGTTTACTAAATCTCGGTAATGCTACAGGTCACCCCTCTTTTGTTATGTCCGCCTCATTTACCAATCAAGTTTTAGCGCAAATTGAACTTTTTACTCACGCAGATAACTACAAAAATGAAGTGACTGTTTTACCCAAACATCTTGATGAAAAAGTTGCGCGTCTTCATCTCGATCGTTTAGGAGTAAAATTAAGTGTTTTATCGGAAGAACAGGCTGCCTATATTGGAGTCACACCACAAGGACCCTATAAACCAAATCATTACCGTTACTAAAACATTTTCTGGGGCGAAAAGAAAAAAGGAAAACGCGTCGTGCTCAGCTTTGGTGACTATGCCCCCAAAGAAAAAGCTCAAAAAATGATCCAAATCTGTATCGATATCTTTTGTCTTCTTCTTCTTTTCTCTCCAACGGATGCTATTGCTCAATCATCGACAATGCACCTACTGCCTTCTTTCACATTCCCAGATGGTCCATGGCTCATTCTAGCCCTCTGCGGAGGAATCTCTTGTGCTTCACTTCTTACGTGCATAATCGTTATTATAAGCGCAAAAAAAACTTCATGGAAGCTTTTGAAAGCAACTCAAGCAGATTTTTCTGAAAAACTTAAGTATTATGAACGACTTCTGGAAGAAACAGAGCAGTGTCTTCTTATTTGGGAAAATCCAACATCCTTACCACGTGTAGTTGGCAACATTCCCGCATTGCAAAAAACAGGCATTAGTCAGCAAAATTTTCAACGTTTTGAACTCTGGCTTGAAGAAACATCTCTACGAGAACTTGACTATGCGTTGACTCAATTGCGTTTTCACTGTCATCCTTTTGAACTTTCTATCACCACCGCAAATAATACGCTGTTACAAGCCACAGGTATAATTGCAGGAACAGTTGCCATTGTACGTTTTCAAAACATTTCAACACAGCAGAGCGAAAATGCTCGTTTACAGAAAGATATCGAGCGAATTCTTACAGAATTAAGAATGCAGCGCAATCTTCTTGATCGGATTCAAGAACCAGTATGGATACGAAATTGTGAAGGGAAAATTTATTTTATCAATCGTGCCTTTAGAGAAATGGCAGGCTTTCGAGAAGGATGCAATGAAGTCAATGATCTTTTCAATGAAGCAACACAACACAAAATAGATGAGGCAGAAACAATTTTTCAAGAACATGTTCATACGGTAATTGATGGAGAACGACACCATTTTTATCTCACACGTATTACAACAGCAGAAGGAATGGCAGCCTTTGCCCGTGATGATAGTGCATATGAAAATCTTGCCAATGAAATGAGACGTGTTCTTCAAAGCCATTGTGAAACACTTGATCAAATTTCGACAGCTGTAGCAGTTTTTGATACAAACCAAAAATTAAAATTCTGCAACCACGCTTTTAAAATCTTATGGACATTAGAAAGTTCTTTTCTAGAAAGTGAGCCAAGCCATACATTGCTTCTTGAACGTTTGCGTGAAAAAGGACTTATTGGTGAACATCCTGACTGGCGCGCATGGAAAGAAGAACTTTTTAAAGCTTACCAGCAAACAGAATCGAATCAACAAATTTGGAATCTTCCAGATGGACGCACGGTGCGTGTTATTTCTAACCCTCATCCACAAGGAGGTGTCACTTGGCTTTACGAAAATCTCACAGAAAAAGTTGATCTTGAACGACGTTATAATACATTAATTAAAATACAAGGCGAAACACTTGATAAGCTTTCAGAAGGAGTGGTGGTTTTTGGTACCGATGGACGTCTTCGTTTATCGAATCCAGCTTTATCGAAATTGTGGTCTCTCCCCTATAATTTATTGGTAGAAGGGACTCATATTGCACAACTAAAAAGTCATTGTGCCCCCCTAACCGTGGGGAAAGAATGGGATCAGTTCACCAAATTCATTACTGGTTTTGCTGAAAAACGTGACACATACTCAGGTCGTATGGATCTCAAAAATGGAATAATCATTGATTACACATTGCTGCCACTCCCCAATGGAGAGACGATGCTCACTTTCGTTAATGTCACTGATACTGTCTATGTCGCGCGTGCTCTTCAAGAAAAAAATGAAGCCTTAGAAAGTGCTGACCGTTTGCGCAATGAATTTGTTCAACATGTTTCCTATGAATTGCGTACGCCTCTCACTAATATTATTGGATTTTCTGATATTTTACGTGATCAAATCTTTGGCTCCATCAATGAACGCCAACATGAATATCTTAGACATATTCATTCAGAGTCAGGTGTGCTTTTGAATATCGTTAATGATATTCTTGACCTTGCCACCCTTGACGCAGGCATCATGGAGTTGGACATAAAACCAGTTAACATTGCTGATGCTATGGTGCAAGCAATAGCACGTGTGGAAGAGCGCCTTAACGGGCGTCATATTACGCTTTTACAACAAATTTCTCCTTCCTTAAATTTTATTTTTGCTGATGCAACACGTTTGCATCAAATCTTTGTTAATGTTCTCAGTAATGCTATTAATTTCGCAACAGAAGCAAGCACAATTGAATTTTGTGCTGATGAACAAGATGAGAACATCATCTTCAGTGTCCACAATAAAGGATCTGATATTCCAAAAGACATTCTTGACCGAATTTTCAAACGTTTTTCTTCTCATCCACATCATGGTGGACGTGCAGGAGCGGGTCTTGGTCTTTCCCTTGTCAAAAGCTTTGTTGAACTCCATGGTGGACATGTTGAAATTTTTACTGGAGCAGGACAAGGAACAACGGTTAAATGTTTTTTTCCAGTTTCTAAAAAAGATAAAATTTTTTAATCTCACTTTTTATACTTACAAACTTTATACTTACAAAACTTTTTCTCATCTCTTTCATGGAAACCTTAATGAATTTTAGTTTTTTTCTTGAAAATGAAGAAGCAACAAAGCTCTTTGCGCAAGATTTAGCTCTCGCTTTAAAACTTGGCGATCTTGTGACACTCCAAGGCGATCTTGGAACAGGGAAATCAACCATCGCACGTACACTCATCCGTACACTTGCAAACGACAATACATTGGATGTTCCAAGCCCTACTTTCACTCTTGCCCAAAGCTATCAACTTCCACAATTTGAAATTATTCATGCTGACCTTTATCGACTTTCTATGGCAGAGGAAATCGATGAATTAGGACTTCATGAAGCACGTGAGCAAAGCATTTTACTCGTTGAATGGCCAGAAAAAAGTGCAGATATTTTGGGATCGGTTACTTTTGCACTCACTTTGCAATATGAGGACAGCGGGCGTCATTTAACTCTTACTTCAGCAGAACATTCTGTTGAACGTTTACAGCGATCCTTTGCAATTCGTAAATTTTTAACAGCCCATGGACGCGGTCACGTTCATCGCCATTTTTTGGCAGGTGATGCCTCAGCACGCACCTATGAACTTTTAGATGATGGACATCATCAAGAAGTCCTTATGGATGCGCAAACCATGCAAATGGCACAAAATACAGATACTTCAGAAATAACCCATCTTGCAAAAGATATTCGTCAATTTGTAGGAATTAACCAGATCATTTTAGACAATGGATTTTCTGCCCCGCATATTTTTGTCAAAGATTTTGAAAAAGGTCTTTTGATTCTAGAATATCTAGGGCGTGAAGGACTTGTAGATCAAACTGGCAATCCCATAGAAGAACGTTATATCGCCTGTAGCCAATTGCTGGCAGATTTCCACCAAAAAGCGTGGCCTTCAGAAAAACAATTTTCAGCATTTTTGCTGCAAATTCCATCCTATAATCGTCAGACTATGCAATCAGAACTCTCTTTATTGCTGGACTGGTATCTCCCTTTTCAAACGAAAAAAAACTTAGATCAACAACAACGTGAAGCTTTTTTTGCTTGTTGGCAACCCTATCTTGATAATCTCGCCCAAGGAGAAAAAACCTTTGTTATGCGTGATTATCATTCGCCCAATATTCTTTGGCGTGCGCATAAGGAAGGAACTGCCCGCATTGGCCTGATTGATTTTCAAGATGGATTAAAAGGTCCAACAGCTTATGACCTCGTCTCCTTAGCACAAGATGCACGCCTGTTTATTTCATCAACACTTGAAGCAAAAATTCTCGATGCTTATTGCAACGCACGTCATCAAGCATCACGACCTTTTGATGAGGATGAATTACGTAAGCTTTTCGCTTTTGCAGGTACCCAACGGATTTCGACAATTTTAGGAATTTTTGTACGTCTCCACCAGCGAGATGGAAAATCTTCTTATCTTAAACATCTACCCCATCTACGAGAGTATCTTGCCCGTAACCTTTCACATCCAATTCTTGCGCCTTTACAAAACTTTTATCAAGAATTAGGTATCCTTTCAAAAGAACCGTAGGATGTCTTGCTATAATTTTTTTAAACTACTTTAACCAAAGCGATCCACTTTCACTGTGGAATATGAAAATAAATATATTTTATTTTTTTCCAAATCTTTGATAGTCATTAACAGATATTATCTGCTAGATTACAGTTTAACCCCAATCAAAATTTCTACACAAATACAGCTTTTTAGTTTTCCCTCTATGAAAATTGTATACAGTAGAAAAAATGCAAATAATCAATAATATGGAATAATTTCCATACATTCTAAACGTGATCACATGACTCATAAACCGCGTGTCTTTTCTATTTCTTCAGGAAATGCTTTTTTACCAAATTTTGTCGATGCACTGCTCTCTCATACCCTTATTGATAATTTTGCACCAAACGGAGATATTCAAACTGCTCTTGCTGACACCATCATCTACGTTCCGACACGCCGTGCTGCTCGCGCTTTACGTGCAGCCTTTGTTGAAAGAAGCGACACACGATCAACCTTCTTGCCAACCATTCGCCCCTTAAGAGATGTAGACGAAGATAGCTTCCTCTTCGCTGAAAACCATACCAGTACTCTAAATCCCCCCATGGAAGAAAGTGAGCGTCTCTTACTTTTAGCGCGCCTCATTCGTCCTTGGCGTGAAAATTTGCCCACCCATCTGCGCGCCATGTTTGGTACAGAAGATGTACTCATTCCTGCTCATACTGCTGATGCAATTTGGCTTGCGCAAGACTTAGCGCATTTGATGGATGAAGTTGAAACAGAATCAGCAGATTGGTCAAAGCTTAAAGAAATTGTACCCGATATGGTAGCTGAATGGTGGCAAATAACACTTAATTTTCTTACTATTGTCACACAAAGCTGGCCGCAAATTTTACAAGAAAGACAACAAAGCGATCCAGCTGTATGGCGCAATCAAATACTCAAAATGCACGCGGAAACTCTACACCGCACACAACCCAATAAACCTATTATTGCAGCTGGTGCAACAGGTTCCATCCCCGCAGTCGCACATCTTTTAAAGGTCATCTCCTGTCTGCCCAAAGGAGCTGTTGTTCTTCCAGGTCTTGATCTTCATATGGACGAAGAACAATGGGATGTATTAGGCACAATCCATAAAGAAAAAACAACTTTTGATTTTTTCGATCATGCAGCTAACACCTTTAGCCACCCTCAATATCATTTTAAAAAACTTTTATCTCTCATGAAATGTCAACGCATTCATGTTCGCGAAATTGGCAAACAAAGCGTGATTAAGGAAAAACGTACAGCTCTTTTATCAGAAGCGTTCCGACCAGCCTCTACAACAGACCGCTGGGCACAAATTTTACGAGACGATTATGAAAGCCTTTGTGCAGATTGGTCACTCATTGAAGCCATTAATGAACGTGAAGAAGCTCTTGCCATTTCTGTTGCTTTACGCAATGCCATTGAAGACCCTACAAAAACCGCAGCTCTTATTACAAATGACCGTAATTTAGCGCGCCGTGTCGCAGCTGAACTACAAAGATTTGGAATCGAAGCAAATGATTCAGGTGGAATACCGCTTGCACAAACACTGCCTTCCACTTTGTTACGGCTTCTTTTAGAGAATCTGTTTCAACCTGACGATCCAATTGCTTTTCTTTCTCTTCTTAAGCATCCGCTCACAACACTTGGACAAAATCGTCATCACTTACGTGAAATGGCAGAAAACTTTGAACTGTTTATTCTTCGAGGCAGTACTGGTCGTATTAATCTTTGTGAATGTGATCAATTTTTTGAAAAATGGATGAAAACACATTCTCATGATATTTCTCACAATGATTCTTTTGACCAACAAAAAAGTGAAGAAGCGCGTCTGCTTTGTCATCTTTTAGTCAAAGCTGTTGAACCTTTAACATCTCTCATGAAACAGCAAAAGGAATGCACCATAAATGAAGCTGCAATAGCAACTGTTGAGGTTTTTGAAAATTTTGGGTATGATGAGAACAATTCCCTTGTAAATCTTTATCAAAACGAAGCAGGACAAGCCCTATCAACCTTTTTGCGTGAACTTGTATGTGATAAATCAGGATTAAAATTTCGCCTTTGCGAATGGCCTGCTATGTTCTCTGCTCTTATCGCGCCCCGTTCCGTAACGCCTCCCCCTGGAGGACACCCACGCTTATTCATCTGGGGCGCTTTGGAATCACGTCTGCAAACAGTTGATACCATGGTCATTGGCGGACTTAATGAAGGATCATGGCCAATCACAACCCGCAATGATGCTTTTTTATCGCGACCGATGAAAATGATGTTAACTCTTGAACCGCCAGAACAACGCATTGGTCTTTCTGCACATGATTTTCAATGGGCTATGGGAATGGACAAAGTGGTGATGAGCCGAGCTAAACGGGTTAATCATGCTCCCTCTATTCCTTCGCGTTGGCTACAACGTCTAGAAACAGTTATAGGAAAACAGGTTTGGGAACAAATCTGTGCGCGAGGTGAAATATTGCTTCATTGGGCAAAAGCACTTGACAATACAAACATCATTGCCTGTGCAACACGCCCTTGCCCTGTACCACCTCTTAATATGCGTCCACGCCATTTTTCAGTCACCGAAATAACAACGTTGCGCTATGACCCTTATGCAATTTATGCAAAAAAAATTTTACGCCTAAAACCGCTTAAAGCACTCATCCATGACCCTTGCGCCGCAGAACGCGGAACACTTTATCATGCTATTCTTGCCACTTTTTGCACACAAATAAAAAATCCCAATGCTGTAAACGCATTAGATGCACTCCTGAAAATTGGGCGCCAAGAATTCGATAAATTAAATTTAACGCCCGATATTGAAACAATCTGGTGGACTATTTTTGAAAATTTTGCTCCATTTTTCATTCAATGGGAAAGAAGTCTTGGGTCTCGGGAGCGATATGCCGAAGTGGCATCCCAAAAAGTCCCCATAGGGACAACAGGCGTAACGCTTTCAGGACGTGCTGATCGTATTGATGCCTTGCCAAACAAAATGGTTGAAATTCTTGATTTTAAAACTGGAACTCCCCCCTCATCAAAACAAGTTCGCAATTTATTATTTCCACAATTAGCATTAGAAACAGCTTTGTTAATGCAAGGAGCCTTTAAAGATTTTCAAGATTTTACCCCATCAAATTTACTTTATATCCCCCTCAATAAAAAAGGTGAAATCAAGCCTCAGTCAATTCTTTCAAACAAAAAAGAAGAAAATAAGCAAAACACGGAACAAGATTCAAAAGACGCAATCAATCTTGGCAAAAAAGCATGGAAACATCTTATTGCATTAATGGACTATTACCAAAATCCACAACAAGGCTATCTTTCACATGCAGTGCCCTTTAAAACAACATATGAAAGCGATTATGACCATCTGGCGCGATTATGGGAATGGTCAAGTGATTCTCACGAGGCAGATCAATCATGACTCTTTTTTCTATTCCTAAAGCAGCCCTCAATGCACAAAAAAAAGCAACGCATCCAAAAACAAACGTATGGGTTTCTGCAAATGCAGGATCTGGAAAAACACATGTTTTAAGCGAACGCGTCATCCGTTTGCTTTTAAACGGCACCCCTCCAGCACGCATTTTATGTCTTACTTATACAAACGCAGCCGCTGCGGTTATGCAATCGCGAATTTTTAATACACTTTCTGGCTGGAATGAACTTGATGACGCGCAACTCAAAATAGTCCTCTCGCGTCTTGAAAATAAACCTGTCAGTGCGCAAAAATTAATTTCTGCACGTCAACTCTTTGCTCGTGCCCTCGAAACACCTGGGGGATTAAAAATCCAAACGATTCACGCATTTTGCGAATCTTTATTGCATCAATTTATGTTAGAAGCCAATATCGCTGGACATTTTGAACTCCTTGATGATATTAATCGAAAAAAATTGTTACAAGAAGCGCGCCGTCAACTTTTAGCGCATAAAGATGCACAACCAGCTTTAAAACAGTTACTTCAAATTATCAGTGAAAACACTTTTGATGAATTGCTGGATGAAGCAGCCCAAAAGCAACATAAACTGTCTCGTTTTTTAACTTTCATTCTCTCTGAAAATGGAGAAAAACAACTGCGTGCACTCTTTGATTTAGCACCTGATGAAACAAATCAACTGCTACTGAAAAAAATTCAACAGACTGCTTTACTGTCCCCTCATGCCCTCCAATATCTTCAAATTTATGGCAATAAAAGCGCCCAAGATATGCTTGATAAATTTTCTCAATTAGCTTTTGCTTCTGATGAAACAAATATTATCAATATTATTTCAAATATTTATTTTAAAACCGATAGTAACCCCCGTAGCATTTCACGCTTATCCTCTAAAAAATCAGATGAAATTTGGCCTTTTATTCAAAAAGAAATTGAAGACAAACAAAGCCAACTTTCTGTTCTTTTAGACAAATATCAATGTATCAAAATCGTTACATTTAATATTGCCGCTTTTCAGCTTTGTGCCATTTATCTTAAAATTTATGCAAATTTAAAAAAGACTAACGGATTATTAGATTTTGATGACCTCATTGAACGCACACTTCATTTACTGCAGCGTAAAGGTGCAAGCCAGTGGGTGCAGTATAAACTTGACCGTGGTCTTGATCATATTCTGCTTGATGAGGCACAAGATACCAATCCTGAGCAATGGCAAATTATTCAACTTTTAACCGAAGAATTTTTCACAGGTTACAGTCAACGCACAAATATACGCACTCTTTTTGCTGTTGGAGATGAAAAGCAATCCATTTATTCTTTTCAAGGTGCCGTACCAGAAAATTTTGCCGCTAATGGACGAATAATTCAAAAAAAAGCGCAACAAGCAGAACAAAAATTTGAAAAAATACAACTGAATTATTCTTTTCGCTCTACAGCCGATGTGCTTAAAAGCGTTGATCTTGTTTTTGAGACGCCAGAAAATTACAAAGGTCTTTCAGCAGACAATATAAAAACAGTGCATGAGGCTATTCGTGTTCATAGCCCTGGTGATGTTATTTTATGGGATGCCATTTCCAAAGAAACAAATGAACTGCCTGAGGATTGGCATGCAACTGTTGATCATTTAGACACACCTGAAGTGCGTTTGGCAGAAAAAATTGCTGAAACTATTGCAAACTGGTTACATAAAGGGGAAATGCTTCCAGCAAAAGGGCGCTTACTGCGTGCCAGTGACATTATGATCTTGGTTCGTAATCGTGGTCAATTTGTTTCTGCACTTTCCCGTGCACTTAAACTGCGTAACATCCCCGTAGCTGGTGCTGACCGTTTACAGCTTACCAAACATATTAGTGTACGTGATTTAATGGCGCTTGCGCGTTTTGTTTTGCAACCACAAGATGACCTTTCTCTTGCCTGTGTTTTAAAAAGTCCACTTTTTGGGCTTACCGAAGATGAGCTTTACCAGCTTGCTGCACAACGTACAGACTCACTTTGGCAAAGCCTTTCCCTGCACGCACCATCGCAAAAGTCTTTTAAAAATGCCTTTGAAAGTTTAAGCCATTACCGCACTTTAGTAGATAAAATACCTGTTTTTGAATTTTATAGCCATATTCTTAACAATGATAAAGGGCGACAAAAAATTCTGGCTCGCTTAGGCTCTGAAGCAAATGACGTGCTTGATGCTTTCATGGATTACACGCTTGCTATTCAAAAAACTGGCTTACCAGGATTGCAAGCTTTTTTGGAAATACTAAGCGAAAGCGAACCAGAAATTAAACGTGAGTTTGATCAAAACCACGAAGAAGTTCGTATTATGACTGTTCATGCCGCTAAAGGACTGGAAGCTGCTGTTGTTTTTCTGGTTGATTCTGGTAGTGCAATCTGGCATTCGCAGCATGCGCCTCATTTGCTTAAAGTTCCCATGCGCAATACACAATTGAACGACCAACAAGGTTTTATCTGGCATCCCAATGCAGAATTTAAAACAAAAATTTCTGAAAAAGCACTTCTGCATTTAAAAGAGCGTGCTGAAGAAGAGTATAGACGTCTTCTCTATGTAGGAATGACCCGTGCTGAAGATCGGCTATTTGTTTGTGGATACAGCAGTAAGAAAACTCCGACTCAAACATGGCTACAATTGATAAAGAAAGCTCTCAAACCACACGCAGTACCTATAGAAGGTCCTGCAGAAGATATTGCTGCTTGGCGCTACAGTATAACATCTGCTCCTTCTTCACCAATCAACCAAGAAGTGTCTTGTGCAGAAAGCCAAACACTTCCACCTTTACCCAATTTTTTTGACCATAAAGTACCAACAGAACCAACCTTACCAAAACCGTTAAAGCCCTCTATTGCTAGTCTTTCCATTGAATCTGATATTGAGCTTTTTCCCAATCCAAAACAGCTTAACATTTCACCTGTTTTAGGAAAAACAAATACTAACCAAGCTTTTTCCATTGAATATGGTAATCTTGTGCACCGATTGCTGCAATATTTGCCTGATTGCGCCCCCCAAAAACGTCGAGATTATGCCCAACACTATCTTAACACCAAGGCTTCTCACTGGCATGAAACCCAACGAGAAGATGCACTCCGTCATGTTTGGCAAATTTTAGACAACTCTTCTCTCAAACCCCTCTTTTCTGACCTTTCACGTGCTGAAGTTTCCTTAATGGGCATTATCAAAATTCGTGGAAAAGAGCAGGCAGTTTCTGGACAAATCGACCGTCTATACATCACGCAAAATAGTGTTATCTTTGCCGATTTTAAAACTGGAACACCACCCGAAAACGAAGCCGCTATTGCACCACGCTATTTGTTACAAATGGCTCTTTATCGAAAATTATTGCAAGCTATTCACCCCGAAAAAGACATCCAAGCTCTTCTTATCTATAGTAAAGAAGCAAAAGTTTTTAATCTTACCTCGGAAAAACTCGATGCACTTCTTGATGAAATTGCCTTGTAAATCAAGAAAACTCTTTCCCTTAAGGCTTCCTATCCTTTATCTTTGCAAGAATAGCTTGATATGAATCGCTATCGTACCGATATAGAAGCAAAGATAAAGGATAAATCAATGACATGTATAAAAATTGATAAGAGCAATTTTGAAAGTGAAGTGCTCGCTTCTTCCACCCCTGTTGTAGTTGATTTTTGGGCTGAATGGTGTGGTCCTTGCAAAATGATTGCTCCGATTTTAGATGAAATTTCAACAGAAATGCAAAATCAAGTCAAAATTGCCAAAGTAAATATCGATGAAAATCCCGAACTGGCTACCCAATATGGAGTGCGCTCAATTCCCACCTTATTGATGTTCAAAAATGGAAATGTCTCATCAAATATGGTTGGTGCAGCTTCTAAAGGACGCGTTTCCGAATGGGTTAAAGATGGTCTTCGTTAAAATCCACTCATAGTGACTTTTTTATAAAGGAGAGAGGTTTTTCCTCTCCCTTTCCATTTGACTTTTTTTTAAGAATACTCTTATTTTTGCAAAAAAGACATCTTGTCTGTTTATTCAGAATGTATTTGATAATCTTTAAAAGCTGCAAATTTTATTTTTGGTGCCCGCTCTGCTTCATAATTCAATGAAAAATGATTTTCTGCTAAGAAAACTGGGGCACCCTCTAAATCATGAGCAATAGCAGATCGATGATTGGTGAGAAATTTTTGCATCTCATCTTTACTTTCTGCAGAAATCCAGCGGCATATATTAAAGCGTGCTGCTTCAAAGCTCACTGGTAAACAATATTCCATCTTCAGTCGCTCCATTAAAACGTCAATTTGCAAAGCACCAATAACACCAATGAGAGCAGGCGATCCATCATCAGGAATAAATAATTGTACGACTCCTTCTTCAGCCATTTGTTGTAAAGCTTCTTTAAGTTTTTTTGCTTTCATTGGATCACCCAAACAAACACGACGCAAAATTTCCGGCGCAAAATTAGGCATACCTTTAAAGAAAATATCTTCTCCCTCCGTCAGCACATCACCAATACGCAAAGTTCCGTGATTGGGAATACCGACTATATCACCAGCATAAGCTTTATCGGCAATTTGACGTGAACGAGCAAAGAAAAATTGCGGTGTTGAAAGTGTCATTGGCTTCCCCGTTCGCACCAATTTTGTCTTCATGCCACGTTCAAGTGTCCCCGAACACACTCGAAAAAATGCAATCCGATCACGATGATTGGGATCCATATTGGCTTGAATTTTAAAAACAAATCCTGTCATTTTAGGTTCAGTAGCTATGACATTGCGTTGAATTGCTACTTGATCGCGGGGACTGGGACCAAAATCAACCAGTGCATTAATCAAATCACGAACACCAAAATTTCGCAAAGCCGAACCAAAATAAACTGGTGTCATATGTCCTTCACGGAAAGTTTGAAGATCAAAATTTTTGCAGGCATTGCGAGCAAGATTGACTCCTTCAATAAAAGACGCTCGTCGATTTTCGGGAAGTAAATTTGCAACCTCATCAGGTCCAGAAACTGCCTGTTGAATTACCTCATCATCTTGTTGACGAAAACGATCATGGTGAATATCAAAAGTTCCCATAAAATCCTTGCCAGCACCAATAGGCCATGTAATTGGTGCGGTATCAAGCGCGAGTTTTTCTTCAATTTCATCTAAAATTTCTAAAGGATCACACGCTTCACGATCCATTTTATTCACAAAAGTAACAATAGGAATATCCCGCATCCGACACACTTCAAACAATTTCAGTGTTCTGGGTTCAATTCCGCGTGCACCATCCAGTACCATGATCGCACTATCAACAGCCGTGAGAGTACGATATGTATCATCAGCAAAATCCTCATGCCCTGGAGTATCTAAAAGATTAAAGATATGATTTTCATATTCAAACGTCATCACTGATGTGACAACCGAAATACCACGATCACGCTCAATATACATCCAATCAGAGCGGGTTTGAATACGATCTTTTTTCGCCTTTACCTCACCAGCAAGCTGAATAGCACCACCAAACAATAAAAGTTTTTCCGTTAGCGTTGTTTTTCCTGCGTCAGGGTGAGCAATAATAGCAAATGTGCGACGCCGCTTTACTTCTTGCGATCTTTTTTCCATTATTCCTCCACAGATCGCGTAAGTGCTTCAGCAATAAGTGCACGCATTTCATTAATCCCATACAGCGCAATAAATGACCCCAATCGTGGTCCTCGTTCTTGCCCTAAAAGAACTTCATACAACATTTGAAAAAAAACATTTGAAACACCTGGTCCCCCTTCAGGACTTTTTTTGCTATGATCTTGATAGCGTTCTTTTAAACGCGCAACATCAAGAAGCGCATTTTGAAGAGTGTTTCCATCAGCAGTTTCAGGTAAACTGGCTAATTTCATATCGATATTCACCAACGTTGCGCGCTCACACTCATCAGGGATTCGAAATTTTTTATTTGGTTTAACAAAAACGTCAAAATATTTAATGGCAAATTTCACCAACAGATCAAGCTCTGGATGCGTTTGTGCATTTACGCCTTCAGCATAGCGAGAAATAAAACCCCAAAGAACTTGTTCATTTTCAGCATTTGAAGCACTTACCAAATTCAGTAGCATAGCAAAAGATACTGGCAAATCAACCTGTGGAGGGCAGCCATTATGGATATGCCATACAGGGTTGTTAAGCCGCTCTTGCCATTTCTGACGACCATATGCAGAAAGATGCGTATAATATTCATCAACGACTTTTGGAATAACATCAAAATAAAGCCGTTTTGCTGTTTTGGGCTTTGAAAACATGTAAAGCGCTAAACTCTCTGTTGGTGCATAAGTTAACCACTCATCAATGGTTAAGCCATTTCCCTTGGATTTGGAAATTTTCTGCCCCTTATCATCCAAAAAAAGCTCATAATTAAATCCTTCTGGCGGATTTCCACCAAGTACTTTGCAAATTTTAGAAGAAAGATTTGTGGAATCGATGAGATCTTTGCCTGCCATTTCATAATCGACCCCTATCGCTTTCCAGCGCATTGCCCAATCTACCTTCCATTGACATTTGACTTTTCCTCCTGTCACTTCCGTTTCAATGGTTTCTCCTGTTTCAGGCTCAATATAAGTGACAGTACCTTTTTCAGCACTATAAGCAATGATTGGCACTTGCAACACTTTCCCAGAAAAAGGAGAAATAGGTAAAAAAGGTGAATAGCTAGCCCGCCGTTCTTCACCCAATGTTGGCAAGATAATTGCCATCACTTTATCATAACAAGCAAGTATTTTCATAAGTGCTTCATCAAAACAACCAGAACTATAATAATCAGTGGCACTTGCAAATTCATAATCAAAACCAAAACGATCAAGAAAAGCACGCAAACGTGCATTATTTGCTGCTCCAAAGGAAGGATAACCATCCCCAAAAGGATCTGGCACACAACTGAGCGGTTGACCAATATAGTTTTCCATTTTTTCGCGATCAGGCACATTATCAGGAACTTTACGCAAACCATCCATATCATCAGAAAAACAAAGAAGTTTTGTTTTTACCTTGTTTTCAGTTAAAATATGGAAGGCATGACGCACCATAGTTGTACGAGCAACTTCCCCAAACGTTCCAATATGCGGCAAACCAGAAGGTCCGTAGCCTGTTTCAAATATTATACTCTCTGGATAACCTGTTTTTTCGTATCGTTTGATAATCTTACGCGCTTCTTCAAATGGCCAAATTTTTGACTCAATAGCTGCATCTCTTACTTCAGGCGTAAGGCTAAGAGTACCACACTGATCACGCATCATTATTTTTATCCTACAAAATTAAATTTTTTTGATTCTTGAATCTATTCGTCAATAATAGCAAGCAAAAAGCTTCATAACTCCTATTATATTTTTGTCATGATACAACACCTATCTGAGCTTTACTGATAATTTTTCCTATTTTTATAGGAACAAAAACTCTGAAATATCATGAATTATAATTTGCTTATTTTAGTGACTGGTGCTTTAATTGCCCTTCTTATAGATTTCCTCTATTATCCCTATTGGTAAAAAGAAAGCTTCCTTGAGCTAAGAGGCA
The DNA here is from genome assembly GCF_047263965.1 of Bartonella propinqua. Classification (NCBI taxonomy): domain Bacteria; kingdom Pseudomonadati; phylum Pseudomonadota; class Alphaproteobacteria; order Hyphomicrobiales; family Bartonellaceae; genus Bartonella; species Bartonella propinqua. The sequence goes on along the minus strand of NZ_JBLEBK010000001.1, from coordinate 164,007 downwards.
ACAAAGAGCGTATCTATTAGCAAAAATCCGTTAGGAAAGTACCTTTTTGTAGGTTTAAACAGAAATCATGTCTTTCAGCTATAAATAAATATAATGAATATCGTCTTCTGCTTATCTTACCAAACGCGTCACGAATATGTGTAAGCTTTTTGCGTTTTTTTAATAAACCAACAGCGTTCTTTTAACCATAAGCACTCTGATTATCCTTAAAAGTTATAGATTTATCAAAATAAAACGACATTAATTTATCTATTTAAAAATCCGTTTGATGATTCAATGTCGAAAATTTTATCTTTTAGATTTTTATAAAACACAACTTCACACCCATAAAAAACGGTTTTTACCATTTTCACGACTATAGCTCTTCCCTTGAGAAAAAATAATAAAATGTGCTTATTAATTAAAACAAAAATCTTAAAACCAGTAGTCATTATGGTCACTTTTTAGGGCAATTTTTATAACAAAAGAGTAACAAATAAAGCTGTTTCTGTACAAACTGCAAGCAAAAGAAATTTGTATGTTACTTCTACTTGGACGATTTGTATTGTACAATAACATTGCTTATTTTAGCACTTACTCTAGAACCTGATATCATCTATGATCGTAGAGCAGTGGCTATTGCATAAAACAAAAAAGCTAAAATTATTATGTGCCTTTGGGATGGCAATAAGTTTTTTTATTTGAATTGTCACTGTAGCATTTGGCTTATTGGCGCTTATTTTTACCTAGCTACGCGCTTTTCCCCTAAGATTGCAAATGCCTTTTATCTTTTAGTCCTGCAAGCAATTACGCCAACACCTTACATTTTTCTTTCAAACAAATATCTTTAAAAACACCAAAGTCTTAGACGCATCATTTGCCAGCATTGGAATTAATTTGTTAAACTCTAAAATCATTTTTTAACGTAACTTTTTTCCACAACTTATTAATGCTCAGACCTCATGACCACGTACAAATTGCTCATTTTAGAGCTTTCTTGTGCTCTTATTTTTTTGCAAATTACAATTTTCATCATTCTTATGAAGAATAGTCTTATTCAAAACTTTCAAAAAAATCCCTCTTACACTTGCCCGCTTTATGGGTTCACAATTAACATATTTTACGAATCTTGCTTAACATCTTTAGGCAAGCAGAAGTGGATTTTTTATGATAAACAAGAGAAGATTTACGATAATATTAATGACCGTAGTTTTTTTATCAACCAATCAGCCAAAATTAAAGTTGCTTGTTATCAACTCCATATTCAAACTGCAAACGTTCAGATTTTCGTAAACGTTCTGAAGCAGATTTGAGCTGACCGCACGCAGCTAAAATATCGCGCCCGCGCGGTACTCGAATAGGCGAAGCATAGCCTGCTTGATTCACCACATCAGCAAAACGCTCAATTTGTTCCCAGTCAGAACATTGATAATTACTCTTTGGCCACGGATTAAAAGGAATTAAATTGATCTTAGCAGGAATACCTTTAAGTAACTGAACTAATCGTTTTGCATCATCTAAACTATCATTTACATCTTTCAGCATAACATACTCAAATGTAATTCGCCTAGCATTAGAAAGACCAGGATAATTACGGCAAGCATCCATTAACATAGCAAGCGGATATTTTTTATTAATTGGAACAAGCATATCTCGTAGCGCATCATGCACTGCATGAAGTGAAATTGCCAACATAACCCCAATTTCCTCTCCCGTTCGTACAATCCCAGGAACGATTCCACTCGTCGAAAGAGTAATGCGACGTTTTGACAAAGAAAGCCCATCTCCATCAGAAGCAATTAATAAAGCTTTTTTGACTGCTTCAAAATTATAAAGTGGCTCCCCCATCCCCATCATAACAATATTGGTAATTTTGCGCCCTTCAATTGGAACAATTGCACCATCAGGGGTATTTTTATCAGGAAAATCACCTAAACAATCACGTGCAACCAATAATTGTGCTAAAATTTCTTCCGCTGTTAAATTTCGAACAAGTACTTGTGTTCCCGTATGGCAAAAAGAACAAGTTAATGTACACCCTACCTGAGATGAGAGACATAAAGTACCACGTCCCTCTTCAGGGATATAGACCGTTTCAATTTCAACAGGCTTCCCAGCCCCACGTGCTGGAAAACGTAAGAGCCATTTACGCGTACCGTCTTTTGATATTTGCTCTTCAACAATTTCTGGACGCGCAATGGAAAAATGGCTTTTAAGCATTTCTTGCATTGGCTTAGAAATATTCCGCATTTCATCAAAATTTGAAACACCCCGTACATAAAGCCAATGCCAAAGCTGACGCACACGCATACGCGTTTGGTGTTTTGGCACACCAATTTCTTTTAAAGCCTCCACCATTTCATCGTGCGATAAACCAATTAAAGGTAGCTTAGATCTCTCCTTTACTACAACACCATCGGACTTCAGTGTTGAACATACACTTATTGGCTTGAGGTCATATGAAATGGCCATTGATTTCATCACTATTTTAAAATTACAAGTGTTCTTAATGGCATTTTTGTGCCCGATTTAATGCAGCAGTTACCCCTTTTAAAGAATAAGTATAAGTGGTATGAGTTCCCCGTTTTGAGGTAGCTTTCACTGTCATATTATTCCCAGAACGCATAGCAGAAACAAGCTGCTTTTCTAACGTTGGAGACTCCAACCAAGCCGATGAATCCTTCGTAAAAAAGTCAAAATCCTTATTTCCAATAGTCACAGTAACTCTTGATCCTTCCTTAAGTGTATAACCAGCCATAAATTGCGGTTCAAAAGAAACAGGTGAATGAGAACGTTTAGTAACCAAAAAGAAATTATCGCCATGCTTAACCGTTGTTGGAAGCGACTCCAAAGGCACCGACAACACGTAGCAAATTGTATTTTCTGGTGATTTATAGGAATAGGTTCCCCAAGCATCAAATTGATCCAAACGGCTCGGTGTTTGTGCCCATGCCATCTCAAGAGTAACCACAACCATTACAAATGCAGCAATAAACGTCTTTTCAAATATCTTCATTTAGCTCACTTCTTTATTCTTTACAAAATCTTCTTCACTGACAAAGCTCCAACAAAAGCCTGCTTACTGCTTATGTAGCTCTCCCAATCTTATCAAGAAATAAAATATTGTCACCCTCATCAGAACAAATCTTTATGTTTAATTTTGACTCTTTAATAGTTACTAAAACATGAATTTTCTTACTTAATAATTGGATTTTTAAAAAAAATATTTTGATCTCACTTTATTAAGTTCGCTTTTTGTATAAAAAATTATCTCTTGAAGCAATTGGATTTCAAAATAAATAAAGCGTAATACATTATCAGTCTGCTAAAAAGCAAACTACCTTGCCCTACTATAAACAATTTGATCAAAACTTTAGGAAAACATCTATCAAATAACACTCCAAATTTCACTCTCATTTAGAGGTTATCAATCAATTTAACAGATTCAACATATTTGCAGCAGTAAAAACCGTAAAACACCTTACTTTTCACTCAATACTATTTGCCAATATTTGAATATCTTGCGATATTACCGCACAATACTCTCACACTATTTCAAAGTTATTTTGCAAAAAAGCACCAAACATTACTGACATATTGACTCTGAAATACTTTAGCACCAACCACTGCATATAATTTTTCTTACTTTGATAGATATAAATGCTCATCATCTTATACAAAGGAAATTTTTATATATTTTGATGCTTAAACATTCATTACAAAGAAACACATCAATCACCTGATTGAGAAATAGAAATTTATGAATGAATAACCCAAGTAAATAGATCTAAAATCACGATAATGAGTGATTCTAGTATGAAAAATAAAAATAACTTAAAAAAAATCAGCAACTTGCTCTATCTTCAGTTCTTTAAAGTAAGCATTCTCTTCAAGCGTAGATTATACCGTTTTCTATTCCACTGTGAATTCAATGACCGCAATGCACACATCATCATTTTTTAAGCTGCATTTGACGCTGAATTCTGAATCAATAACGTGTAAAGTACATTAGCATCATATGTATTACGCAACTTCTGAACAACATCAGAATGACGCAAAACACGCGCAATCTGTGACAAAGCTTTTAAGTGATCTGCACCAGCATTTTCAGGTGCCAAAAGTAAAAAAACGAGATCAATCGGTTCATCATCGAGAGCTTCAAAATCAACTGGAATTTCAAGGTGAGCGAATATGCCAATAATTTTATTAATATCAGGTAATTTTCCATGAGGAATAGCAATACCACCACCTAGACCTGTTGATCCTAGTTTTTCACGTTGTAAAACAACATCAAAAATTACACGCTCATTAAGGCCTGTTAGATCGGCTGCTTTTTCAGCTAAAATTTGCAAAACTTGTTTCTTCGAATTCGCCCTAAGAGCCGGAATAATTGCTTCCGGTGCAATTAACTCACTCAAATTCATACCTTCATTTTCCTTTTGCATACTCAAATGCTCATCCACAAATCAGTAAGCGGTATTGATACCTTAATTTCACCGTATGTATATCCACTTTTCAATCCATAATAGATGATGATTCAATTCATCTTACTACCAACTCAACGATAAATAGTATTCAGCTTTTAATTAACAGAATGAAAAAAGGGAATGGAATTATTCACAAAATCTAAGTTCACTATAATATCAGTAATAGCCACTCTTCATAAATTTACCGACCTTTCAGTCATAACAGTTGGTGTACAATTCTTCGTTAGATATTTCCTTTCAAGAATTGGTTCCCGTAACATGAAAAGCGTACCTATATAAAACAGCACTTTATTTTGACAATTACTGTGCAACTTAAAACAGCAAACTACCATGACTCAAACAGTCTCTAATACATTTAATGGATATCTTTAAAATAGCCCGTAAATTTGGACTAATCTTTACAATAATGCAATAGTTTTTAAATCCATAACGCAATAAAAGTAGTATGAACACATTTAACAACTGTAATAAATCACAGAATATCAATAACAGTATCATCTATATATTGTTTGATTTGATAGAGAAAACTATTCTCACTCTTCATATACCTTCCAGAAATACAGTTTTATTCACCGCCTCATTTATTATTTATCATAAAGTGAATCTAGCGATACCTTTTCCATGATACAATTTAAAGAAAATCAAACTGCAAAAGCAATAAAACTATCTTATCTTGTGATGAAGCTTTTTCTCATCATTCAGCAACAGCTTAGTTTAAAATTGTAGTCATAAAAGAAGTTTTGGCACAAATAAGGAATTTGTTAAAAATAACGCAATAAATGTAACTATCATAAAAAATCTGATTGTGTATCTGAGCTTACAAATACCCTTACTTGTCCTATTTTTTTAAAATAATCACAAATTTTACCCTATACCAACAAAATTCCTGATCACACAATGGCAGCGCGCATATCGGCAACACCTATTTGAGGATCAAAATAAAGTTCATTGAAGCTTTGTAAAATGAGATTGGTTATTCACTATATAAGAAAAATAGTGTTTGTGCTTACAATATCAATTCTGCTTAAATTTAAATGAAAATTCATAAAAGCTGTAAAATCAGAGAGAAAACTGATTTCCTAAATAAATTTTTCGCACGTCAGCGTTATTAATGATATCGTTAGGACAACCGTGAATTAACACTTTCCCTGCGTGAATAATATAAGCGCGGTCGACAAGACCTAACGTCTCACGCACATTATGATCAGTTATCAAAACACCAATACCACGTTGGGTTAAATGGCGAATAAGCTGTTGAATATCAAAAATGGCAATAGGGTCAATTCCCGCAAACGGTTCATCAAGTAATAGAAAATTGGGACGAGAGGCTAAAGCGCGCGCAATTTCAAGGCGCCGACGTTCCCCCCCTGACAAAGAAATGGCAGGTATTTTGCGTAAATGATCAATTTTAAATTCATGTAAAAGCGCATCTAACTCTTCACGTTGTTTACGGCGGTCTTTTTCGATTACCTCCAAAACAGCTTTAATATTATTTTCTACTGAAAGTCCGCGAAAAATAGATGCTTCTTGCGGAAGATACCCAATACCTAAACGAGCACGCCGATACATCGGTAGATGGGTGATATCAAATCCATCAATTTTTATTGATCCCCCATCAGATTTAACAAGACCTGTAACCATATAAAAACAGGTCGTTTTACCAGCACCATTGGGACCTAAAATGCCAACAGCCTCTCCCGTACGAATACCGAAAGAAACACCATTAACAGCCTGTCTTTTTCGGTAAATTTTAATCAAATGATGCGCAATCAAAGTTCTTTTTAAAGGCTCTTTTAAAGCTTCATCTGCAAGATCACATCCAGCCGTTTTTTTTTCTCTCTTGATTCCAAACATAAAAATCTTAATGGTCGTTCTTTTGATTTTGTTTTAAAATGATTGAAACGCGACCCTTTTTTTCAGACGTTTCACAGCCTTCAAGCAAAATTTTTCCAGTTTTCATATCTGCTATCAATTTGCACCCTGTTGCTACATTATCACCATCGATTAATACAACATTATTACCTGTCAAAGTCATCATATTTGACTTTCCATCAAAAATACCTTTATCACCCGTAGCAATTTGCGTAGCTATTTTTATATAAACCTTTCCTAAGGCTTCCATTTTTTGAACACCTGTTGATCCGAACCTCATAGGTGATACTATTTCTGTATTGGCTTGATCCCTATCCGTTACTTTATGCGCCTTATCGTAATAAACAACTAATTTCGATGTTCGCAGGAGACGGTTCCCCTGAACCACTGATACATTACCATCAAAGAGAGCCATTCCCTCTTTATCACGTATTTCTAAAGAATCTGCATACAATTCTACTGGCTCTTTTTTGTTTGAGAGATTAATTCCCAAACGTGCTCCTTCAGCATATCCATAAACTACTCCAAGCCCTAATATCCCCATACTAAAAGCCAAATATATGACTCCCCATTTTCCGTATGATGTTTTTGGCTTCATTTCACTCAACTCTCAATTCTTTTGTTTACACGTACATATAATTCTCTTTCATAAAGATCATCTAGGTTCGTATTGGTACTCTTTTATTGCTTATCAATGATTAAATGCACACCACCTTGAAAATACATGGTTTGTTTTTTTTCTCGAATTTGCAAAGCATTTGCTACAAGATGCAAGCCCGCACTCTGAATATTGACACGTTTATTTGTACTTAATTGCCCATCAGACAAATTAATATCTGCCTCAATAAATTGTGCAACCATTCCATCATTTGTTGTAATCGTGAATGGTTTGTCTAATTGTAAACGACCATTAATATTGTCATAAATCCCCCCTTGTGCATCAAGGAAAACTCGTCCCTTTTTGCCCACAAACGCCTCAGCTGTGATATTTTGAAGTCCTACAATCCCAGAACGTGTATAATCTTGAAATGCCTTTTCCGCTTTGATCCAATAAGGTTCATGAGAACTTGTATAACCTTCTAATTTTGGATTAAGCATTGTCAATTTCATTATCCCATCTTCTTTATTATTCAAGATCACAGGATCAGAAACATTTGGAGTAAAAAAAAACGTAAACCAGCAAAAAACCAGCGCCATAGCAAATGCTGAGAGAGGTAAAAAAATCTTTAATATGCTAATGCGACGTGAATGACGATATGTTTTTTTTAAAATATCACCAAAAGATGATTTTGTTGAAAAGACTTCACAATGATTGTGTGTGACCATACTACCCTAATCTTTCAAATATTTCATGCTTCTCGATCTGTATAGCCTCTATAAAGGGTATTTTCAAATTTTGTTTGTTGCAATTTGTTTTTTCTTGGTTTTATTTTTCTTGCACTCGTTTATATATGTAGTGTGTGTACATAAAGTGCACAATTGCAAAAAATCTTTTTTGTATGAAAGAGAGGTCATTTTGGTTAAGTCAGAACTTGTACAAATCATTGCTCGGCATAATCCACACCTTTTTCAACGTGATGTGGAAAATATCGTCAATGCTATTTTTGAAGAAATTTCAGCAGCACTCGCTAACGGAAATCGCGTTGAACTTCGCGGTTTTGGAGCCTTTTCTGTCAAAAGCCGCTCAGCACGTAACGGTCGTAATCCACGAACAGGTGAAGCTGTTGTCGTCGAAGAAAAATGGATTCCTTTTTTCAAAACTGGCAAAGACTTGCGTGATCGACTTAATCAATGAGCAAACTTATGACTACCAAACGTATCCTTTTAGCAATTATCTTGGTACCCCCCACAGTTCTTTTGATTGCCTTTATCATAGCTAACCGTCAAATGGTTACTTTAACGCTTGATCCTTTTCGAACAAACTCTGAAAGTTTTACTTATCAAGCTCCTTTGTTTATATGGCTTTTTATTTTTTTCGGTCTAGGTATTTTATTAGGAAGTATAATCAATTGGTTTGCATGCCATAAATGCAGAAAAGCTCTTAAAGAAAGCAAAGCTGAACTCGAAAAATTAAAAATATCTATCGCTGATATGATATAATGATGACATTTGAATGGCATCTCGCCTTTAATTGTGTTTTACTCAATATTAAAAGTAATTTTTCTCTCATTTATACATATTTTAATCGATTTCAAATTTTTGTATTATTACAAAAATTTAATAGCCTTTTAATATAATTTTTTAATGACTGTATAGTGAAACTGAATATGCCTGCACAATGCCTTCAACCACACCATAGCAATATGTATCCGCAGGAAAAGTTACCTCTTATTTTAGAAACAGGTGTGAGTGCAGATTATGCTCTCATAGACTCTGGTAATGGGAAAAAATTGGAACGTTATGGAGCTTACCGTATTATTCGACCAGAAGGTCAAGCGCTATGGAAACCAGCTTTATCACAAAAGCATTGGGCTAGTGTTGATGCCATTTTCACAGGCAACCGAGATGAAGAAGGTGTTGGTCGTTGGTATTTTCCTAAAAAGCAGCTTGGTGAAACATGGCCACTTTCTTGGAATGGACTATCCTTTTTAGGTCGCTTCACTTCTTTTCGTCATGTAGGTGTTTTTCCTGAACAAGATGCCCATTGGCGCTCAATGGAAGAACAAATTGTTAAAACCACACGTCCAGTCAAATTATTAAATCTTTTTGGTTACACAGGTATTGCCTCTTTGATTGGAGCACGCGCAGGTGCAAATGTTACTCATGTTGATGCTTCTAAAAAAGCTATTGCTTGGGCAAAAACCAATCAAGAAATAGCTGGATTATCAGATCGCTCTATTCGCTGGATTTGCGATGATGCAGTAAAATTTGTCGAACGCGAATTGCGCCGTCAAAAAAACTATGATATAATTCTCCTTGATCCTCCTGCATATGGACGTGGACCTCATGGTGAAGTTTGGCAACTTTTTGATCACTTACCAGCAATGATTACAAATTGTCGCAAACTTTTATCCGACAAGCCTCTTGCTATTATACTCACAGCTTATTCTATTCGTGCCTCCTTTTACACACTTCATACTTTGATGCGTGATGAATTCATAAATTTTGGTGGTACAGTTGAATCAGGAGAACTGATCTTGCGCGAAGAAACTGCTGGGCGTGCCCTTTCCACTTCTCTTTTTAGCCGTTGGACTGCCTGAATATGTGTATACCAAAAATCGGTAAAGTTAAAGAAATCACCTCCCTTAGTAATCCCATCATTAAAGATATTAAAGCACTCAGCCAAAAGAAAAACCGAAATAGAGAAGGTCTTTTTATGGCAGAAGGACTTAAATTGGTGATTGATGCCTTAAATCTGGGTTGGACAATACAAACACTTATTTTTTCCAAAAGCGAAATTGGTAATGCTGTTATCGAAAACACCGCTGCACGCACTATAGCCAATGGTGGTTTCGTCATTAAAGCTTCACAAAAAGTCATGGAATCTATCACTCGTCGCGATAATCCACAAACAGTTATTGGTATTTTCAAGCAACAATGGCACTCACTTGAAATGATAAAAGAACGGATAGAAGATGTTTATATCGCGCTTGATCGGGTGCGTGATCCAGGAAATCTTGGTACTATTATCCGTACTGCTGATGCCGTTGGAGCTAAAGGTGTTATTTTAATCGGTGAAACAACAGATCCTTTCTCACCTGAAGCAGTGCGTGCAACAATGGGATCAATTTTTTCCATACCACTTTACCGTTTTGATGAAAGCGCCTTTTTAGACTGGTCTGCACACTTTGAAGGCACGATCATTGGGACGCATCTCAAAGGAACTGTCGATTATCGTAAAATCGGTTTCAAAAATGGTCCTATTATACTGTTAATGGGCAATGAAAAACAAGGTTTACCAGACATTCTTGCAAGTCGCTGTGATAAACTCGCGCGCATTCCTCAAAGTGGGCGTGCTGATTCGCTTAATCTGGCAGTAGCAACAGCGATTATGCTTTATGAAATTCGCCGTTCTTATCTAACACTAGAAGCATGTGATGACAGAATATGACACACAAATCATTCTCTTTTTTTCTTCTTGGTTTGATTTTTATAATAGGGATTGATCAAACAGCTAAATATTGGGTGATGCATAATATATTTTTAGAAACAGAGATCCCGCTTCTCCCCTTCCTTTCCCTCTATCACGTACATAATTCTGGTATTGCATTTTCGTTTTTTTCTTCCTTTTCTCACTGGGGACTCATTGCTCTCACACTTATCATTATTTTTTTTCTTTTATGGCTGTGGAACAACACTAAAGATAGCAGATATTTATCGCGCTTTGGTCTCACCCTTATCATTGGCGGAGCAATCGGCAATCTTATCGATCGTATCCGTTTTCACTATGTTATTGATTTTATACTATTTTATATTGATGATATCTTTTATTTTGCTATTTTCAATCTTGCAGATACTTTTATCACCTTCGGTGTTATTGCTCTTCTTATTGAAGAAATACTTATCTGGATTAAAGAAAAACATCATTCAAATCATACATCTTCTAAATAAGTACCTGTTGATTCGCCTTAGGTATTCGCACTTTATATAAACATATTTCATACCCACTTTTTTAGACATTCTTTCTTTACATTTTTCGTAATAATTTTTGTTTAGAAAACAGCATTTCTTCAATTCTCTTAATTCTTAATATCACTTTTAAAAATGCTGCAATTGTTATGATGGAATGTTTCTCTACTCATTTTTTCCTCAATTTCATTTTTACCCTTCTTTGCGTATTTTTCTGCTTACACGTTCAAAGGAGAAAAAATCTTGCATTTTAATTCTTTATTTCGCACAAACTGTTCTAAAATAGCTTAAACATTTTTGATAAAAATGGATTCTTTTGTTACCAATTTGTAAGCTTTTCTCTTAACAAAAGTGTCTTGTAATTTTTTCATAAATCCCCATAATAAGGGAAGGTATCTGTCAGCCATCGAGACTTTGAGCTGATTTATATTTGCCAAGTAAAAGCTTTCTGTATAAAGGTACAGATCCCTTTTAACCCAATAGCTGACAGAACATATACTAAAGGATTTTATATTATGGCTGACTTTAAAAATTTACGTTCGGCATCTGTTTCTCATGCTGATGCATCAGTTGACCAAGGACTGCGCAGCTATATGCTGGGCGTCTATAATACAATGGCCATTGGTTTGCTTATTACAGCTGCTGCCGCTTATGTAGTTGCATCACTAGCAACGACAACAGATATGAGCCAAGCAGTCGCTCAAATCAGCAACAGTGTTTACTTAACTTCATTCGGAGTAACATTTTACACATCGCCATTCTCCTATGTTGTTATGTTTGCACCGCTTGTAGCGGTATTATTCCTCAGTTTCAAAATTAATACACTGAGTACAAGTACGGCTCGCAGCCTCTTTTTTGGTTATGCAACCCTTGTTGGGCTTTCGCTGTCTTCGATCATTTTGCGTTATACAACAGAAAGTATTGTGCAAACATTTGTCATTACCTCTGCAGCTTTTGGTGCTCTATCACTTTATGGTTATACGACAAAGCGTGATCTCACAGCTATGGGATCATTCCTTTTCATCGGTTTGATTGGCTTGATGTTTTCTATGATTGTTAATATCTTTCTTGGATCAAGCGCTTTACAATTTGCTATCTCAATAATCGGTGTTCTTGTTTTTGCTGGTCTGACAGCTTACAACACACAGAATATAAAATTGATGTATTATGAAGGGGATGCAAATGACACTCGGGGTCGTAAGATTATTATGGGTGCATTAAACCTTTATCTTGATTTTATCAATATGTTTGTCTTTTTATTACAATTTCTTGGCTCAAACCGTGATTGATTGCAACAATCATCGTTTAATTTTAAAACCTTGTTTCCCTCAAGAAACAAGGTTTTTTTATTTTTTAACGCAAGCGTCTCTCCCTTATCCTTTTGGCACACTACACTAAATGATCAAGAAACCCTATAAGCAAAAATTTCCTTGGTTGACTGCATTTATCCAGAAAAAAATCCAAAGTCCTCTTTTAAATGCTATACACAAACGTTCCAATCATCAAACGAACATAATCAACCAAAATGATAATTATGATCTTACTGTTGCTTCCTATAATGTCCACAAATGCATAGGCGTTGATAAAATTTTTAATCCTACACGTATTGTACGTGTTATTACTGAACTGCAAGTTGATATTCTTGCCATTCAAGAAGCAGACAAGCGTTTTGGTGAACGCATTGGTTTGATTGATCTTCAATTATTAAAAGCAGAAACGGGTCTAATTCCAATCCCTTTGAATACTATGTCTCCTCATGGTCATGGTTGGCATGGTAACGCTCTTTTTTTGCGACAGGGACATGTGCATGACATATTACAAATTACTCTTCCTGGTATTGAGCCACGTGGCGCAGTGATTGTAGAGTTGGCAATGAAAACTGGTCTTATTCGTGTCGTTGCCGCCCATTTTGGTTTATTACGCCATTCTCGTAATCAGCAAATAAAAATGCTTCTTGCACTTCTGCAAAAACGCCCCCTTATGCCCACACTACTTATTGGGGATTTTAATGAATGGCGGAGAGGAAAAAGCTCATCTTTAAATCATTTGTCTCCCTATTTTGATAAAACTCTTGGAACTGTACCAAGCTTTCCCTCTCGCTTCCCCTTTCTTGCTCTTGATAGAATTTTCGCTTTTCCCCATCAGTTGGTAACAAATATCGAAAATCATCATTCACCACTTGCACGCATTGCATCAGATCATTTACCTATTAAAGCTTATCTTGACCTTGCCAATGCAATGACTATTCTTAAAAAAAATAATTGAAACAAACTAATGTGCCTCATCCCAATTTTGAGCAGCCATTACTTTTACTTCAAGCGGTACTGACAAAGAGAGTACTGGCATTGTTGCATTTTCCATAACCTTTTTAACAAGAGCCATGGTTTTCTCACTCTCCTCTTCTGGTACCTCAAAAATCAGTTCATCATGCACTTGTAATAACATTTTTGCTGACAGTTTTTCTTTTTTCAACGCATCTTCCATTTGAATCATAGCACGACGAATAATGTCCGCTGCTGACCCTTGAATCGGTGCATTGATAGCAGCCCGTTCATTGAAAGCACGAACTTGCAAATTAGCCGCTTTTATCTCTGGATAATGGATACGACGTCCAAAAATAGTCTCCACATAACCATTTTGTCGTGCAAATATTTTTGTTGTTTCCATATAGTCTTTAATTCCTGGGAATCTTTCAAAATAAAGTTGGATATAGCGACTCGCTTCTTGCCGCGAAAGACCTAACTGGTTAGCTAATCCAAAAGCTGAAATACCGTAAATAATGCCAAAATTAATTGCCTTTGCACGTCGCCGTATATCTGAACGCATTTCTTCTATCGCAACCCCAAACATTTGCGATGCAGTTATAGCGTGAATATCTTGACCTTGTGAAAAAGCTTCTTTTAACGCTGTAATATCAGCAATATGCGCAAGAATGCGCAATTCAATCTGGCTATAATCAGCCGATATCAAGACATGTCCTTTGGGAGCAACAAAAGCTGTTCGGATTTTGCGTCCTTCGGCAGTTCGCACTGGAATATTTTGCAAATTGGGCTCAGATGATGATAACCGTCCTGTTGATGTCGTTGCTAAAGAATAATTCGTATGAACACGCCCTGTTTTTGGTAGAATATAAGAAGGCAAAGCATCTGCATAGGTGGATTTTAACTTTGCAAGTTGACGCCAATCAATAATTTTACGCGGCAAAATATGACCTTCAGCAGCCAACTCCTCTAAGGTTTGTGCAGAAGTTGACCACTGCCCACCCTTTGTCTTAGCACCTCCCAGCAATCCCATTTTACCAAAAAGGATATCACCCAATTGCTTTGGTGAAGCGATATTAAATTTCTCACCAGCTAACTGATAAATTTCTTCTTCCAAAATAGAAGCAGCCTGTGCCAACTCTCCTGAAAGACGCAATAAAATCTGCCGATCAACGAGAACCCCACGTTCTTCCATTCTCGCAAGAACTTCTATCAACGGGCGATCAAGACGTTCATAAATTTTTGTAACTCCTTGAGCTACAAGCTGTGGTTTCAAAACTTGCCACAAGCGTAGCGTTATATCAGCGTCCTCCGCAGCATAAAGGGTTGCCTGTTTCAAATCTACTTGTGCAAAAGAAGTAATCTTTTTTCCGTTATACGTTAAATCTTTGTAAGCAATCGGCTTATGCCCAAGCCAACGTTCAGACAAAGCATCCATATTATGTGTTAAAGTTCCAGTATCTAAGCTATATGATAAAAGCATTGTATCATCAAAAGAGCGTATCACAATGTCGTATTGCTTCATCACCAACCAATCATATTTTATATTTTGACCAATTTTTAACACTGCTTGGTTTTCTAATATCGGCTTTAAAAGTGCTAAAGCCTTTTGTGTCTCAATTTGCCCGACAATGCGTCCCCCTCCTAAAAGATCATCTCCTCCCTCAAGATGTTCCAATGGTATATAGGCTGCTTTTTCTGGCTGTAATGCCAATGAAAAACCAACAAGCTTTGCTTGCATAGGATCAAGTGACGTTGTCTCAGTGTCAAAAGCAAAAAAGCCCTGCTCTTGTGCTTCCAACAACCACTTCTTTAAAATTTCTTCATCAAGAATAGTCGTATAAGCATCTCTTGTAATTCTTTGGGTAAGAACTTGATCTCTACGTTTTTGTGCCAATAATTGTGGGGAATTTTCAGAAAAATCATGAGAGGATATTATATCAGTTTTCTTGATATGAGAATCACGCTTATCTATAGGTTTTTCCCACTCAACATTTATATCAAGTGCATCAATAGCTGCTGCATCACATGCTGTTGCCTCTGCTACACGACGCGTTAGTGTCGTAAATTCCATAGCTTTGAGAAAAGTGATTAAGCGTGGACCATCTTGTGGTTCCAAAATAAAATCATCTAAATCATTGTCTACAGGCACATCTCTTTTCAACCGAACTAATTCACGAGAAATTTTCGCCTGCTCACTATAAGCTTGAATATTTTCACGTCGTTTTGTTTGCTTGACTTCTGCAACGCGTTGTAACAAAAGATCAAGAGAACCAAATTGTTCCAGCAATTGGGCTGCGATTTTGGGACCAATACCTGGAATACCTGGCACATTATCTGTTGAATCTCCTGTCAAAGCTTGTAAATCAACCATTTTTTCAGGTGTTACACCCCATTTTTCTATAACTTCGGAAATACCGATATACTTGTCTTTCATTCCATCATACAAAGACACATGTGTATCCACTAACTGCATAAGATCCTTATCAGAAGAAATAATGGTTGTTTTTGCTCCAGCCTTTGTTGCCAATTGTGCATAGGTAGCAATTAAATCATCCGCTTCGAATCCTTTTTTTTCGATACAAGGCAAATTAAAAGCCTTTGTTGCTTGTCTTATTAAAGAAAATTGAGGAATAAGATCTTCAGGAGGATCTGCCCGATTCGCTTTATATTGAGGATAAATTTGCTTACGAAATGTATCGGATGAATAATCAAAAATAACAGCAAAATGCGTTGGAACAGCACCAGAATCTGTGTTGCGAGCATCACAGAGCAGTTTCCATAGCATATTGCAAAAACCTGCAACAGCTCCCACAGGAAGCCCGTCCTTTTTACGCTTTAAAGGCGGCAAAGCATAGTAAGCACGAAAAACATAGCCCGATCCATCAACCAAAAAAAGATGATCTTTTGTTTTCATGAAAATTTTATTTCTCCATTTTAGCCAAAAACAATTTACTCTTATATATTTTTTTTTATCTTATTTTTTAAATTTATTTAAACGCCTCTAAAAAGCCATTTTTTTGGTTTTATAAAACAAAATGTCGTTACGCTTTATATTCAGTACCTAGAGCTTTTCTTTGCTGTTACGGGATATAATAGCTTTCATTTTGCTCCTCCTATGATAGCTGAGGTACAATGTAGCGACATGGTCGTTGTGGTGTTCCCCTCCCCACAACGACCATATTTTTTATAAAGCCTTTTAAAATTTTTTGAGAATTATTTTAAGAAAGTAAGAAAATTTCTTACTATTGATAAATTTTGAAAGAATTCCAGAGAGCTTTTTTACCTATTTTCTTGATAAAATCGGCATGCATACTTTTGTCTTGTACACTTATCCTTGAAGATAGAGTTTGTGGACGAGATTTAACTGCATAGAGAGCGTTATTATTATTTTGGGTATCCATATCAGTGCTATCATTGTTATCAAAACCAAATACGCCCTGCTTTCCACCAATTAATTCAATATAAACATCAGCGAGAATCTCCGCATCAAGCAAAGCTCCATGAAAAATACGATGACTATTATCAATTCCAAAACGTTTGCATAAAACATCAAGAGAATTAGGACCCATGGGAAATTTTCGTCGTGCCATAGCCAACGTATCAAGAATATTATCAACACTAATAAGTGGCTTATTTGCCCGCCTTAATTCTGCATTAAGAAAACCAATATCAAAACTTGCATTATGTGCAATCATTGTTGCACCATTGATAAATTCTAAAAACGCATCGGCAATATCACTAAAGCTTTTTTCATTCTTTAAACGTTCATTGGTCAATCCATGAATTTTCACAACTTCATCAGGGATAATAACATCTTGCGGATTCAAATAAACATGGAATCTGCGCCCTGTAAGATAACGATCAACCATTTCTACACAACCGATTTCGATTATGCGATCTTTCTCTTTATCCAAACCTGTTGTTTCTGTATCAAAAATAATTTCACGTATCATTTTAATTCTTTAGCAAATTTTTTATCACGAAAAGAACTTGTTGACGTGTATTTTCCAAATCTTTTCCCGTATCAATGATAAAATCAGCACGTTTTCGTTTTTCTTTATCGGACATTTGTTTAGCATTGATAAATAAAAATTTTTTTTCACTCATATTCGGACGAATCATTGCACGCTCTTTTTGTATTGCTTGTGGAGCAGATACAACAACCACACTATCCACACGACTTTCACCATTTGTTTCAAAAAGGAGTGGAATTTCAAGAACAGCTAATTTTTTCCCCTGTTGGCGCGCTGTATCAATAAATTCTTTTTCTTTTTTCTGAACCAAAGGATGAATCATTTTTTCTAGCATTTGTAATTTTTCATTATCATTAATCAAAATTTTAGAAAGTTTTAGGCGATTAACTTTATTATTTTCAATAACACTAGGAAAAACACTTTTTATAAGAGATAAAGCTGGCTCACAATTGTAAAGTTTGTGTACCGCTTCATCAGCGCTAAAAACAGAAATACCCGCTTGTTTAAAAAAATCAGCAACTGTTGATTTTCCCATAGCGATAGATCCAGTTAGCCCTATGATTTTCATCCCTTATTTTCACCCATATCCTTTAAAATTTCTTCTCGTAAAGCTTTTGTTACTTGTGGTCTTATTCCAAACCATCGTTCAAAACCAGGAACAGCTTGATGTAAAAGCATACCAAGCCCATCGACCGTCCTTAAACCGTAAGCTTTTGCTTTTTTTAAAAAAGGAGTTATCAATGGAGTATAAACAATATCTGTCACTAAAGCTGTCGTCTTTATTTTATGAAAGTCCAAAAAGAAACAATCATTCTTTTTTTCATATGAATTTGTCATACCCACAGAAGTTGTATTGACAATCAAATCAGCCCGACAAACTATTTCACAAGCATTATACCAATCATGTACTTCGATAGGTTTTCCAAAATGTTCGGCTAAATTATCCGCCCGTTGTTTTGTACGATTAAGCAAACAAATACGTTCAAATCCACGTTTTTTTAAGGCATAGATGATAGCACGTGCAGCACCACCTGCACCAAAAACAAGAGCTGTTTCTCCAACCCAATCAGGGGTAGAATCGTCAAGATTAGCACTAAAACCATAAGCATCACTATTTGTGGCACAAAGTTTGTCTCCCTCATACCACAGTGTATTAGCAGCACCAATCATTGTTGCCACATCATCTTTATGATCCGCTAAACGAAAAGCTTCTTGTTTATAGGGTAAAGTAACATTCCCTCCACAAAAACCTCTTTTTTGTATAGACGCAAGAAAATTACTAAATTCTTCAGATATTATTTCTTGTGCCAGATATTCACCCTGTAAATCATATTGTTTGAGCCAAAAATTATGAATTCTTGGCGATTTTGAATGATGAATAGGATAACCAACAACAAAAGCACATGGATAAATTGCTTTTTTGTACTTTATCATCAAATCAATCATTAATGTATCCAAAATGACGCAACTTCATGAATAAAGGTAATAAAGGTAAACCAACAATGGTAAAAAAATCTCCATCAATTTTTTCAAAAAGATGGATTCCTTCTCCTTCAATTTGATATACCCCCACACTATTGAGAACATCTGTTCCGACACGTGCTAAATAACGTTCAATAAACTCCTCTGAGAGAGGACGTACTGACATATGGGCACTAAAAACTTCAACCCAAATTTTTTGACCATTTTGAAATAAAGCTACTGCACTATGAAGAAAATGAGTTTTTCCCGATAGAACACGCAAACGCTGATGTGCCTCTCTCTTATTTGTAACTTTGTGAAGAATCTCACCTTCTAAATCAAGTACTTGATCACAACCAATGACCAAGGCATCAGGAAAACGGTCGGAAACATTTTTTGCTTTTGCACTTGCAAGAAAACAGCTTATTTTTTTAGGATTCTTTGTCTTTGCTGTTTTTTCTACTTCTCTTTCATCAAAAGAAGCTCCTTCAATTAAAAAACTTAAGCCTGCTTTTTTCAACAATTGTGCACGATAAGAACTAAGAGATGCTAATATTAACATATTGGCTGCCATGGGAGATCTTCTTTCATTTTCCTTCACGAAATCGTGATAAAAGTTCAAATATTGCTGCAGCAGTTTCTTCAATAGAACGTCTTGTGACATCAATTATAGGCCAATTAAAACGTTCACAAATACGTTTTGCATAAGTCAACTCTTCAGCTATACTGATACGATCAGTGTAACTTTCAATAGCAAAATCATTTCCCAAATCTCTATTTTGACGAATGTGTGAGATTCTTTCAACTGAAGCAATCAAACCGATAATCAAAGTATTTTTTGCCTCTAGCAGAGCTTCTGGCAAATCAATCCCTGGGATAAGAGGTACATTAGCAGTTTTGATTCCGCGATTTGCTAAATAGATGCTTGTTGGTGTTTTAGAAGTTCTTGAGATTCCCACAAGTATGACATCTGCATCCAATAAACTACTAGGAGATTGCCCATCATCGTGCTCTATTGTAAAATCTAATGCCTCAATACGACGAAAATAATCTGCATTAAGTTCATGTTGTGCACTAGCGCGTAAATTTGTTGGCGTTCCAAGGTAAGACTGAAAAGCATCCAAAACAAGATGTAATATATCAATACAGGGAACTTCTATTTTTTCACATTCTCTCTTAAGAAGGAGTCTGTTTTTTTTATCAATGATTGTATAAAGGACGATACCAGGATCTTGTTGTATTTCATCAAGAGCTCTCTGCAACTGTACTTTATTGCGAATCATTGGATAGATATGTTCTGTCGCCTGATACATCGTGTATTGTGATGCTACAGCTCTCCCAACAGAGATTAATGTTTCCCCCGTTGCATCAGAAAGCATATGCAAATGAAAAGATTTTTTTTCTCTTATCACAAAAATTTTAACTCCTTGTTAATAAATGTGTATATACACTGTTCATTTTTTATAAGGATAAAATTAAAGAGTTTTTTCCCTTTATTTTTTCACAAATTTAGTAATTGTATAAAAAAATTTTTCTTATAAGAAAAAATGGGAATAAGAACTCTAAGATATAGCTATACTTCATTTTTTTCTTCACTTTTTTGTGGATAAAGTTGAGGATAAATAAAGTATAAATAATAATCCACATTAAACACAGACTTATAATAAGAAAAATCTTAACTTTTCTAAATTTATTAATACAAAAAACTTTGGAAAAAATAAAAAATGAAATGCAATTATCTTTTATAAAATTTAAAAGATAATTTCTGTTTTAATGTTTTTTTTAATTGATATATTACGTAAGATTTTTTTATATGATTATTGAACTATTACACGAAGATAATTCGTGTGAATGACGCTTGCAGTTTAAGAAAGTTAAGTGTACAATGTTGTTGTCTTATAGGAATATTCTACTCTTTTCTTTATTTTTCCATAGTTTAATCTCAAAAAATATTTCCCCATTTAATGAAGAATATATTTCATGCAAGAAATGAAACTACAAGAACTTAAAAGTAAAAATCCCGTTGAACTTGTCTCTTTTGCTGAAACATTAGAAGTCGAAAATGCTTCCCTAATGCGCAAGCAAGAATTAATGTTTGCTATCTTAAAGAAGCTTGCTTCGCAAGATGTAGAAATTATCGGAGAGGGAGTTGTTGAAGTTTTACAAGATGGATTCGGGTTTTTACGATCTGCTGACGCTAATTATCTTCCAGGACCTGACGATATTTATCTTTCTCCTGCACAAATCCAATCGTTTTCTTTAAAAACAGGAGATACTATTGAAGGTCCCATACGTAGTCCAAAAGAAGGAGAGCGTTATTTCGCTCTTCTAAAAATTAATACAATTAATTTTGAAGATCCTGAAAAAATCCGTTATAAAATTCATTTTGATAATCTTACTCCCCTTTATTCAAATGAACGTTTTCAAATGGAAATACAGAATCCTACGGACAGAGATATGTCGTCACGGGTGATTGATTTAATATCTCCATTGGGAAAAGGTCAAAGAGGATTAATTGTAGCACCTCCTCGAACGGGGAAAACGGTTCTATTACAGAATATTGCTCATTCTATTACTACTAATCATCCTGAATGTTATCTTATTGTGCTTTTAATCGATGAGCGACCAGAAGAAGTCACTGACATGCAGCGCTCAGTAAAAGGAGAGGTGGTTTCTTCTACTTTTGATGAACCAGCAATACGTCATGTGCAAGTCGCTGAAATGGTTATTGAAAAAGCCAAACGTTTAGTTGAATATGGACGTGATGTTGTTATTCTTCTCGATTCTATTACACGTCTTGGACGTGCGTATAATACGGTTGTTCCTTCATCAGGTAAAGTTTTGACGGGTGGTGTAGATGCGAATGCTCTACAGCGCCCAAAACGTTTTTTTGGTGCAGCACGTAACATTGAAGAAGGTGGTTCTTTAACTATTATTGCAACAGCTTTAATTGATACGGGTAGCCGTATGGATGAAGTTATTTTTGAAGAATTTAAAGGAACGGGGAACTCAGAAATTGTTCTTGATCGTAAAGTTGCTGATAAGCGTATTTTCCCAGCTATGGATATTTTGAAATCGGGAACGCGTAAAGAAGAGCTTTTAGTAGCACGACAAGATTTGCATAAAATTTTTGTACTTCGTCGTATTTTGGCGCCTATGAATGTAACAGATGCAATTGAATTTCTAATTGATAAATTAAAACAAACAAAAAATAACAGTGAGTTTTTTGATTCAATGAATACTTAGAGAAATATTAAGGTTTTCAATTAGGGGTAATCCTGTGGATACAATCTTTGCTGTTTCGAGTGGATTGTTGCCCTCGGGGGTTGCAGTTATTCGACTTTCCGGTCCTCATGTTGTGAGTATTGTTAAAACGCTTTGTGGTTGCTTACCTAAGGCGCGGTTTATGCATTATGGAAATCTTACTGCTCGTGATGGTAGTTTTTTGGATTCTGCTTTAACTGTTTTTTTTCCTGCTCCTCACAGTTTTACGGGAGAAGATTGTGCAGAATTTCATTTACATGGGGGTAAAGCAGTTGTTAATCGTTTTCTCGATGAATTATCTACATTTACTGGATGTCGTATTGCAGAGGCAGGTGAGTTTTCGCGTCGTGCATTTAGAGAGGGAAAATTAGATCTTGTCCAAGCAGAAGGTCTTGCTGATTTAATAGAGGCAGAAACGGAGAGTCAGCGACGTTTAGCGGTTATGGGGACAAGTGGGCGTTTAACAACGCTTTATCGTGATTGGCGCCATAAACTTATAAAAGCACGTGCTTTTATCGAAGCAGAGCTTGATTTTTCTGATGAAGCTGATGTTGAAAATTCAGTATCTGATAAAATTTGGAAAGATGTAGAGAAACTTTGTAATTCTCTTCGAGAACATATTGCTGAAGGAGAACGTGCAAATATATTACGTGATGGGTTAAAGGTTGTTATTGTGGGTGCTCCAAATTCTGGAAAGTCAAGCATTATGAATCGTTTGGCTGGAAGACCTGTTGCTATTGTGATGGAAGAAGAAGGAACAACACGTGATGCTTTGGAAATTAGGCTTGTTCTCAATGGTTTGCCAGTTTTTTTAACGGATACTGCTGGTTTTAGAGAAACAGAAAATAAAGTTGAAAAACTGGGAATAGAAGTCGCAAAACAGCATGTTATGGATGCTGATTTGGTTATTTTAGTTTATGATATGAATAACCCTAAAAAAGTTGATTTACCAGAAACATCAGCTGAAATATGGCATGTAGGCAATAAACTTGATCTTTATGAAGAGAATAAGACACATTGGTTTATACAATTTTCTGCATTAACTGGTTTAAATTTTGATTCTTTTATCAAAGAACTCGAATCTTTTTGTCTTCGTCGTATTTCTGACATTGGAAATCTTGTCCCAGCACGTAAAAGACAACTTCAGTTATTAAAAGAGGCTGTTAAAGAGATTGAAAATTCTATAAATTATAATTTTCTTGATTTAAGTTTACGGGCGGAACATCTTCGTCGTGCGAGTGATTTTCTTGGGAGAATTACGGGAGATATAGATGTTGAAGATTTACTTGATATTATTTTTTCAGAATTTTGCATTGGCAAATAATGATTCACGTGAAACATTAGAATGATTTTATATGGAATGAATTAGATGCAATTATATGATGTTGTCGTTATTGGGGGTGGTCATGCTGGTTGCGAAGCTGCTTCAGCTTCAGCGCGTGCTGGAGCACGGACAGCACTTGTTACACATAAAATATCAGCATTAGGGACAATGTCATGCAATCCTGCTATTGGTGGTCTTGGAAAAGGACATCTTGTTCGTGAAATAGATGCTTTAGATGGTCTTATGGGGAAAGCAGCAGATGCTGCTGGAATTCAATTTCGGCTTCTTAACCGACGTAAAGGACCGGCAGTAAGAGGACCGCGTGCACAAGCAGATCGACAATTATATAAAAAAGCAATTCAAAAGTTTTTACAAGAACAAGATAATCTCATTATCATTGAAGATGAAGCTGTCGATTTAATTGTTCAAGATAATTGTGTTTCAGGTGTCCTTTTAAAAAAACAAGGAACTCTTTTTTCTGGTGCTGTTGTTTTAACAACAGGTACATTTTTGAATGGTTTTATTCATATTGGTGATAAAACATGGGCTGCTGGACGTATGGGGGAACGATCAAGTGTACAACTTGCTGAACGTTTAAAAAAATATGGTATAGATCTTGGTCGATTAAAAACAGGAACTCCTGCTCGTCTTAGCAAAAAAACGATTCATTGGAGTGTACTTCCAAAACAGCAAGCTGATGAAGATCCTGTTCCTTTTTCTCTCTTAACAGAAAAAATTGAACAGCCTCAAATTGAATGTGCTATTACACGTACAAATGCACAAACGCATAAAATTATCCGTGAAAATATTCATCGATCTGCTTTATATTCTGGAAATATTGAAGGATTAGGACCACGATATTGTCCTTCAATTGAGGATAAAATTATTAAATTTGGGGAACGTGATGGGCATCAGATTTTCTTAGAACCAGAAGGCTTAAATGATGATACGGTTTACCCAAATGGTCTTTCTACTTCTCTTCCTGAAGATGTACAGGTTTCTTTATTAAAAACTATTGAAGGGTTGGAAAATGTTACAATTTTACAACCAGGGTATGCTATTGAATATGACTTTGTTAATCCACAACAACTTACTAAAACTTTAGAGCTACGTTCTTTATCAGGGTTGTTTTTAGCGGGTCAGATTAATGGTACAACAGGATATGAAGAAGCAGCAGCACAGGGTCTTTTGGCTGGGTTGAATGCTGCACGTAAAGTGGGTAAATTAGACGAAGTTATTATAAGTCGTTCTACAGCTTATATTGGTGTTATGATAGATGATTTAATTTCACGTGGGGTTTGTGAACCTTATCGAATGTTTACATCACGTGCTGAATTTCGTTTGTCTCTGCGATCTGATAATGCTGATGCTCGTTTGACACCTTTGGCACAGCAATGGGGGATTATTAGTAAAGCACGTTGGGATTGTTATCAGAAAAAGCAGCAACGTCTTGATCAAGCACGATCAATGTGCCAAAAACTTTTTTTAACTCCTAATGAAGCATCTGCTCATGGATTGCAAGTGAATCACGATGGGATTCGGCGTTCTGCTTATGATTTTCTTGCTTATCCTAATATAACTATAGAGCGTCTTTCATATTTTTGGTCAGAATTAAAATCAATAGATTCTAAAACAGTTGAATCTTTAGAAATCGAAGCACAATATGCAGTCTATTTAGAAAAACAAGCGCAGGATATCGCTGCTCTTCAGCGAGATGAGCGTTTAGAAATTCCTTCTTCTCTTGATATTCAGGCAATTTCAGGTCTTTCAAATGAATTAAAAACAAAAATTCAAAAAATATCACCGCGTTCAATTGCTGATGCACAAAAAATTGATGGTATGACACCAGCAGCGTTGTCACTTATTATCACTTATATTCAACGTCAACGTCGTGAAAAGGCTAAAATAGCTTAATGGATGTTTCTACAGAAAAAAAATATCAAATGCTTTTGAATATTGTCCCTTCTGTTTCACGTGAAACGGTAGAAGATTTAGTACAATTTGAATCTTTGATAATGCAATGGAATAGGCATATTAATTTGATATCTTCTGCAACAATATCAGTTTTATGGACACGTCACATTTTAGATTCAGCACAAATTTACCCTTTACACAGTAATTTTTTACACTGGTGTGATCTTGGATCAGGAGGAGGGTTTCCTGCAATTGTTGTTGCTATTCTTATGAAGGAAAAAAAAACAGGGCATATTGATTTAGTTGAAAGTAATGGAAAAAAAATAGCTTTTTTACGAACAGTTATTGCTCAACTTAATCTTCCAGCAACAGTTCATCATTGTAGAATTGAAAATGTATATCAAAAAATAGCTAAACCAGACATTATAACAGCAAGAGGATTAGCTTCACTCGATAAGCTTTTGCAGCTTATTTTTCCTTTATTAACAGAAAAAACAATAGCTCTTTTGCAAAAAGGTAGGGATTATTCTACTGAAATAAAAAATGCCTCTGCCAATTGGCACTTTGATCTGTTAAAATATAAGAGTAAAATTAATGAGAATTCTGTTATTTTAGAAATTTCTCATGTTCGATCACGTAAAGGGTAAAGCAAAATGAGCGAAACACGGATTATCGCTATTGCAAACCAAAAAGGTGGAGTTGGAAAAACAACCACGGCAATTAATCTTGCAACAGCTTTAGCAGCCATTGGTGAAAATGTTCTTATTATGGATGTTGATCCACAAGGTAATGCGAGTACAGGATTGGGAATTGATCGTAATAGTCGTCCATTATCATCTTATGATGTTATAGTTTCAGGAACTTCAATTACAAAGGCAGCTTTGACAACAGCTGTGCCCAATTTATACATTGTACCTTCTACGCTTGATCTTTTAGGTGTGGAAATGGAGATTGCTTCATCAGAAGATAGAATCCAACGATTGCGTAAAGCTTTCTGTGATGATCCAAAAATGAATAAAAAATTCAATTATATTCTCATTGATTGTCCTCCATCACTTAATCTTTTAACACTGAATGCTATGGGTGCTGCAGATTCTGTTTTGGTACCTATGCAATGTGAGTTTTTAGCACTTGAAGGTTTAAGCCAATTGCTTGAAACAGTAAAACAAGTACAGTCCGTTCTTAATCCATCTTTAAAAATTCAAGGTATTGTCTTAACAATGTATGATGGACGTAATAATCTTTCAAATCAAGTTGTTGAGGATGTACGCTCTTTTATGGGAGATAAAGTTTATCGTACAGTTATTCCACGGAATGTGCGTGTGTCTGAAGCTCCGTCTTTCGGTAAACCAGTATTGCTTTATGATCTTAAATGTGCTGGTAGCCAAGCCTATTTGCGTTTAGCATCAGAAGTGATCCAACGTGAAAAGCAAGCGCGAGCTGCTGCTTAAAAAATGTAGGAAAAAACAATTTTTATAAAAAAAATTCAAAAAGAAAAGTAAAGTTATGAATGACGATCAATCAAAAAAAAGATTAGGGCGTGGGTTAGCGGCATTGATTGGGGATATCAGTTTAAATAACAATCTTGCACATTCATCAAATGCTGAAAAATCAACAGAATTTAGCACAAATTCTCCTTCTTTTGAAAAATTTGTATCTATTGAATCTATTTCGCGTAATCCACGTAATCCACGACGCCATTTTACCGATACAGAATTGGATAATTTAGTTCAATCAATTCGTCAACACGGTATTGTTCAGCCTGTTGTTGTAAGACCTTTACGTAATCATCTTAATCAGTTTGAGTTAATCGCTGGTGAACGACGGTGGCGTGCTGCACAACGAGCTAATTTAAGTCAATTGCCAGTTATTATTCGTGATGTAGATGATAAAACAGCTTTGGAATTGGCAATTATTGAAAATGTTCAGCGTGCCGATCTTAATCCTATTGAAGAAGGAATGGGATATGAAGTTTTGCTTAATGAACATGAATATACCCAAGCAGATTTGGCACAAGTAATTGGAAAAAGCAGAAGTCATGTTGCAAATACGCTTCGTTTGTTAAAACTTCCACCAAAAGTACAACAATTTTTAATTGATGGAAAACTCTCAGCTGGTCATGCACGCTGTCTTATAACTGTCGAGAATCCACAGGATTTGGCTGAAAGAGTTATTCGTGAAGGGCTTTCTGTACGTCAAACAGAAATACTTGCGCATGAGCAGACAAATCCAAAAGTTAAAAAACGAATTTCTGTGGAAAAAGATGCAGAAACAAAATCTTTAGAAAAATTACTTACAAATGTTACTGGAATGAAAGTAATTATTCGACATGGAAAAAAAGGTGGCGATTTAAAAATACATTATTCTTCACTAGAACAATTAGATGATATTTGTCGGCGTTTGCAAGGCTAATCAATGATCTAAAATAGCACGGATTCTATTGATATTTTTTTGACCAAATTTCAAATTATTTGGAGATACAATATTTTTCTCATCAGAAAAAATTTTTTTATCTTCAAGGGCTATTATTGCAGCTAATGTTGCCTGAAGTGTCATAAGACCAATAACATAGTCTTTAGGTGTGAGATTGTTTTTTCTTAAAATATTACTTAATTTCGATTGACTAGAGACAGAAGCTATAAGTCCTTCAATACTATTATCATTTCCAGTATTGGGTATTTCTAATGCTGAAGGTAGGTTCTCGATTTCTTTTTGAATTTGTTCTATTTTTGAAAGTAAATTTTCTGTTAAGGGATAATTTGCAATAATATTTTGATTGCTGATAGGTGATAAAACAAAATTATCATTTGTTTCCTTTGCTGTTGTTAGTTGAACATATATTACAAAAAGAAAAGAGAAAAATAAACGCAATGTCAATTTAAACATGGTTAAAAATTATCCTTTCTTTTCCGAATTTCAGCAAAGATTTCTTCATCTGTTTTTTTTTCCATTGCAAGGTTTTTCTGTAAGGTAGGATCATCCCAGCGAAAAAAAGGATTCGTTGCTTTTTCTTGCCCCAAAGTTACAGGTAAAGTCATGGCATTTTTTGCGCGTAATAAAAAAACATCTTCTACCCTTTTATGCAGTTTTTGATTGTGTGGATCAATAGTTAATGCAAAAAGAGCATTGGTTTTTGTGTATTCATGACCACAATAAAGAAGTGTTTCGTCAGGAAGTTGACGAAGCTTTTTTAAAGAGTTTAGCATTTGTGCTGGAGTTCCTTCAAAAAGATATCCACAACCAAGTGAAAAAAGTGTATCTCCAGCAAAGAGTAAATTTTCTTGAGGAAAGTAATAAGATAACGCACCTAGCGTATGACCAGGTGTTGAAAGAGCTAAAAGCATGCGTGTGCCAAAAAAAAACTTTCATCAGGTTGAAGTGTTTGGTCAAGATGATGAATTTTTTCTTTTTCTGCTTCTGGTCCAATAACTATGGCATTATAAGTTTTTTTTAATTCTTCTAGCGCTTCCACATGGTCATTATGATGATGAGTAACAAAAATAGTCTGAAGCGTCCAATTACGACGTTTCAGAGCACTTTGTATAGCTTTGCTTTCAGGTGCATCAATTGCAGCTGTATAACCGCTTTTTTCATCATGAATGAGTATACCAAAGTTATCTTCTCGACAAATAAACTGTTCAATCAACATATATTTCCTCCATGAACAGCGTGTTTAGTGGTAAATCTACAAAATAATTTATAATGGTAGCACTCTATATTTAAAAATCAGATTTGTCCTCTTTTTTCAAAAGACCCTTTGAATGTTTAATAATAGTAGGCATTTGTGTGAACATGAATAGAACTGTGATAGGCATAACGCCAAATACTTTAAAACTGGTCCAGAAGTTATCACTGAAATTCCGCCAAATTATTTCATTCAAAAGCGCAAGGAAAACGAAAAAAAATGCCCAGCGATAGGTAAGTTTTTGCCATCCTAAATCATCAAGTTTTAAAGTAGAATCAAAAGCATAACGCAAGAGTGGTTTTTTAAAAAACATGCCACAAAAGAGAATAAAAGCAAATAAGCTATTAATAATTGTTGGTTTCATTTTGATAAAAGTGTCATTATGAAGCCAAAGAGTTAAAAATCCAAAAAACAGAACAAATATCCCTGAGATAAGGGGCATTATGGGTATTTTTCGTGCAAGGATCCAAGATATGCTTAAAGCAGCAATGATTGCTACCATGAAAAGAGCTGTTGCAGGAAAAATAGGTTTATGAAAGCCTTTAAAAAGTTCAAAATTATTTATCAGCCATTCACCCTTATAATTGGCAAGAAAAAAGATGACGAGAGGCCCCATTTCTAGAAAAAATTTAAGTGTTGGTGAAAGAGGAGGTTTTTGATTCTTGTTATTCCTCAAATTGGGGTTATTATATGAATTATGTTCAGAAAAAGGTTGCGTCATGAGTGTTTTCCTATGATAGTTTCGGAAAAATCAGAAGCAGAAAAAGGCTGAAGATCCTCAATATTCTCTCCTATACCGATAAAATGAACTGGTAATTTATATTTTGCTGCGATGGCAACAAGAATTCCTCCTCGTGCAGTACCATCGAGTTTTGTCATAACCAAGCCATTAACGCCAGCAATATTGCGGAAAATTTCTACTTGGTTGAGAGCATTTTGTCCAGTAGTTGCATCAAGCGTTTGAAGTATTGTGTGTGGTGCGTGGGGCGTATGTTTGCCTAAAACACGAATAATTTTTGCTAATTCGTCCATCAGTTCAATTTTATTTTGTAAGCGTCCAGCTGTATCAATAATCAATACATCACTGTTTTCCTTTTTGGCTTTTTCATAAGCATCAAACGCTAAACTAGCAGCATCTGCACCTAATTTGGTTGAAATAACAGGAGTTCCTGTACGTTCTCCCCAAATATGCAATTGTTCAATAGCTGCAGCGCGAAACGTATCACCTGCAGCGAGCATAACTTTTAGCCCTCCTGCAGTTAGTTTAGCTGCAAGTTTTCCGATAGTTGTGGTTTTTCCGCTACCATTTACACCTAACAGCAAAATAACATGAGGTTTATGATTAAGATCAAGCTCTAGTGGAATTGCAACAGGTTCCAGAACTTTTTTTATTTCATCTGCCACGATGGTATGAATGTCATCTAGAGATAAGTTTTTTCCGTAACGGTTAGAAGCTAAGATGTTGATAATGCGTGTCGCTGTTTCCACACCAAGATCAGCTTGAATAAGAATATCTTCCAATTCTTGCAATGTATCTTCATCGAGTTTTCCTTTAACGAAGATATCATTAATCGATTCATTTAAGCGCTGTGAAGAAAGAGATAACCCTTTTTTTAGCCGCCAAAACCACGCTGTCTTTTTCTGTTCAACAGAGGAGACAGGCAAAAATTCTTCAAATTTTTTTTCACTGATTGTATTTGTGACAATTACTTTTCCAGAATGTAGTTCAAAAGGTCGAGTTTTTTCACCAGATTTTGCAGATGCTGTACTTTCTGTATTTTGTATTTCTGTTTGTTCACCTTTTTCAACGTCTATAGAAAATTGACCATTGTTTATTGTTTCATGCTTATTTTCTTTTCTCTCATCGGCTTCATAAGAGGCGGGAACTTGTTGTATCTCCTGCTCTTTAGGCTTATTAAAAGAGAACATTTTTTTGATAAAAGATTTCGTCATATGGATTTTCCTGCTCAGGCTGCATTCAATTTTTGGAGGACAGCAATCAATTTATCACCATCGTGATTAATGATGAGAGCTTGAACAATTGTTCCCGCTTTTGCACCTTTTATTTGTGCAAGAGTATAATCTTCCGTTCGTCCGATTTCATCTCTTTCAACGAGAATTGTTTGCTGAGTATTTTGTAAATGAGCAAGATGTTTTTGATAAGCCTCGTTACCTGCTTTGCGCAATCTTTCCGCACGCATCTTAACCACTCTACGATTAATTTGTGGCATACGTGCGGCAGGTGTTCCTTCTCTTGGACTAAAAGGAAAAACATGGAGATGTGTTAAATGACAGTCATTTACCAAAGCAAGGCTATTTTGGAACATTTCTTCTGTTTCAGTGGGAAAGCCAGTAATTAAGTCAGCACCATAAATCATTGTAGGACGTTTAGCACGCAAATCTTGGCAAAATTGAATTGCATGTTCACGCAGATGCCGTCTTTTCATCCGCTTTAGAATCATGTTGTCGCCCGCTTGCAAAGATAAATGCAAATGTGGCATTATTCTTTTTTCATAAGCCAAAAGATCGATGAGTTCTTCGTCTGCTTCAATAGAATCAATAGATGAAAGACGTAATCGAGGCAAATCAGGAACGTGATGCAAAATTTTTGAAGTTAATTTTCCTAAATTTGTTTTTCCAGGCAGATCATGACCATAGCTTGTGAGATCAACACCTGTTAGGACTATTTCTTGAATACCATTGCCTGTTAGCTGTTTAATTTGTTCAATGACGGTACCCATAGGGACTGAGCGTGATGGTCCGCGTCCATAAGGAATGATGCAAAATGTGCAACGATGATCGCATCCATTTTGCACCTGCACAAAGGCGCGCGTACGTTCTTCCATTGCACTGACCATATGTGGGGCAATTTTTTGCACTTCCATGATATTATTGACACGTATTTTTTCATCATGGTTGATGCCAAAATCAGGGAGCTGGCGATAGGAATGGGCATGGAGCTTTTCTTCATTTCCTAAAACAAGATCTACCTCTGTCATATCGGCAAAATTTTGCGCCTCTGTTTGTGCAGCACATCCTGTTACAATGATGCGGGCATGAGGATTTTCACGTCTCGCTTTTCGGATAGCTTGTTTTGCTTGTCGCACGGCTTCAGCAGTGACAGCGCAAGTATTAAAGACAATAGCACCATCTTTAAGCTGATTTAGTCCAGAAGAAGCACTTTCTTTGCGTATAATTTCCGATTCATAACTGTTGAGTCGACAACCAAATGTTATAATTTTTACTGCCATCAAAAGTGATCCTTTTTATAGATCCCTGTTAAAGGATTAAAAAAACCACTAAATTCATATGTGATTGAACCTGTCATGACAATATGATCGTCTTCTTGATAAAAAATATTAAGTGTTCCCCCTGGTAAATTTACATCAATATGGCGTTCTGTTAATCCACGTCGATGAGCAGCCACTGCACTAGCACAAGCAGCACTACCACATGCTTTTGTTAATCCAGCTCCTCGCTCCCATGTCCGTAAATTTAGGCTTTTTTTTGATGTTACATAGGCGATTGAAATATTGCACCGTTCTGGAAAAAGAGGATCATGTTCAAGTTTTGGTCCATATTTTTCTAATGGAATGTGTTGAATATTGTTCTCAACAAAAAAAATAGCATGGAGATTTCCAATAGATACAAGGCAAGCATCCTTCAATGGACCAGCAGTAATGTCTACATGATTTGTATCGACTATTTCACGTGAAACAGGCATATCTTTTGCATTAAAATGTGGGACCCCCATATCAACAGAGATAAGATTATTAGTTTGGCGCTTACCTTTAATGATTCCAGCGGGTGTTTCCAACAGAAAGCTTTCACCAAGATTGTGGTCTGTAAGCCACGCAATTACGCAGCGGGTACCATTTCCACAAGCTTTAGCCATTGAACCATCAGCATTCCATATTTCAATGCGGAAGTCAGTTTCATTTTTGATTGGTGGATGAATAGCCATAAGTTGATCAAAATGTGTTTCGGGGTCTGCCATTAAGGTAGAAATTGCTTGAGCTGTGAGAGCATGTGTACTTTCACGCATATCAGCAACAATAATTTTATTTCCAAGACCGTTCATTTTACTGAATGGTATTTTCATGCAACTTCTCTATTTTTGGTAAATGATTATCCGTAAAAAAATATATGACTGAAAATCTTATAAATTTCCAGTGTTTAATGAATATAAAACTCGTGGAAAAATTATTATCATTCGAATGAGAGAATTTTTATTCTGTTTTTCTTAATTTGTTAATTTATCTTTGTAATATGCCATATAATAAATATTTACCTATTTCTTCTTTGAGTGAGCTTATTTGTTGTCGTGGGAAAGAGTATAGATATGACATTTTCAAAAACTTCATTTTTCGTTACAATATTAGCTGTAATTACCTTAAATGGTTGTTCAACATCATGGTTTGAGAATAAAAATCAAGGTAACTCATTAAAAGTTTTTTATCCTATTCAGCAAATGTCAACATTTGAAATGATGTCTGATCCAGAAACATTTTATTCGTCAGAATCTGAAGCGGTAGATGCTTCGGCATATGAAAAAGAAAATTCTCATAGTGGTGAACAAATGGCGAATCTTGAATTACCAAGTAACGCCATTGATTTGTTTCCCGCGAGTATTGCTGGAGTGTGGAATCTTTCTGTTGGTGGTAAGTTTTGCCGAATTGCAACGCCACAAACAAAATTTGGTCAAGGATATCGTGCTGCTCCTTTACACTGTCCAAGAATCGTTTCTCGGATAAACTCTTGGGCTATTAAAGGAAAAAAATTATATTTTTATGATAATTCAGGTCGTGCTACTGTTGCTCTTTATTCTTCCAATATTAATCGTTTTGAGGGACGTACATTTGATAACCAGCTAGTTGTTTTAAGTCGTTAGGTCATTTTTATCTTTTTATAATATGTACAGATCTGCAAGAAAATTTGAATTTCATTAAGGAAGGTGTGAAAAAAGGTTGTTTGGATGATTTTAGTTTCAACACGCTATAAAGAGCTGGTATCCAAAGGAGAAATCAGTTTGGATCCAGCTCAATTAGCTTTAATAGAGCAGCATTTTGATCGTTTATTACAAAATATTTCGAAACAAAAAGTTTCTCGATCTTGGGCATTTTGGCATTTCTTTAAGAGAAAAAAACAAACCTATGCTTGTATTTCAAAACAAGGTTGTGCTGATAACTTGTTTCAGGGATTGTATATTTATGGTGAAGTGGGACGAGGCAAAACCATGTTGATGGATTTGTTCTTTTCTTGTTTGCCGCAAGGTCGTAAAAAACGTGCACATTTTAATGATTTTATGGCTGATGTGCACGAACGTATTAACATTTATCGTCAAGCAGCAAAAAATACTGAACAAGATAATCCTATTTTAGCAGTTGCAAAAGACCTTGCACGAGAAGCACAAGTGCTTTGTTTTGATGAATTTAGTGTAACAGATATTGCTGATGCTATGGTGTTAGGGCGTCTTGTATCTGCTTTATTCGATGAAGGAGTTCTTTTTGTTGCGACATCAAATGTTGCTCCCGATGATCTTTATTATAATGGTTTGAATCGAGAGCTTTTTTTACCTTTTATTCAAACTCTAAAAGCACATGTTCGTGTTGTCAATCTTGATGCAAAAACGGATTATCGCCTTGAAAAATCAAATCCGCAACATGTGTACATAACACCGTTGGGGTTAGAGGCAAATGAGTGTATGGATCAGGCATGGGCACTTGTATTACAAGATCAACAGGAGATGCCTGATGAATTTTCCATAAGGGGGCGTCTTATTCATATTCCACGCTCTGGAGCAGGTTGTGCGCGCTTTGATTATAAAGATTTATGTGCAAATCCTTTGGCAGCAGCTGAATATTTAGCGTTAGCGGAGCATTATCATACAATTTTTGTTGATAATGTACCTGTGATGGATGATACGTGTCGCAATGAAGTGAAGCGGTTTATTTTATTTATCGATGTTCTTTATGAACGTCATATAAGATTATTTATGTCGGCAGCAGAAAAACTTGAAAATTTATATAAGGGACACGCAAAAACAACGGAAACATTTGAGTTTCAAAGAACACAATCGCGTCTTTTTGAAATGCAAAGTCAGGATTATTTGAATATTTGGGCGGAGCGATTTCTTTTAGAAAGAAAAGGATAATTATTACTTTGCCTTTTTTTGTGTGATTTTTATGTAAGCAGTAAAGAAGAGAACTCTTTGGAATTTAAATACGGTGTAATAATTCTGTTGTAATTTTTTCAAATTCATTTTATCGATACACTGCATGGCAAGTTTCTAATAGTCGTTTCCTTGGGGGATTTTTTCTTCTGTAAGGAGAAGAATTTGATGGGTTTTATGCCATCCTCCTTTGGTGACATTGTTGAAAATATGGCTAAGGTTAAGGAAAATATTCAGTATGCTGATGTGAGTGATTGTGTGCTGAATTATCTAACGTTAGGAAAAAATGAAATGGCACGAAAGAAAATAGCTCTCATTGGTTCGGGTATGATTGGTGGCACTTTAGCACATATCATTGGACTAAAAGAGCTCGGTGACGTTGTCTTATTTGATATTGCAGAGGGAATGCCACAGGGTAAAGCTCTTGATATTGCTGAATCTTCACCCGTTGATGGTTTTGATGTTGGTTTGGTAGGTGCTAATGCTTACGAGGCAATTGAAGGCGCTGATGTTGTTATCGTAACAGCAGGAGTTGCACGCAAACCTGGTATGAGCCGTGATGACCTTTTGGGCATTAATTTGAAGGTGATGGAACAGGTTGGTGCTGGGATTAAAAAATACGCGTCTTCAGCATTCGTTATTTGTATTACGAATCCTCTTGATGCGATGGTGTGGGCACTGCAAAAATTTTCAGGTCTTCCAACACAAAAAGTTGTCGGTATGGCTGGTGTTCTTGATTCGGCACGATTTTGTTATTTTTTGTCTGAAGAGCTTAAGGTTTCTGTTAAAGATGTAACAGCATTTGTTTTAGGAGGGCACGGTGATTCAATGGTGCCTTTAGTACGTTATTCAACGGTTGGTGGTATTTCTTTGCCTGATCTTGTAAAAATGGGTTGGACGACACAGGAAAAGATTGATCAAATCATTCAGCGTACCCGTGATGGTGGCGCAGAAATCGTTAGTCTATTAAAAACAGGTTCCGCTTTCTATGCACCAGCTGCTTCTGCTATTTCTATGGCTGAAGCTTATTTGAAGGATACTAAACGTGTTGTTCCTGTTGCAGCTTATCTTTCAGGTGAATATGGGGTTCAAGATATGTATGTTGGTGTTCCCGTTGTTATTGGTGCGGGTGGCGTTGAGCGGATTATTGAAATCGATCTTGATAAAGAGGAAAGAGCTGCTTTTGAACAATCTGTGAATGCAGTACAAAAACTTTGTGAAACTTGTGTTACTATTGCACCTAGTCTCAAATGAATTGAGTAAGATTCTGTTTATTAAAACAGAGTATTTAAAGTATTGTGAAGATTCTAGGGTCAATAATGTGATCCGTAAAAGAAAAGGACAAATGAATGAATATCCATGAATATCAGGCTAAACGTCTGCTTCATGAGTATGGAGCGCCGGTTGCAAATGGTGTTGCTGTTTATTCTGTAGAGCAAGCTGAACAATGGGCAAAAAAGTTGCTTGGACCACTCTATGTGGTTAAAAGTCAGATTCACGCTGGTGGTCGTGGTAAAGGAAAATTTAAAGAACTTGATTCTGATTCAAAGGGTGGCGTTCGTCTCGCAAAATCAGTTGAAGAAGTTGTTGCGAATGTGAAAGAAATGCTTGGTAAAACTTTGGTAACCAAACAAACTGGTCCAGAGGGTAAGCAGGTTAATCGCCTTTATATTGAAGATGGTGCTGATATTGAGCGAGAGCTCTATCTTTCACTTTTGGTTGATCGCACGGTTGGTCAGGTTGCTTTCGTTGTTTCAACGGAAGGGGGAATGGATATTGAGGCGGTTGCTGAAGAAACACCGGAAAAAATATTAACTCTTCCCATTAATCCTGCACAGGGCGTTACCTCTGCCGATTGTACAAAGCTTTGTGATGTATTGGAGTTGCGTGATAGCGCACGGGAAGATGGTGAAAAACTTTTTCCAATTCTCTATAAAGCGTTTTGTGAAAAAGATATGAGCCTTCTTGAAATCAATCCGCTTATTGTGATGAAAAATGGTCATTTGCGCGTTCTTGATGCAAAAGTTTCTTTTGATAATAATGCTTTGTTTCGTCATCCAGACATTGTAGAATTGCGTGATGTTTCAGAAGAAGATTCAAAAGAGATCGAAGCGTCAAAGCATGATCTTGCTTATGTTGCTCTTGAGGGTACGATTGGTTGCATGGTAAATGGTGCAGGTCTTGCTATGGCAACAATGGATATTATCAAACTCTATGGCGCTGAGCCTGCAAATTTTCTTGATGTTGGTGGTGGTGCTTCAAAAGAAAAAGTGGCTGCTGCTTTTAAGATTATCACTGCTGATCCAAATGTTAAAGGCATTTTGGTCAATATTTTTGGTGGCATTATGCGTTGCGATATCATTGCTGAAGGTGTCGTTTCTGCTGTAAGGGAAGTTGGTTTAAAAGTTCCTTTAGTTGTTCGACTTGAAGGCACGAATGTTGAACAGGGTAAAGCGATTATCAGTGAAAGTGGTTTGAATGTTATTTCTGCTGATGATTTAGATGATGCTGCGCAAAAAATTATTGCAGCAGTGAAAGGAGCTTAAGCCATGTCGATTCTTATTCATCAGGATACAAAAGTACTGGTTCAAGGGCTTACGGGGAAGACAGGAACCTTTCACACGGAACAAGCGCTGGCTTATCATGGTACGAAAATGGTTGGCGGCATTAACCCTAAAAAAGGTGGTGAAATATGGAAGGGATCAAAGGGTGAAACGCTTCCTATTTTTGCAAGTGTTGCGGAAGGTAAAGAAAAGACAGGAGCTGATGCTTCTGTTATTTATGTTCCTCCTGCAGGAGCTGCGGAAGCCATTATAGAAGCTATTGAAGCGGAGATCGGTTTAATTGTCTGTATTACAGAAGGTATACCGGTTATGGATATGGTTAAGGTTAAGGCTAAATTAGGGCGGTCAAAGTCGCGTTTAATTGGTCCTAACTGTCCAGGAATTCTCACACCGCATGAATGTAAGATAGGTATTATGCCTGGCTCTATTTTTAAAAAGGGATCTGTCGGGGTTGTTTCGCGGTCAGGAACCTTAACTTATGAAGCTGTATTTCAAACCAGTCAGGAAGGGTTGGGGCAGACCACTGCTATTGGCATTGGTGGTGATCCTGTTAAGGGTACTGAATTTGTTGATGTGTTGGAGATGTTTTTGGCTGATGATGAAACCGAGTCTATTGTTATGATCGGTGAAATTGGTGGTTCTGCTGAAGAAGAAGCAGCACAGTTTCTCAAAGATGAAGCAAAAAAAGGTCGTAAAAAGCCGATGGCTGGCTTTATTGCTGGTCGTACAGCTCCTGCAGGACGTACAATGGGTCATGCTGGTGCAGTTATTTCTGGTGGTAAAGGTGGGGCAGAAGATAAAATTGCTGCAATGGAATCTGCAGGGATTCGTGTTTCTCCTTCACCATCACAGATAGGTAAAACCTTGATGTCGGTTTTAAAAGGGTAAGAAAAAACTTTGTCTGGATAAGGGTTTATATCCTTATTCAGATGAAGCATTGGGTTATAAAAAAGTAAAAACTTTTTTGCAGTTTTTCGACCCTCATTTGCCTTGTAAGCATTTAAAGGTCGAAAAAGTATATAAGGAGACGGAAGAGATATTCCGGAGAAGATATATGGCAAGGCAAGATGAGATGAATGGTCTTTTTGCACAAACGTCATTTCTATATGGTGGAAATGCAGATTATATAGACCAGCTTTATGCCGAATATGAAAAAAATCCCACTAATGTTGATTCACAGTGGCGTGCTTTTTTTGAAACTCTTCAAGATAACAAAGAGGATGTTCTCAAAAATGCTGAAGGAGCTACATGGCAACGTGATAACTGGCCATTAAAAGAAAACGGAGAGTTAATTTCTGCTCTTGATGGCAATTGGTCTGTTCTTGAAAAACATATTGGTGATAAATTAAAGGACAAAGCAAAAGCAGCTGTTGGTGTTGCACAAAAAAAAGCAAGTTCTCATGAACAAGACATCGTTCAAGCAACACGTGATTCTATGCATGCTTTTAGGATGATTCGTGCTTTCCGAGCACGTGGGCATCTTCACGCACAGCTTGATCCTCTTCGGTTGGCAGAAAAGCTAGAAGATTATCAGGAATTATCTCCAGAAGCTTACGGTTTTACTTCTGCTGATTATGAACGTCCAATTTTTCTTGATAATGTTTTAGGACTAGAATATGCGACTATTCCGCAGATTCTTGAAATTCTCAATCGTGCCTATTGTTCAACAATCGGTGTAGAGTATATGCATATTTCTGATCCTGCTCAAAAAGCATGGCTTCAAGAGCGGATTGAGGGACAAGATAAGCAAACTGCTCTTACGCAGAAAGATAAGAAGGCTATTCTCGATAAACTTATTGAAGCGGAAGGGTTTGAGCAGTTTTTAGATACAAAATATAAAGGAACAAAGCGTTTTGGTCTTGATGGTGGTGAAGCGCTGATCCCTGCTCTTGAGCAGATTATTAAGTGCGGTAGTGCTTTGGGCGTGCAGGAAGTTGTTTTGGGAATGGCGCACCGTGGTCGCTTAAATGTTCTTTCACAAGTTTTGGCTAAACCGCATCGCGCTATTTTTCATGAGTTTAAAGGGGGATCTTATAAACCTGATGATGTAGAGGGATCTGGTGATGTAAAATACCACTTGGGAACTTCAGCTGATCTTGAGTTTGATGGCAAACAGGTTCACTTATCACTCTTGCCCAACCCATCTCACCTTGAGATTGTTGACCCAGTTGTTATTGGCAAGGCACGTGCTAAACAGGATCAACTTGTGGGTCCTACACGTACTGACGTTATTCCATTAAGTGAGCGTGCAAAAGTCTTACCACTGCTTATTCATGGTGATGCTGCTTTTGCAGGACAAGGTGTCATTCAAGAAACTTTTGGTCTTTCAGGTCTAAAAGGTTATCGCGTTGCAGGCTCTATTCATGTGATTATCAATAATCAGATTGGATTTACAACTGATCCACGTTTTTCGCGTTCTTCACCCTACCCATCAGATGTAGCAAAAATGATCGATGCACCAATTTTTCATGTGAATGGTGATGATCCTGAGGCTGTTTTCTTTAGTGCAAAAATAGCGGCAGAATTTCGTCAAATTTTCCATAAGCCAGTGGTCATTGATATGTTTTGTTATCGCCGTTTTGGGCATAATGAAGGTGATGAGCCTTCTTTTACACAGCCTCTTATGTATAAGGCGATCCGTAACCATAAAACGACTCTTCAACTTTACAGTGAAAAGTTAGTGACAGAGGGTGTCGTCTCTTCAGAAGAAATTGAGCAGAAAAAAAATCTGTGGCGCAATAAGCTTGAAATGGAGTTTGAGGCGAGTACTTCTTATAAACCCAATAAAGCAGATTGGCTTGATGGGTGTTGGACGGGACTTAAATCTTCTAGTGATGTTGATGAGCAACAGTGTGTAACGACGGGTGTTGAGTTAAAAACTTTAAAGGAAATTGGTCAGAAACTCATCAAAATTCCATCAGATTTTCATGTTCATAAAACGATTCAGCGTTTTTTGAATAATCGCGCTAAAATTTTTGAAACTGGTGAAGGTGTTGATTGGGCAACGGCTGAAGCCTTAGCTTTTGGTTCACTTTGTTTAGAGGGGTCACCAGTTCG
Organism: Bartonella propinqua; assembly: GCF_047263965.1. NCBI lineage: Bacteria > Pseudomonadati > Pseudomonadota > Alphaproteobacteria > Hyphomicrobiales > Bartonellaceae > Bartonella > Bartonella propinqua. The sequence continues at coordinate 123,421 of NZ_JBLEBK010000001.1, read as the reverse complement.
TCTTTCTGGTGAAGATGTTGAACGTGGAACTTTTTCGCAACGCCATTCAGTTCTTTATGATCAAGAAAATGGAGCGCGTTATATCCCTTTAAACAACTTGAAAAAGGGACAGGCAATTTATGAAGTTGTAAATTCCATGCTTTCTGAGGAAGCAGTCCTTGGTTTTGAATACGGATATTCATTTACTGAACCGCATGGTTTGACCCTTTGGGAAGCGCAATTTGGTGACTTTGCCAATGGTGCACAGGTTATTTTTGACCAGTTTATTTCATCTGCAGAGCGTAAGTGGTTGCGTATGTCGGGTCTTGTGTGCTTATTGCCTCATGGTTTTGAAGGTCAGGGTCCAGAACATTCTTCAGCGCGGTTAGAGCGTTATCTGCAACTTTGTGCGGAGGATAATATGCAGGTTGCTAGCTGTACAACTCCTGCAAATTATTTTCACATTTTGCGTCGGCAAATTAAACGCGACTTCCGTAAACCGTTAATTTTGATGACACCAAAGTCACTTTTGCGTCATAAGCGTGCTGTTTCTTCTTTACGTGAAATGGAAGGGGAAACTCGTTTTCACCCCTTGTTGCTTGATGATGCAGAATGTTTAAAAGATTCTGTTATTAAATTGCAGAAAGATAGTAAGATTCGCCGTGTCGTTCTTTGTACAGGAAAGGTTTATTATGATCTTTATGAAGAGCGTGAAAAAAGAGGAATTGATGATATTTATTTGCTGCGTATTGAGCAGCTTTATCCTTTTCCTGCAAACAATTTGGTGAATGTGCTATCACGCTTTTTGCAAGCAGAAATTGTTTGGTGCCAAGAAGAGCCAAAAAACATGGGGGCGTGGTCGTTTATTGAACCTTATTTGGAATGGGTTTTGACTCGTATTAATGCGCAATCTTCACGTGCACGCTATGTAGGGCGACCTGCAAGTGCATCACCAGCTACTGGGTTGATGGTACAACATCTTGAACAACTTGCCGCGTTTCTTGAAGATGCGTTAAGTTCTTAATTTATTACTACTCTGACGTATGGAAAAATATTATGGCTACTGAAATTCGTGTTCCTACTTTGGGCGAATCGGTTACTGAGGCAACAGTTGGCAAATGGTTTAAAAAAATTGGTGAAACTGTAGCTGTGGATGAACCTTTGGTTGAATTAGAAACTGATAAGGTAACAGTTGAGGTTCCTTCACCTGTTGCAGGAAAATTATCTGAGATCATTGCAAAGGAAGGTGATACAGTTGAAGTAAATGCTCTCTTAGGAGCTTTGGAGGCTGGAGCTGTCGGTGTTTCTCAATCGCCTTCCACTTCTGCTACGTCTGTTCCAACTGCGGTATCTGGATTAGAGCACTCTTCGTCAAGCAGTACAATGCCTCCTGCACCTTCAGCAGCAAAATTGATGGCTGAGAATAATATTGAAAAAAGTGATATTTCAGGTTCTGGAAAGCGTGGACAAATTCTCAAAGAAAATGTTCTTGGTATGTTAGCACAAGGAACAAAAGCTTCTGTTGATTCTGCTTCTGCTTCTTCTGTCTCCTCGGCAGCACCTGTTCGTGAAATGCGTGAAGAGCGGGTTCGTATGACGAAATTGCGTCAAACAATTGCGCGTCGTCTTAAAGATGCACAAAATACAGCGGCAATGTTAACTACATTTAATGAAGTTGATATGTCTGCAGTGATGGATTTACGCAAACGTTATAAGGATCTTTTTGAAAAGAAACACGGTGTTAAGCTTGGTTTCATGGGATTTTTTACTAAGGCTGTTTGCCATGCATTAAAAGAGCTTCCTGCTGTTAATGCAGAAATTGACGGAACAGATATTATTTACAAAAATTATGTCAATGCTGGAATTGCTGTTGGAACTGATAAAGGTCTTGTTGTCCCTGTGGTTCGTAGTGCAGATCAGATGTCACTTGCGGAAATTGAAAAGGAAATTGGTCGCTTAGGGCGTCTTGCTCGTGATGGGAAATTAGCAGTTTCTGATATGCAAGGTGGAACTTTCACTATTACCAATGGGGGTGTTTATGGGTCATTGATGTCAACACCAATTTTGAATGCACCACAATCTGGTATCTTGGGAATGCACGCAATTAAAGAACGGGCAATGGTTGTTGGGGGGCAAATTGTAATCCGCCCCATGATGTATTTGGCACTTTCTTACGATCACCGTATTGTAGATGGACAGGAAGCTGTGACTTTCCTTGTGCGTGTTAAGGAAAGTTTAGAAGATCCAGAACGCCTTGTTCTTGACTTGTAAAAGTGCAGTTTTCAGGATGAAAGGAAAAGTGGATGTCTTATGATGTGGTTGTGATTGGGGCAGGTCCAGGTGGGTATGTAGCAGCAATTAAAGCAGCACAACTGGGGCTTAAAACAGCGATCATTGAAAAGCGTGTGACATTAGGTGGTACATGCCTTAATGTCGGTTGCATTCCCTCTAAAGCATTATTGTATGCTTCAGAGGTATTTGCTGAAACACAGCATGGTTTTGAAACGCTTGGCATTTCTATTTCAAAGCCTAAACTTAACCTTGAACAAATGATGATGCATAAAAAAACTGTTGTAACAGCCAATACAAGTGGCATTTCTTTTTTGATGAAAAAAAATAAAGTTGACACTTTTTTTGGTACAGCAAAAATTTTAAGTGCAGGTCAAATTGAAGTTACCCTCAAAGATGGTAGCCAACAAACGATTGCAACCAAAAATATTGTTATTGCTACGGGTTCAGAGAGTTCGGGTATTCCAGGTGTCAATGTTGCAATTGATGAAAAGGTTATTGTGTCGTCTACAGGAGCACTGGCACTTGAAAAAGTACCAACGCGCATGATTGTTGTGGGTGCTGGTGTTATTGGTTCAGAACTTGGTTCAGTTTGGAGCCGTTTAGGTGCTAAAGTAACTGTTGTTGAATATCTTGATAAAGTTTTAGGATCGATGGATGGTGAAGTTTCACGGCAGTTTCAAAAATTAATGGAAAAACAGGGCATCGAATATAAAATGGGTGCAAAGGTAACAGCTGTAACGCAGTCTGGTTCAACTGCGCAGGTGACTTTTGAAACTGTCAAGGGTGGTGCATCTGAAACTTTAGAAGCTGATATTATATTAATTGCTACTGGACGTGCTCCGTATACGGAAGGGCTCGGTTTGGTAGAGGCTGGTATTCAATTGGATGAGCGTGGCTTTATTGCAATCAATACGCATTGGCAGACAAATATTCCAGGAATTTATGCGATCGGTGATGTCGTTAAAGGACCAATGTTAGCGCATAAGGCTGAGGAAGAAGGTGTTGCTGTGGCTGAGATTTTGGCAGGTCAAAAAGGGCACGTTAATTTTGATGTTATTCCTAGCGTTGTTTATACACAGCCAGAAATTGCCAGTGTTGGCAAAACAGAAGAAGAGCTTAAAGCTGCTGGAATTGATTATAATATTGGAAAATTTCCTTTTATGGCTAATGGTCGTGCACGTGCGATGCAAAAAAGTGATGGGTTTGTTAAAATCCTTGCTGATAAAAAGACCGATCGAATTTTGGGTGGACATATTCTTGGGTTTGGTGCTGGTGAAATGATTCATGAGATTGCAGTTTTAATGGAATTTGGTGGTTCATCAGAAGATCTGGGGCGTTGTTGTCATGCGCATCCTACTTTGTCAGAAGCAGTGCGAGAAGCTGCTTTAGCAACATTTGCTAAACCACTTCATATCTAGAGAAGTTTTTAAAAGGATTCATGGTACTTCTTGAAGAAGCATGGGGTGCCTTTTATTTTTACAGTTTAATGGATTTATGTATTTTTGAAAAAACCGCCCTTTTGAGAGGCGGTTTTTTTTGCATCCCTTATTGAGATGATTTTCCTGTGTTTTTCATCTTATAGAAAGAACAAATTTAAAACTGTAATTTTTTATCTTCTTGTTGTTCTCTGATACAGGTAGAAAGACCCATGTGATTAAGATATTGCAGGAAGGGGCGCGGTGGTAATTCTTCTACATTAACCATGGTCTTAACATCCCATTTTTCAGTAGCAATAAGGATGGCTGCTGCTGCTGCTGGGACGCCAGCTGTATAAGAAATGCCTTGTGCACCAGTTTCATTAAAGGCTTGTTTATGGTCAGCTATATTGTAGATAAACATTTCTCTTGGTTTACCATCTTTTTCGCCTTTAATAAGATCTCCAATACAGGTTTTTCCTGTATAGTCAGGTGCTAAAGAAGCTGGATCAGGCAACACAGCTTTCACAACCTTCAAAGGGACAACCTCTTGACCTTCTGCTGTTTTAATGGGTTGTTCGGATAAAAGTCCAAGGTTTTTCAGGACGGTGAAAACAGTAATATAGCGTTCACCAAATCCCATCCAAAAGCGAATATTTTGAACATCAAGATTTTTAGATAATGAATGAATTTCATCATGTCCTGTCATATAAGCTTTTTGTTTTCCAACTACGGGTAGATCCCATTCATGGCTAACTTCAAACATTTGATTGGAAGTCCATTTTTTATTTTGCCAAGACCACACCTGTCCTGTAAATTCTCGAAAATTAATTTCTGGATCAAAATTGGTGGCAAACCAACGACCGTGACTTCCAGCATTAATATCAATAATATCAATGTCAGTGATTGTGTCGAAATAATCATCGCGCGCTAATGCAGCATAAGCATTAACAACACCAGGATCAAAGCCTGCTCCTAAAATGGCAGTTATACCAGCTTTTTCACATTCTTGACGTCGGAGCCATTCATAATTGCCATACCAAGGAGGTGTTTCACAAATTTTTAAAGGGTCTTCATGAATAGCGGTATCAATATAAGCACACTTAGTTTCAATACAAGCTGAAAGAACAGACATATTAAGAAAAGGGGAGCCAACATTGATAACAATTTCGCATTTTGTTTGTTGGATGAGCTTTACAGTTTCTACAACATTCATTGCATTGAGTGCATGGCTTTGAAGAACACCCTTCACTTTCATTGTTTTTTTGTCGTTAATAGATGCAAGAATCGCTTCACACTTTTGGAGTGTCCGTGAAGCGATATGAATATCACCCAAAATATCGTTGTTTTGGGCGCATTTGTGCGCAACAACCTGTGCAACACCTCCAGCACCAATAATGAGAACATTTTTCTTCATTTTGAGGTTATCTCCCTATTAATATTGCCGTATGATGATTTTTTTTGTGTATCATTTGAGTTATGAAAGGCTCTTTTGATAATCATCATAGTTAAATTGACGCTGAATTGTTAGAGCTCCACTACATTCTTTGATGACAATGGCAGGCATTGCAACGCCATTAAACCAGTTTTTCTTCACCATTGTATAGCCTGCAGCATCTTGGAAAGATAATCTATCCCCTATTTTCAAGGGAGTGGGAAACTGAAATGTTCCAAAAATATCACCAGCAAGACAAGATTTTCCACAAACCATAATTTCATGAGAGCCTTGATTGGGTTCTAATTTGGCATTTTCGCGATAAATTAAAAGATCAAGCATATGCGCTTCTATTGAGCTATCAACAATGGCAAGTTTTTTTTCATTATATAACGTATCAAGAACACTTACTTCTAGTGTGGTGCTGTTGGTAATGGCAGCCTCTCCTGGTTCTAGGAAAATAGTGACGCCATGGGTTTTTGAAAAATGTTTTAAACGTTTTGCAAAAGTTTCTAAAGGATAATTTTCAGCCGTAAAATGGATGCCGCCACCAAGGCTTATCCAGTCAACTGCAGCGAAAAGCTCTGAAAATTGTTCTTCCATGTGATTGAGCATTTGATTAAAAAGATCAAAATCAGCATTTTCACAATTATTGTGGATCATTAAACCATTGATGAGAGGCAAAATTTCTTTAATAGCGTCTTTATTGGTTTCACCTAAGCGACTGAAAGGGCGAGAAGGATTTGCGAGATCAAAATTCGATGCGCTGATCCTTGGATTTAATCTTAAGCCTCGTTGAATGGTTTTTGTCGCGTGGGAAAAACGCTGAAGCTGCTGGATTGAATTAAAAATAATTTTATCTGCATAGCTACAGGCTTCATCAATTTCATTGTCTGCCCAAGCAACGGAATAGGCATGGGCTTCTTTGCCAAATTTTTCTCTTCCCAAACGCAGTTCATAAAGGGACGATGATGTGGTTCCATCCATATACTCAGACATAAAATCAAAAAGACTCCATGTGGCAAAGCATTTCAAAGCCAGCAAAATTTTTGCTCCCGACATTTCTCGTAGGCGGGCGATGATTTCCATATTCCTTATGAGCTTAGATTTATCGATAAGATAATAGGGAGTTTTAATCATTGTTTATCCATTCTTTTTTGAAGGATCTTATTCTTAAGATTAACGTTTAGTACATGGAGTAACAGCTTGTCTCAAGCGAAAAAATCCTAAAGGAGAATCTATTTTCGTTAAACGAGGGAGAGGTTGTTTGTAATTTAATTGTAATTCAGCTGTTGTGAGATTTGTGTTATGCTTGTGACGAAGAATTTGTATTATGTTTTGGTTATTTTGCTTATTGGAAATGTTTTCATGATAATAACCAATATTACTGGTTTTGCAAAAAGAAATGATACTGAAGTTAAGGTATCTCATCAATCTTCTATCCAAGAAAATTTGCTTCCTTTGACCGTTACGGGGCGTAGAGAGCTTAATGGTTTTAAAGGATATCGTCATTATCGTCGTGGTTATCGTAGATATAGTGATGATTGGTGGTATCCTGAAATGGCGTTTGTTACATTTCCACATTCAGATGCAAAGCATGTGTCACGAAAAGCAGCAGCAGCTTTTAAAAAAAGGGCAGTTTCAGAGGAAAGAAAGCCATGGATGCTTAAACAACATATTAAATCTTGTATGGCACGTTATCGGTCTTACAATAAAAATGACAATAGTTATCAGCCTTTTCATGGTCCTCGAAAGCAGTGTTTTTCTAGCGTTTTTAAAGGGTAAAAAATGTTAAAGATAAAAATCTTTTAGGCACTTTATGTGATATAAGTTTTTCTTCACACAATGATTATGGTATGAGAATTTTACATATTTTTAAGTTTTATTAAATCTTATTATGGTACATAAAAAACTGGAAAGATGGTAATGATGATAATATAGAGCTTTCATTTTGTTGATGACAGAATGTTAAGACAGGGCGGAGTTTAAAGAATGGCAACATGGGAAGCAATGTTGATATTGCTGGTTTTGCTTCCCTTTAGTGGAAGTATTGTTGTTGGTTTTTTTCGTTCGACAGCAAAAAATAATGAAGCGTGGTTTGCGGGGATTGTTGCCCTTATCAGTTTTCTTTTCACAATGATGCTTTATCCAGCGGTTCGTGGAAACCGTGTGCTGCGTTTGGATATTGCTTGGCTTCCAGAATGGGGAAGTAATTTGATCCTCCGTATGGATGGTTTGTCGTGGCTTTTTTGTCTTTTAATTACAGGGATTGGATTGCTTGTTGTTGTCTATGCGCGTTATTATATGGATCCAGCAGATTCTGTCCCGCGTTTTTTTTCCTTTTTTCTTGCCTTTATGGGATCAATGACAGGAATAGTCTTGTCAGGTAATCTTATCTTTTTAGTTATTTTCTGGGAACTCACCAGTATTTTTTCTTTTTTGTTGATCGGCTATTGGTATCATAATGCGAGTGCGCGTGAGGGTGCGCGTATGGCGCTAACGATTACAGGTTTTGGTGGTTTTGCTCTTTTTATTGGAGTTTTGTTAATTGGCTATATCGTTGGCAGTTTTGATTTGGATGAAGTCTTGCAGTCTGGGGAGATGATCCGATCGAGTCCTCTTTATAATCCTGTTCTTATTTGTATTTTGTTGGGGGGATTAACAAAGAGTGCACAATTTCCGTTTCATTTTTGGCTGCCCAATGCAATGGCTGCTCCAACACCTGTATCATCTTATTTGCATTCGGCAACAATGGTGAAAGCAGGATTGTTCTTACTTGTTCGTTTATGGCCAGTTTTATCTGGGACAGAATCTTGGTTTTGGCTGGTTGGTTTTTCTGGTCTCTCAACACTCCTTCTCGGCGCTTATTTTTCCATGTTTCAGCAAGACTTGAAAGGGTTGCTTGCGCATTCAACCATTAGTCATCTTGGATTGGTTACGACGCTTTTGAGTCTTGGTAGCCCATCTGCGTGTGTTGCGGCAATTTTTCATATGGCTAATCACGCTACTTTTAAGGCTTCTTTATTTATGGCTGCTGGTATTATTGACCATGAAACAGGGACACGCGATATGCGTAAGTTGACGGGACTTTTTCGCTTTATGCCTATTACAGGAACTTTAGCTTTAGTGGCAAGTGCAGCAATGGCTGGTGTCCCTTTGCTGAATGGCTTTTTGTCAAAAGAAATGTTTTTTGCTGAGGCGGTTGAAACGCATATGGAATCATGGCTAGATTGGGTTGCACCTTATGTGGCAACGCTGGCAAGCTTATTTAGTGTGACCTATTCTGTACGCTTTATTCACGGTGTCTTTTTAGGTCCAAAACCTGTAAATTTACCCAAAACTCCACATGAGCCACCACATTTTATGCGTCTTCCAATAGAGCTTTTAGTGTTTATTTGTTTGGCAGTTGGTATTTTACCCAATTTAACAATAGGAACCATTTTGGATAATGCAGTTGTGTCTGTTTTAGGACCAACGACATCTCCTTATAATTTAGCTGTTTGGCATGGCATTAATACTCCATTAATTATGAGTTTTATTGCTTTATCAGGAGGTGTATTGCTCTATGTTGTAGCGCATCGTTATTTTTTATCATGTGATGATGGAGCTCCCTTTTTTCGTCATTTGAAGGGATCACGCATTTTTGAACAAATTCTCGTAATTATTTCTTGGAAATGGGCACGTGCGGTGGAATCTTTTTTATCAACACGCCATTTGCAAACACAATTGCATTGTATTTTTTGGGTATGTTTTGCATTTGTTAGTCTTTTACTTTGGTATGATGGTTTAATTTTAGCAGGTTCGTTACCGCTTTTTCCGCTTGATATTCCTTTTCTTACTTTATGGTTGGTTGGCGGAGTGTGTGCGCTTTTAGTCGCTTGGCAAGCAAAATTTCACCGTTTTGCGTCATTAATGCTGTTGGGGGGGGCTGGTTTGATGACTTGCGCGACCTTTTTATGGCTTTCTGCGCCTGATTTAGCTATAACACAATTGGTCGTTGAAGTTGTGACGACGGTCTTATTACTCCTTGGATTGCGGTGGTTGCCTAAGCGTTTGTATGATTCCACTTCAAAGTCTGTTCATTTTTTAGTGCGTTTGCGTCGTGCTCGTGATTTCGTTATAGCGCTCGTAGGGGGAACGAGCATAGCATGGCTCTCTTTTGCGGTGATGACGCGCCCTCAAGGTAAAACAATTTCTGAATTTTTTCTAACGCATGCTTACTCTGATGCTGGTGGTCGCAATGTTGTAAATGTGCTGTTAGTTGATTTTCGTGGTTTTGATACAATGGGAGAGGTTGTCGTTTTAGGTGGTGTTTCTCTCACTGTTTTTGCTCTTTTACGGCGGTTTCGTCCTGCTCCAGAGAGTATTGATGCGCCTTCTCAACAACGGATTCAGGCAATCTTTGATACAACACGACCTGATCGAAATGTAGGAGATACAGTCTTGGATTATTTAGCTGTGCCTGCTGTTATTATGTGTTGGCTCTTTCCAGTTATTATCGCTTTTGCTGTTTATTTATTTATGCGGGGACATGACCTTCCAGGAGGTGGATTTGCTGGTGGTGTGACTTTAGCGATAGGATTCATTTTGCAATATCTTGCACGCGATATTCGGTGGGTGGAGAATCATCTGAGAGTTTTGCCTTTGCGTTGGATAGGCTTTGGTTTATTGTTATCAGTAATAACGGGAGTGGGATCTTGGTTCTTTGAGTATCCTTTTTTAACATCCTTTTTTCAATATATTAACATTCCGTTCCTTGGAAATATGCCTATAGCATCTGCTTTTTTATTTGATTTTGGTGTGTTTTCTTTAGTTTTGGGAGCAACTGTTCTTATTTTAATAGCACTTGCACATCAATCAATCCGCAGTTATCGAATCGGCAAAAGACCGAATGCAAAAGAGAAGGAAAATTAATGGAGATTATTCTTTCGCTGGGTATCGGTGTTCTTGTTGGATCAGGTATTTGGTTGCTTTTGCGTCCACGAACTTTTCAAGTTATTCTCGGTTTGTCTTTGATTTCTTATGGGGTCAATCTTTTTATATTTGCAATGGGTAGACCGCGCAGTAATGCTGCACCGATTGTTAATCCTTCTACTGTGATCAATCCAGCTAATTACGTTGATCCTCTCCCACAAGCGTTGGTTTTGACAGCGATTGTGATTGGTTTTGCAACGACAGCTTTATTTTTGGTCATTCTTTTGGTTTCACGCGGTTTAACTGGCTCAGATCACGTTGATGGACGCGAGGTGCAGTAATGGAAATAGAGGTGCATCATCTCCTCGTTTTGCCTATTCTTGTGCCATTAATTACTGGAGCGATCCTTCTTTTCTATGATGAACGTCGTTCAAAATTAAAATCATTGATAAGTCTTTTTTCAGCAGGATTGTCGGTTGTTATTGCTATTTTATTGATTATGCGTGCGCTTGAAGTAGCGCCATCTTCCAATGTTTACCGGCTTGGCAATTGGTTTCCTCCCTTTGGAATTGTTTTGGTTCTTGATCGTTTAAGCGCTATGATGCTTTTACTTTCTAGCTTGTTGATTACTGCTGCGCTGGTTTTTGCGCGGGCGCATTGGTATAAAGCTGGTTCACATTTTCAATCATTAATGCAATTTTTCATGGTGGGGATAAATGGCGCTTTTTTAACAGGCGATTTATTCAATTTATTTGTATTTTTTGAAGTGATGTTAACAGCTTCTTATGGGCTTGCTTTGCATGGTTTAGGTCAATTGCGTGTGCGTGCAGGGTTGCATTATGTAGCGGTTAACCTTGTTGCTTCACTGTTTTTTTTAATCGGTACGGCTCTTATTTACGGAATTGTTGGCACTCTTAATATGGCTGATTTAGCGATTAAAATAAAATATATAGCTTCTGCAGATATTGTCTTATTTGAAATAGGTATTGCACTTTTAGGTGTTGCTTTTTTACTCAAAGCAGGTATGTGGCCGCTTAATTTTTGGTTGATGCCGACTTATAGTGCAGCTGTAGCACCCGTTGGAGCTGTTTTTGCGCTTTTGAGCAAGGTGGGTATTTATATTATTTTACGTTTAACATTGTTATGGTTTGGTTCTGAAAGCGGATCTTTGAACAATTTTGGTCATACAATTTTATTTTATGGTGGACTTGCCACTATGACCTTTGGTTTCATTGGAGTTTTAGCTAGCCAAGTTTTAGTGCGTCTGGCAGCTTATAGCGTTCTTGTATCTTCTGGCACATTGTTAACAGCGATTGGGATGGGCAATGCAACATTGATAGCAGGTGTACTCTTTTATATTGTTTCTTCAACTTTAGCATTAGGTGCTTTTTTTCTTTTAGTGGAGTTGGTTGAACGCAACCAAGATGTGGCTGCAAATGTTTTGGCTGTCACAATGGAAGTATATGGTGATGATGAAGAGGAAGAGGAAGAGGAAGTTGGTACCTATTTTCCCGTGACTTTAGCGATTCTTGGAGCTTGTTTTTGTATGTGTGCCATTTTAATTATTGGATTGCCTCCTTTTTCTGGTTTTGTTGCTAAATTTATGATGTTTATGGCAGTTTTTAATCACAGTAAAAGAGAGCTTTCTACTTCTATACCTATGTTCCGTGATTGGCTTTTTGTGATTTTTGTTACCATATCTGGTTTTGCAGCTCTGATTGCTATGACACGAACTGGTATCCGAACTTTTTGGGTTTCACTTGAAGAGAAAGTTCCGCGTGTGCAAGTGATAGAATTTGCACCTATTGCTGTTCTCCTTGCGTTATGTTTTTTTATGACAATTTTCGCTGGTCCTATGAGCCATTATATGTCTGAAACTGCTAAGGATTTGCATGAGCCTCAAAACTATATTGGGAGTGTTTTAACAGATTTTTCTCCAAAAAATAGAGAGATGAATCGATGAGTTATTTTTTTCCTTATCCTTTTTTGAGTGGTGCAATTGCCTTTATGTGGCTAATCTTAAACGGTTTTAGTCTAGGGCAATTGCTTTTAGGGGTTATAATTGCTTTATTTGGTGGTTGGATGATGCGGCTTCTTGAGCCAGAAACGGTCACTATTAAAAACTGGAGTGCGGTCTTTCGTCTCATTTTTCGGGTGTTTATAGATTCTATAATCTCAAATATTTCAGTAGCTTGGTTTGTTTTAACAAAGGGGTCTCGAGGGCAGCAGTCTGGTTTTATTGTGGTGCCGCTTTTGCTTAAAAGTCGCACTGCTTTGGCTGTTTTAGCATGTATTCTCTCGGTAACTCCAGGAACTGTTTGGGTCGCTTATAGTAGCAAAAATGGTGAGCTTTTGATTCATGTATTAAATTTTAAAAATGGATATGATTATCAACGGTTGATTAAACAACGATACGAGCAATTACTTTTGGAGATTTTTTAATGAGTATGGTGATCCTTTATTGGGGACTGTTTTTCTCACAGGTTTTTTTAAGCTTGGCAATGTTTCTTGCTTTGTTTCGGTTGATTCGTGGTCCACGTGCGCAAGATCGGATTATTGGTTTGGATGCTCTTTATATTATTACGATTCTTCTGTTTCTTACGTTCGATATTCGTTCAGGAACAACCATTTACTTTGTAGCAGCTCTCATTATTGGACTTTTGGGTTCTGTTTCAAGTATCGCTTTAGCAAAATTTCTAATGCGTGGGGAAATCATTGAATGAAGGAGGATGTATCGCTTGCGGCTGCTATTATTGTTACTGTTTTTTTAATATTAGGCTCAGGTCTCACATTGATTGGAACAATAGGATTGTTGCGCTTTTCTAGTTTTTATGAGCGTTTGCATATGCCTTCAGTGAGTACGAGTTGGGGGACTGGCAGTATCCTCATTGCATCATTTCTTTATTCAATGTTCGTGGATCAGCGTTTTGTTTTTCATGAAATATTGCTGATGATTTTTTTATTTGTGACAGCGCCAGTAGCTTCTATGCTGCTGTCACAGGCGGCAGCTTATCGACACCATACAGAAGAACACTCAGAAACAGAAGAATACTCAGAAAAACCGCTGGCTCTTTTATTGCATAAGGAGGAAGAACAATTGTCCGTTTCAGAAGAAACATCATGCAATGAAAGCCAGAGCGGTTTTTGATGTACAATAGCCTTTTTTACTTTTTTTTCTCTTCTTCTACACAGTGAATTGGCTTTTCTTCTTTTGGATCATTAATAAGATCATAAACGAGAACTTCATTTTTCGTTGTCCACCAAATATACTGGGCTCCCACATATTTTGCTCCCGAAGCAGCAATGACATTAGAACCAATAATTCGCTTACCGTCCCATTTAAAATCAACTAATGCAACATTGCCAGCATTGAGATAGATTGCCTCAACACGCTGTGTACTTTTTCCCATGTTGCACTGATAGGCAACAGTTTGAGTTGTTGGCTCTAGGTCATCTGGTACATCGATGACTAAAGTGCTAGCAAATGCGCTGATTGAGCCAAAGAGTAATAGACTTAAAGCAGCAAAAAATTGTAAAATACAAGAAGTTTTTTTCATAATATTTCCTTGATTTGTTTAGAATAATAACGTTGATTCTTCTTTACAGAGGAGGGGGTTCTTTTCTTCTGGGTCATGCACAAGATCATAAAGTATGGCTTCTGTGCTGGTTTTCCACAAAATATATTGTGCTCCTGCGTATTTTTTTCCTGTGGGGGTGGTTACATGGGCAGCTATGACGCGATCACCTTTCCATTTGAAATCGGCTAATGAGATATCGCCAGCATTGAAATAGCTGATTTCAATGCGCTCTTTGTTTGCTTTTGTGTCGCATTGATAAGTAAGGTTTTGCGTTATTGGTTCTGGATTATCTGGTACCTCAAGGATTAAAGAGCCAGCAAAGGTACTGGTTAAGTTGAAGAATGATAGATTTAAAGTGGCAAAAAATCCTAAAATATGTAGAGCTTTTCTCATAATGCTTCCTTATTAAGCAAAAGAATAATGTGACCGATGTGATGGTGTCTACGGCAGGATTCGAACCTGCGACCCCAGGATTCATACCACTTCGATTTTCACCGCCAGTTTTATAGACTGTTTGTGGTCTGGACTGTCTCTTCACCTTGAAGCTTGTACTTTTTAGGCGCTGCCCGTTCAGTCTCTACACCTTCCTCTCGTTTGAAGAGAGGCTTGGCTCGGGATTGGCATATAGTTTCCCATGAAGCTTTCCCCGAATTTGAGCAGATCCACTTTGAGGATTTCTCCTTAAGGCGCCCAATTTCTTTAGGAATCCTGTGCTCTATCCTACTGAGCTACGCAGACACAATCGCACCTATCTTTAGCGGAAGTATAGGAACGAATCAATTATATTCAATATGAATTAACCAATTTTCGCTTATTTTTGTTTTAGAAAAGTCAAAACTGCATCTGATGAAACATTTTTCGCAATAAATGATTGACCAAGTCCATGTGTTAAGATGAAAGTCAAACTGTTTTGCGAAACTTTTTTATCTTGAGCAATAAAAGCCATTAATTTTTCAGCATCTGGTAGAGTACCAGGGATATCTTGGAGTTGTGTAGGCAATCCTACAGCTTTGAGATGTGTTTCGATGCGCTGTGAGAGTGTGGAGCTTGTTAAGTTCAATTGCGCAGAGAATTGGTGGGCTAAAACCATTCCAATTGCTACAGCTTCACCATGGATTAAACGGTTTGAGTCATAGGCAGTTGCTGCTTCAAGCATGTGTCCAAATGTGTGTCCAAGGTTTAATAATGCACGTTCGCCTTTTTCATATTCATCACGTGCGACAATGTCGGCTTTAAATTGGCATGAGCGGACAATGGCTTCGGTTCGTATTGCGCTATTGGAAAAGACTTCTTGCCCGTTTTTTTCAAGCCATTCAAAAAAGTCAGGTTGATTAATGAGACCATATTTGACTATTTCCGCATAGCCAGCGCGAAACTCACGTAATGGTAACGTATCAAGGATGCAAGTATCAGAAATAACGCATTGTGGCTGATGAAAAGTACCAATAAGATTTTTACCATATTGACTATTGATCCCAGTTTTTCCACCAACAGAGGAATCAATTTGTGCAAGAAGCGTTGTGGGTATCTGAATGAAGTTCATGCCTCGGCGTATGATACTTGCGGCAAATCCTCCAAGATCTCCAATGACGCCACCACCAAAAGCTATAACACAGTCACCTCTCTCTAAACGTGCAGCTAAAATTTTATCAATAACAGTTTGCAGGGTTGAAAATGATTTTGATTGCTCTCCTGCTTCTACGACAATTGTAACAGTATGGATTTTATTTTTTGTTAACTCTTCCTGTAGTGTGTCCAGATGGAGAGAAGCAACATTTGTATCTGTAACAATAGCCAAGCGCATCTGATGAAGAGCTTTTTGGTTAAGAGAGTACTTTATTTGTGAAGCAGCTTGTGTAATCAGACCTGAGCCAATGATGATATCGTAACAGTGTTTGTCTAGTTTAACAGTGACGGTCTTGGCTTGCATGCTTGTTATTCCTATAGTTTTTTTCTGTGTACAAGTATTGTTGTACAGACCGTATGACATTTTGAGCTACGGTATGACGGTTTTTTTTATGACTGTTAATTGTTAAGTTTGCTTTTGCATAGATAGGATAGCGTTGTTCCATAAGTTTTTGCATGATTTCTTTAGGGTTTTCTGTTTGAAGGAGTGGGCGCGTTTGGTTCCGTGAAACACGTTTCATGAGGGTATTAAGATCTGCTTTGAGCCATATGGATATCCCATTTTCATGAATGTTTTTTCGAATCTCTTCATTTATGTAGGCACCGCCACCTGTGGCTAAAACAAGAGGACTTTTTTGTATGAGGTTTAGAATAATACGCTGTTCAAAAGCACGAAACTCTGATTCACCATGAATTTTAAACAGTTCAGAAATTGTCATTTGTGCAGCTTTTTCAATTTCCTTATCAGAATCATAAAAGGGTAAATTGAGCATGGTAGAGACATGTTTTCCGATCACTGATTTGCCCGCTCCCATAAGACCAACAAATACAAGTGCTCGCTTTTCAAGAGACGATAAGATTTGATTTTTTATTTGCGTCATTGGGATATGTTGAAGTTGTTTGCTTTTCATTATTTTATTTCGGTATTTATCTGCGTGAAAGTCAATTCCTGTTAATCTTTATAAGGCATGATAGGAGAGTAAAGTATTTTAAGGGTAGTGTATTGTTTTATGCCAACATTGACCAGATTTTTGATGATTTTTTTCATTTTGCTTGTTGTTCTTTTCACTATAATGGTTTCTCTCGTGGTTTGGGTTGAGCCAACAACAGTGGATATGTATATCGATATTCCTCTGGATTCATTGAGTTTTTCTTCGGAAGTGAATCAATGAAAAGTGATATTGTGATAGATCGTTTTCTTGAAATGATGAGTGCTGAACGAGGGGCTGCTGCCCATACACTTGAAGCTTATCAGTGTGATTTGCAGTGGGCACAAGATAATTTATCTGCGCATTCTGTTTCGCTTTTTTCAGCACAAAAAGAAGATTTAATTGGTCTTTTGTCGTTCATGCATACTCTTGGTTTTACCGCGTCTTCGCAGGCACGCCGTCTATCGACTTTGCGTCAATTTTATCAATTTTTATATGCAGAGGGGTTGAGAGTAGATGATCCCTCTCATGGTATTGATGCACCTCGTCAAGGGCGTCCTTTACCGAAAATCATAAGTGAGGATGCAGTAGCAAAATTGCTTGATTTGGCGCAGTTGGAAGTCAATCAAGCAGATTATGGGTCTAAGGACTATTTCCACGCATTGCGTCTTCAGCTGTTGATTGAAATGCTTTATGCAACAGGGCTACGCATTAGTGAATTGGTGAGTCTCCCAGTGCAGGCTGTTCGAGGAAAGGAGTCTTGTATTTTGGTTCGTGGTAAGGGCAAAAAAGAACGGATGGTGCTCTTATCAAAAAAGGCACGCCAAGTCCTTTCGCAGTGGTTAATATTGCGCGATCAGGGAAAAGATGCGGAAAGCCTTTATCTTTTTCCTGCTCGTTCTCAGACAGGATATGTTGCTCGTCAGATTGTTGCGCAGGCATTGAAAAGTCTTGCTAGAAGAGCTGGGATAAACAGTGATAGCTTTTCTCCTCATGTATTGCGTCATGCTTTTGCTAGCCATCTTTTGCAAAATGGTGCTGATTTGCGTGCAGTTCAGCATTTGTTAGGGCATTCTGATATTTCTACTACTCAAATTTACACGCATGTGTTGGAATCAGGGCTTTATCGTTTGGTTAATGAGCATCATCCACTTGCTGATGAGCGAGAGGCTGGGTAAAAAGAGGGTAATATTTTGGAAAATGCTTTATAAAGAAAATTAATTATTGAGTATGTAAGTTATACCAAGTAAGTTGGGTGCAATGTATAATTATCTTGATTTTGAAAAACCAGTTGCTGACCTTGAGGGGCAGATTCTTGAATTAAAAAAGATTTCTCAAGAAGAAAACAGTCTTGATATGAGTGATGAGATCGCGCGTCTTGAAATGCGTGCTCAAACAGCGTTACGTGATCTTTATAAAAAATTATCACCGTGGCAAAAAACACAAGTGGCTCGCCATCCTGATCGTCCCCACTTTATGGATTATTCTGCACGATTATTGAGTGATGTTACACCTTTGGCAGGTGATCGTAAATTTGCTGAAGATGAAGCGATTCAAGCAGGCTTTGCACGCTTTAAAGGTGAAGCAGTTGCGTATATAGGTCAAGAAAAGGGGCATGATACGCAAACACGTTTACGCTATAATTTTGGCTCTGCACGTCCAGAAGGGTATCGTAAAGCGGCACGTATCATGGAAATGGCTGATCGTTTTGGTTTGCCATTGCTGACTTTTGTGGACACAGCAGGCGCCTACCCTGGTGTGAGTGCTGAAGAGCGTGGGCAGGCAGAAGCAATTGCTCAATCAACGGCAGCGACTTTGCGCTTAAAAGTTCCTGTTGTTTCAGTTATTATCGGAGAAGGTGGTTCAGGGGGGGCGATAGCAATTGCTGCAGCCAACAAAGTGTATATGTTAGAACACTCAATTTACTCTGTTATTTCACCAGAAGGAGCAGCTTCTATTTTATGGCACGATTCAACTCGCGCGAAAGATGCTGCAATGAATATGCACATTACTGCCCAAAATTTGTACCAATTAAAGATTATTGACGGCATTATTCCAGAACCTTTAGGAGGAGCACATAGAGGAAAAGAGGATACGGTTGATGCAGCAGGCAATATTATCTCAGCTGCTTTAAAGTCTATGGCTGGGAAAAGTGGTGAAATTATCAGACAAGAGCGTTGGGAGAAATATCTTCAAATTGGCCGATCCCTAGCATAATACATTTTTTGCGAGAGATTAGGAGATTGGAGTTTTATTTGATGATATTAAACAGATTTTTCGCAATATGTATTTTGTTTGCGATTGGAACATTGACAGCGTGTGAAGTAAGATTACCAGTTTCTGTTCAGGATAAAATTGAGCAGCCACTCCCGCAAGACGTTCAAGATAGAATGATTTTGTACAATGTTGATCAATATGCTCCGATTATGATGCGGTTTTTTAAGGAAGAAAATTTTGCAGAAATTTGGAAGCAGAACCGTAGAGGGATCTTTGTGCTTATCGCTCGCTATGGCATTTGCAAATGGTCAGGTCAGCTTGGACCTAAATATAGGGAGGGAGATCGTCAAACGCCAGAAGGTTTTTATACTATTAGTGCAGACCAAATGAATCCTTATTCAAAATATTATCTTTCCTTTAATATAGGGTTTCCTAACCTTTATGACCAAGTGCATGGTCGCACAGGAAGTCATCTTATGGTTCATGGTTCTTGCAGTTCTATGGGATGTTATGCCATGAGTGATAAAAATATGGCACAGATTTATGCTTTTGCGCGGGACGCTTTTAGAGGGGGACAGAGAGAATTTCAGTTCCACGCTTTCCCTTTCCGCATGACTGCTGCCAATATGGAACGTCATCGTGCTAGCCCACATTATCAGTTTTGGGTAATGCTAAAGGAAGGTTACGATTTCTTTGAATTGAAGCGTACCCCTCCAAAAATTTCTGTTGATAATAAAAAACGTTATATTTTTAGTCATGATGCTAACTAAGAAAGTTTCAGCTTCTGTAGTGCCGTGAGTGTAATTTTATCGTAAAGATAGAGGTTTCTTTATTTCTTTGAGAATATTTTCTTCTTTTTATAAAAGGGGATGGGTGCGTTTGGCGTTTATGCTATCATCGTAGAAGAGCGTGTTTGGAAATCTGCCATAACATATATGTTTGTTATGTTTGTCAAAAATTTTTACTCATTAAAAATTTGAGGAAAAATTAAAATTTCATCCCTGGAATAGTCAGGGGATTCTCCAATAAAGCGGTTTTATCTGCAGTATCTATTGCTGGTTTGTTTAAAAAAGCATCAAAGAGCTTTTGTATCGCTTCTTTCTCAACTCCATCGGCAATGATGACAAAGCGAGTTTGTGTGATTCCTTTTGGCCATGCTGAAAGCCTTATTGGTGGATGAAAAAATGTTTGTACGCCGTGCAATACAAATGGTCGATGCGGGTCATCACGCAATGCGATAATTGCTTTGATACGTAGTAATTTTGCGCCATAAAGGTTTTTTAGGGTATCTAAAAAAGCTTCTATCGTTGCATAATCAATAGGTTCATCACAGTCTAGTGAAAAGGTACGAATGGTTCTATGGTGAATGTGATCGTGTGGGGCAGTGGTAAGCCATTGTTTAAGTGCAGCATTTTTTCCTTTGTCATCTGATAATGTTTTATTGATTAATACACTTGATAAGCATTGATCAGAATGCGCATCGATGATTTGCGCTGTAGGATTAATCGCTTTGAGTGCACTGATGAGTGTGCCAGAGAGCATTTTTTTGTCAGAGAGATCTGTTTTTGTGAGGATAATTTTGTCAGCGAATGCTAATTGTTTTTGTATTTCAGGATAACGTTCAAGTATGGAAAGTGTGCTTAATGTGTCAAATGTTGCAATAACAACATCAATGGACAATGTTTGAATTAAGGTAGGATGGCTCAAAATAGCTTGTAAAATAGGAGCAGGATCAGCCAAGCCTGTTGTTTCAATAATAATGCGATTGAGTTGTTTTAGGTGTCCTTTATGAATGCGATCAATCAAATCAATCAATGTATCAATGAGATCACTACGCAAATTGCAACACAAGCAACCATTGGCAAGTTCGATGATCCCTTCAGTCGTTTTTTTAACGAGAAGATGATCAATACTCACTTCACCAAATTCATTGATGATGACAGCACTATCTGCCAAAAGAGGATCTCGCAGCATTCGGTTGAGAAAAGTTGTTTTTCCAGAACCTAAAAATCCCGTAATAAGAGCAATAGGAATGCGCGTTGTTTTTATATTCATCATTAATTTATACGGTTTTCTATCTTCGTGGCAGGGGAGGGGGGACTGGTTTGGGACGTGGTAGCGGTTTTGCTTTGATTTTATGTGTTTGTGGCGCGCTAATAAGTCGTACTGGTAAAGGAAGAATGGAAGAAGGTGAATCAGTGATTAAAGGTGAAGTAAGGATAATATTTCCTTTATTATCATAAGAATCCACATTTATTTTTGTGGCTTCAGGAGTGCATGTGTGTATCCTCATATCGGTTGCTTGTGCCATTTTTGTCCCATAGGGCTCTAGTGTTGCTAATGTTAACTGGAGCGATCCTTGGTGTGAGAAGCCTGTGTCAAGAAGCTGGGCAGCTTTTTTTTCTCTTGCACTGATGTTATGAGATCCTAAAACAACAGCAATAATTGTGCGTTGATTGCGGGTTGCTGAAGCAACAAGATTAAAGCCAGAAGCACAAATAAATCCTGTTTTCATGCCATCTATTCCATCAAAACGACCAATGAGATTGTTGGAATTAGGCTGAATCTTCCGTTTATCACCAAAATCAATGGCTGGAATGGAAAAATAATGAGCATATTGGGGAAATTCCCGACGAATTTGAACTGCTAAAAGAGCAATATCACGTGCTGTGGAATAATTGTGTGGATTAAATAATCCACTTGCATTAGCAAAATGGGTTCCAAACATGCCTAAGCGCTGAGCTTCAGCATTCATTTGTTGTACAAAAGCTTCTTGTGAACCAGCAACAGCTTCACTCATGGCAATAGCCAAATCATTGGTAGATTTAACCATAGTAATCGTTAAAGCGGTATCGAGTGTCAAAATGGAACCCGCTTTATAACCTGAACGGTAAGCGGGAGCTTTTGCTGCATATTCACTGATGACAACGTGTTTATTGGGTGAAATTTCTCCTGTGCTCATGGCGCGAAAAATGACATATGCGGTCATTAATTTTGTTAAAGAGGCAGGATACCAACGCTCAAAGGCTTGATTGTGTTCTAAGATACGTCCAGTTGCAACGTCAACAGAGATAAAGGGATGAGCGAGAGTAAGGGTGCTCATCAAACTTAATATGAAAGACAAAAACAAGTTATAGAATAGTTGCCGCATTAAGAAAATCCAATGACTTTTTACCAGATATTTAGAATTATTTTAATGTAGCATACAATGATTTTAAGTCTATGCAAGAGAGGACAAGTGGTTAATTAAAAACGCGTTTATTTTCAATGATGATCGAGTGTTTGTAGTTTTTTCATTGTAGAGGGAGGCAGAGGGGGAGGAGTGGAGTCTTGAGCTGCTAGTAAGAGCAGTTCATCACAAGCTTTTTCCGTTTTTTGTATCAATTGATCTAGGAAATCACGTTTATTTAATCCAGCTTCTATGGGAGGAAGAATACGAACACGAATTGTTCCCGGATAGCGGCGAAAATTATTGCGTGGCCAATATAAACCAGCATTGTGGGCGATGGGAACAACAGGAAGCTTCAATTCATTATAGAGGGCAACAATCCCTGGTTTGTAGTCTGGTTGTTGACCAGGGAGGCGACGTGTCCCTTCGGGAAAGATTAAAATCTGACGTCCTTGTTTTACTTTTTGTTTTGCCTTTTGTATTATGGTTTTAAGGGATTTAACAGGGGTTGTGCGATTGATTGGAATAATTTGCGTTTTTGCCATATACCAGCCGAAAAGGGGAATCCAAGTAAGTTCACGTTTTAAAATGAGAACGGGATCATCGAGGTGGGGTACAAGGCTAAAGGTTTCCCATGCAGATTGATGTTTTGGAGCGATGATGTAAGCTCCATTTGGTAAATTTTCTATGCCTTCAATTTCATAATTGGTACCAGCAATATATTTTTGTAAAAATAATGTAACGCGTGCCCATGTTTTAGGTACAATCCATGCTTTTTTGCGTGGCATGAGAAAATAGAAGGGTGCATAAAGTATCATTTGAACAAGGGTTGTTGTATAAAAAGCGAATGTAAAAAGAAGAGAACGAAAGACAAGCACTGTATTTTTCCGTTTCGTATCTGAAAAAAGAAACCAATGTATAATGCAATTTACATGAAAAACATACTTCAATTACATATTTTTCTTTTAGATATTTAAAAATGTTAAGAGACAGGATTCATGACATCACAGATTGGTAAAGATAAACTTTTTATTCCACGGATTTTATCTATCGCTGGAACAGATCCTTCTGGGGGAGCTGGAATGCAAGCAGATTTGAAGGCTTTTTCAGCAATGAAAACCTATGGCATGAGTGTGGTTACAGCTGTGGTTGCACAAAATACGCAAGGTGTACGCGCTTTTCACGCATTGGATGCGTCTTTTGTTGCCGATCAAATTGATTCGGTTTTTGAAGATATCCATGTTGATGCGGTTAAAGTTGGGATGGTAGCGAATGCTCAAATTGCTCAGATTATTGCAGAACGTTTAGCTTATTATAAGGTTCGTCTTATCGTTTTTGATCCCGTGATGGTGGCAAAAAGTGGTGATGTTCTTTTAAAATCTGATGCAATTGAAGTGATTCGTGACGTTCTTGTTCCTATGTCAACTTTGATCACGCCAAATTTGCCTGAAGCTGCTATATTATTGGGAAGTAAAGTGCAATGGTCGTTAAATGCTATGTACCAATATGGCAGACAGTTGTTAACACTTGGTTGTGGTGCAGTTTTATTGAAAGGTGGGCACTTAAACACTCTTGATCGCACGGAAGGGACCAACCACGACAGTTCTAGCCCAGATATTTATTGTGATTGTGAGGGTCTTGTAACGCTTGAAGCTCCCCGTTTCATAACTACCAATGATCATGGTACAGGTTGTACTCTTGCGGCTGCAATTGCGGCACTTTTACCGAAAGAATCTTTGGTTTGTGCAGTCAAAAGAGCAAAAGAGTATCTCAATAATACTTTAGCAACTTCAAATGTTTTGAAAGTGGGAAAAGGGCGCGGTCCAGTCCACCATTTTTGTGAATTATGGGATGAAAAATGAAGATGAAAAGGAGCAATCTTCAAAAAAACATATTGTTCAAGGAATTCAAGTTAGGTAACGCGCTAAAATGGTTGTAGTTTGACAGAGCGTTTTGTATTAAGCGGGAAAAAGTAGGATTAGAAAGAAAGTCATAGTAAGCTATTGTTTTTACGCATAATTTCTTTCATTAAATGGGTATATTGTCAAATAGAATTTTAATACCAAAAAAATCGAACAAAGAGTGAAGAAAGAGTGGAGTCAGCTTCAAAATCAACAAAATATCACTAAAAAAGCAAAAAGATTTTCACATTCATTTTTTATTTTCAATGGCTATTAAGCGGTATTTTGTATCTTTTCTAAATGTGTTTTTTCAACTTCAATTTGATGCTTTAAATGTAGTTTGAAAAGCAGCAAAGGCAGCTTCGACTTCTTCTCTATCATGGATGTTTTAAACAAGCTCTTGCAGCTTTCCATAAGGTTTCTGCCACTAACTCTGTTATATCCTTAGAGAACTTTATTTTGAATCACGATAGATCGTATAAGAGCTACGTGTTCAAGCGTTTTCATGAAATTAAATTAAAGAAAATAGCTGACAGTTTAAAACTTGCCGCTTTTGCTTTTGTCATGTCCGTAAATATTTCATCTTTGCCAATTATAAGCCAGCTTAATAACATCACAGATGTTTTTTAAGTTAAGTCAGTTGCATAATAATTACAGATAGTACTTTCGACGAATATTAGGAAAAGATGATCGGCAAACTGTTGCACTCTGTGAATCCTAGGATGTGTCGTATTTCATGCAACCGTTTTGCCAGTTCGATTTTAAGTTTTTTTTCAGGTTGTACCCAAAAAGTGCCCCAAACTCATATTTAAGGCTGAATAAATTATAAATATGAATCACATTATTACTACCCATTATTATAGGCAGTTACTGTATAATCTCACAAAAGACGGATATATAGCATCCATTTTAGCAGGAGAAAAAGTTATGACAATCACAAAAAAATAGGATTATCATATTATTTTAATCGAGCGATGACGTGTCAGAGTATGACCTTGGCAGAGCAAAAAAGTTTACCACATACCATTTTCCAGTATTCAACATATTTGTGGAAATAGCCAAACAAAAAACAAAATGCGCCATTGCTGACTTCAATTGATGTTGATAACAATGCCCATTGAAACAGAAAGTTCAGCCTGACTGATGACCAGTTCATTAAAGGCGATGTTCCTTACAAAGATTGCCCAAAATATAGTATATATGTGCTGTGATTGGGCAAATAATGTCCATTATATGGTAAGGGAAGATCAGCTCAAAATTGATACCACACAAATCGCTGATTTCTACATAACGGAAATTGATATTTTCAAGTGCTCCAATTTCCTGAGGTATGATCTACACAGTAATGATCGTTATTTCATCGCAACTGGTTTTGAAATTTGGAATGGTGTCTTTTGCCGCAATGACGAATGGATGGTGCACAGTTGGTGGTTGCAAAAAACAACTTGGTGTAGCTTTTAATCGTTTGCGAGCGCATCGTATTTTTGCTGCTACGAATAATTGAATTAATCTATTTGAGATTGCAAATACGGTATACAAAACAAAAAACTGGTTGTATTCGCTTAGCCACAGAAAATTAGCTGCGTAAGCTCTCGCTCAAATATTGTAATAATTACAATTTGATCTGTTACAAGGTATCGGCGCTGGTAACTATGAACAACATGGCTATTCATCAGATCATTGAGAATGAACGTTCACCACATGATTGATTCCATCAACTTTGAATGTGATTGCGTTAAGATACGGGATTTTATCGAAGAATATATTGTTGAGATTGGTTTGGACAAAATTTTCTAAATTTTAATTCATGAGCGAGTCACTATGCCGATTGAAACCGTTATGGTGTCTACATGGATGAATTTTCAAGAGTTCAGAGGAGATTCTATTTTAGATATTTGGCTTTAAGCTTAGTAGTAATTTTTTCAATAAGAAGCAATAAATTGAGAAGCTATACTGTACTTGCCAGACTTAAAGCGTCAAACGTCTCAAAAATCATCTGATTTTGGATTTATTTAAGTTGTTCTGTGAAGTTGATAGATTTAGCAGCTTGGGCTGCTCTTTTTTCATAATAAATGTGAAAGAGGGTTTTCTCAAACTGGTTAAATTTTTTGTGGTTACGTTGTTTGATGTGCAAATACCAACAATATCACTGGAACCATGATGATTGCAGCAGGTAAAATACATTAAGAGTATGGCGATGATGAGGATAATTGCTTCGTATTTCGCCCACGGTATTATAATTTAAACAATTCATAAATTTATGCTTATAGGGGCAGATATTATAAAATGCTTTTCTTAGTATTTTCTGGGAAATGTTTTTATAAATAACTGAAAAAATATTTTTATACTCTTGCCATTCTGCTTATCCGCTTTATTTGAAAGATAAAATTGCTCTTTAAGTAGGAGCAATGTTTGTATCAGGAGATAAATCGTTATGTTTTGGAATGGAGATTATACAGTATTTGTATTTTTAAAATTGTATGCTTTCCTTCATTTTTTAACTTGAATCCCTTCAATTAAAAGGGTTGGGGACTTTTATAGATTCAACGTCTTTTCAGAGATTTTAGGATGATGCTGTAATGGATGTCGGTATCAGGGAGGGGGATGTTTTGTCTTTATTTATTAGTTTTTCTGGTGCGCAAAGCAAGGAAGCGTAAGGGTTTTTGTGCGTTGTGATGATGTTGGGCTTAGGTGGAGAAAGTTCTTATGAAAAAATTATATTCAAACAATTTGGTTAAAGCGGTTGCGTTGGGAAGTACAATGGCTGCACTCTTATCGAGTGTCTCTCCTGTTTTTTCTGCAAATAATGCTATAACAGAACAAGCTATTCACAGCACAAGTAATCATAATGTGATTTATGCTAAAGATAGTAATGGCAGTCCCACTTTAAGTAATGATGATAATTATTGTGCTTTGACTGGTGATGGACTTACAAGTAGTGATGGTGGCTATATTGAGGTACTGACAGGCAATGGTGCTAATATTACGCCCGATATTTTTAGTATTTACGCTTTTGCAACTGATTGTAAATCTCCAGCAGTAGGAAATGATTTAAAAGTATTTAGTGTGAATGATGCACCCGCAAAAATTAGGAAAGCACGAGCTATATCGGGGGATTCAATTAGTATGGGTACTGATGCAAGTGCAAGTGGTAATTTGTCTATTGCTATAGGAAAAAGTGCAGAGGCAGCGAATGGTTACACTGTCGCTTTAGGGACAAGTGCAGTGGCGCAAAGTACTTCTTCTGTCGCTTTGGGGGGTAGTACAGCGGCACTGGGTTATGCTTCTGTCGCTTTAGGATATGGGGCGAATGCAAAGGCGGACTATGGGGTTGCTATAGGGGAAACATCAAAATCAGAGGGAAAATATGGGATTGCTATAGGCCATCTGGCAGAAGCTAAAAGTCAAGGTACTATTGCAATAGGTAGTACTGATCCTGAAGGTTACTCTACTGGTGATAATAGTATTGCACAAAGAAAAGCACTTGCGTTTGGTAAGGATGCAATTTCTATAGGTACCAATACTTATACTGATAAATTTCATGCAGTTGCTGTTGGTGCAAATGCACAGGTAACTGTTGAGGATGGTGTTGCTGTGGGTGGGGGATCTATCTCTAACACTGCCAAAAAAATTGCGGGTTATGATCCCTCCTTGAATAATTTGACAGCAAGTGAGGAACTTGCATGGAAAAGCACTGCAGGTGCATTTAGTGTTGGTGAGAATGGTAAAATGACACGGCAGATTATAGGTGTGGCAGCAGGGACTAACGACACCGATGCAGTAAATGTTGCACAGCTAAAAGCTGTAAGAAAATTAGCATTACAAGGAGGAGGAGGGGAATGGATACTTTCTGTTAATGGGGGAACTTCTAATGGGGGAACTTCAACAGCTGTTAAAGCGGGCAGTACAGTAGATTTTTCATCTGGAAGTAATAATAATATAAAGATTACGAAAAGCGAGGATAATGAAATCCTATTAGGGTTGAATG
>NZ_JBLEBK010000001.1:66994-95878 GCF_047263965.1 Bartonella propinqua | reverse complement strand
ATGCTGGTAATAAAAAGATTACAGGGTTGGCAAATGGAACTCTAGATAGCGACGCAGTTAATTTAGGACAGTTGAATAATGCTATCAAAAATGAAATCGGAGCAGGGTGGATGCTTTCCGTTAATGGGACGGATAGTACGATTATTGGGTCGAATAGCAAGGTTAATTTGCAAGGATTTACTGATGATTATGAAAATAAACTAAATGTCAAAATAACAAGAGATAATGAAAATAATATAACATTTGATTTGGCTGAGCACATTCAGGTTGGTCGTGTTACAACAGGGCTTAGCAGTATGAGTAATGCTGGTTTTATGATTACAGGTGGTCCAAGGATGACTAAAGGTGGGATTCATGGAGATTTTAAAACAATTACAGGGGTAGGAGATGGTGTACTCGAGAAAGATGCAGTTAATCTTTCACAGTTGAAAGGAGTAAAAAAAGAATTAGAAAATTTAATAGCTGACAGTATGGGTGATAATGGTGTAAGCAATAATATCGTTGAGTACCATGAGGCAAGTACAGCAGGTGAGAGTTATATCTCTATCGGTGCAAAAAAAGATGGTGTTATAATCAATATTGCAAATGAGGATAAACAATCTCGGAAAATTTCTGGTGTTGCGAATGGTATGCTTTCAGCAAATTCAACAGAAGCAGTGAATGGTTCACAGCTTTTTGAGGTTGATACTAAAGTTAATGTTCTCAGTACTGAGGTTACGGAGCTTAGTGATTACTTTGATGAGGTGCAGCAAGGTGCGCTTAATATTGCTAAACATATATCGCTATATCTTGGTGGTGGTGCAAATGTGCTAGAAGGTATTGCACCAAATTATAATATTCAGGGTAGGATATACGATAATGTGGAAACCGCTTTTAATGCTGTCGATACTTCTTTAACAGGTATTTATGACTTGGTTTCCAATGTGATAGAGAATGACCTTGTTCAACAAAAAGACAATGACAGCCCTATCACCATTGGTAAAGCGACAAATGGACTGGAAATCAATATTGCAAATAGTAAGGAACAAGAGCGAAAACTTTCTGGTGTTATGAGTGGAGAGATTTCTCTAACTTCAACAGAAGCAATCAATGGTTCGCAGCTTTATTCAATGGGTACTCAGCTTGCTGCTTATCTTGGCGGTGGTGCTAAGTATGAGAATGGGCAATGGATAGCGCCTAGTTTTATGATTTCTCAATTCAATTCAGATGGTAGTGTTAGTAAGCAGCAGTATCAGAGTGTTGCTGATGCATTTGGTGGCGTTAATGATAGTATGAAAAATATAAATGATCGTATTAATGAGGCGACAGACAAATTTGATTCAGATGTTGTCCATTGGAATCATGATAAAGGAGCTTATGACGTTAGTTATAATGGTCAAGCTGGTAAGATTACCAATGTAGCCAAAGGTGAAGTTACACAAGATTCAACAGATGCAGTGAATGGAGCACAGCTTTGGGAAACGAACAATCGTATTGATGGTGTTGAAAAGGATGTTCAGCATCTTGAAAATAGGGTTGACAATATTTCGAATACGATTGCTGATATTGGTGGTTTAGTTACTGATATTGAGAATAAATTTGATGATTTTGCCGATGGGGTTGTTAGTTATGACAAAAATGAAGACGGTGAAAAGACAAATAAGATCACTTTAGCAGGAGGCGATGAAAGTGAGCCTGTATTAATTGACAATCTTGCTGATGGTAATATTAAAAAAGGATCAAAAGAAGCAGTAAATGGTGGACAGTTGCATGATTACACTGAACAGCAAATGAAGATAGCTCTTGAAGATGCAAAGAAATATACAGACCAACGGGTAAACAATATTGTTGTTGATGCCATCGATGATGCTGTTGAAAAGTCTAAACAATACACAGATATGAGGTTTGATGTTTTAAATTATGGTATAGAAAATGCACGAAAAGAGGCAAGACAAGCTGCAGCTATTGGATTGGCAGTGTCTAACTTACGTTATAATGACACACCTGGAAAACTGAGTATTGCATTTGGTACCGGTATATGGCGTAGTCAGTCTGCATTTGCCTTTGGTGCTGGCTATACGTCTGAAAATGGGGATATCAAGTCCAATTTATCTTTAACGAGTTCTGGCGGTCATTGGGGGATAGGTGCAGGGTTTAATTTTACACTGAACTGACAGTGAATAAAATACATTAGTAAAAAATTGTTCGCCCTTGTCTTGATTAAAGGCAAGGGCGAAATTTTATTTTCAAAAAAATATTTACACTGAATATGAGTCTCATAATAACGCTACAGACTCAGTTTTTATAAAAATATTCCAATATTTTTCCACTTTAATAGAAAAACTTTACTATTATTGTACCTTGCATTGTATGCAACAAAAAGAAATCTATTATGATTTGTTTTAAAATAAATATTATTATTACAGAAAGAAATAAAATTAAGGAAGTTTATTAATAAGTTATTATGAAATAATGACTTTTGTTCACGAAAATTAAAAAATATTCTATTAGTTATTTTTAAATTGTAAATTATATCTTTTTTTGTATTTATTTAATGAGCTTTTTAGTTTAAAGACTCATTACGAACAAAACATACTACGCATAAGCGCAGAAATTTAAGATTCCGTACACAGTTACAAGAGAGTGAAACTAGCGGCAAAATATATCTTTTATGTTTTTAATATATTTTGATTGGGGGGATTTCATGAAAAAATCATATTCAATAAAAAGTTTGGTTAAAGCAGCTCTTTTGAGAACTACAGGAGTTATACTCTTATCGAGTGCATCTCCTGTTTTTGCTGCAAATTTTGCACCAACAAAACAACCTATCTTAAATATAGATAGTTCTCATACACTTTTTACTCAAAGTAGTCATGATAATATTGTTTTCACTAATTATTACGACCACTGTGGTGTAGATAGAGTTATTGGTTGTAAAGGCAATAGTTTAAGTTTTGATAAAGCAATAATTGCAGATACGATTACTCAACAGTTAAAGTGGACGGGTGATGATCTTGTGAGCGGGAATGGTAATTATTTTGTGGTGGCTGATGTTATTTCTGATGCCATACATGATGCTTATAGAATAAAGAGGACACCAGTTTTTTGGGATGAAGATGCGCGGGCATTAAGAGGGGCTGAAGTTTCTGTTAAATCCGCTACAGTAACATGGGATGAAAGTAGCGTTTATATTGGTTTAAATGCAACAGCACGAAGTGAGAATAGCGTTGCTTTAGGGATGCAGGCATCTGCTATAATGGCATCATCGATAGCTCTTGGGTCTAATGCATTAGCAATTGTTGAAGGTGGTATTGCTTTAGGTGAGATGTCTATAGCTCGTGTTGGACGTGGTGTACTAGGTTATGATCCTTTAACAGGTGTTAGCACAGCTAATAACAATATTGTGTGGAGAAGTACTAATGGTGCTTTGAGTATTGGTGATATTGAAAGTGGAGTAACACGGCAAATTGTAGGGGTAGCAGCGGGAAGTGAAGATACCGATGCAGTAAATGTTGCGCAGCTAAAAGCTCTAAGAGAATTGGCTGTAAAAGGGTGGCAATTGTCTGTTAACGGAGAATATCCAACACATGTTACAATAGATGATTTGGTAGATTTTTCGGCTGGAAGTGAAAACTTCATCATTACAAGAGGCGATGGAAATCATAAAATACAGTTTGATTTAGCGAAGGATATTACACTCAATAGTGTAAAGATAGGAGGTAATACCTTAGATGCCACTGGTTTAGTGATGATTGATGGTCCAAAAGTGACGATTGATGGTATTAATGCTGGCAATAAAGAGATAGAAGGCATTAAGGCTGGAGAACTTTCTCAAACCTCAAAACAGGCTGTTAATGGTTCCCAGCTTTTCGCTACTGATCAGAATGTTGCTAAGATTGCTGAAAATGTATCAAAATATTTCGGCGGTAGTGCGGATATATTGAATGGTGTTGCACCAACTTATACGGTGATGGGTGAGACATATAGAGATGTTGCTTCTGCGTTTGCTGGGGTTAGTGATTTTCTCACGGATATGGAGAATGGTGGTACTGTTGGCAATAAGCTTTCGAACGCTTTGTTGTGGAGTGATACTGATGAAGCTTTTGTTGCTCTACATGGAAAAGGAGAGGAAAAAAGTAATAGCAAACTTAAGTATCTTCTGGATGGAAGTATCTTTGAGGGTTCAACGGAAGCCATAACGGGTAATCAGCTTTATTTAATGAGCAATAAACTTGCTGCGTATTTAGGCGGTAGTGCGGATATATTGAATGGTGTCGCACCAACTTATACGGTGATGGGTGAGACATATAGAGATGTTGCTTCTGCGTTTGCTGGGGTTAGTGACTTTCTCACGGATATGGAGAATGGTGGTACTGTTGGCAATAAACTTTCAAATGCTTTGTTGTGGAGTGATACTGATGAGGCTTTTGTTGCTTTACATGGAAAAGAAGGAGAAAAAAGTAATAGCAAACTTAAATATCTTCTGGATGGAAATATTGCAGCAGGTTCAACAGAGGCTGTAACAGGTAATCAGCTTTATTTGATGAGCAATAAGCTTGCTGCGTATTTAGGCGGTGGTGCTGGATATATGGATGGTCAATGGGTCTCTCCAAAATTTGAGGTTGCACAACTCAATAACGCGGGTAAATCTGGTGAAAAGAATGTCTATAATACTGTTTCAGATGCTTTTGACGCTGTCAGTGATGGTCTGTTAAGCGTTAATGATCGTATTAATGATCTT
This sequence comes from Bartonella propinqua, assembly GCF_047263965.1. NCBI lineage: Bacteria > Pseudomonadati > Pseudomonadota > Alphaproteobacteria > Hyphomicrobiales > Bartonellaceae > Bartonella > Bartonella propinqua. Next base: position 91,158 of record NZ_JBLEBK010000001.1, on the reverse strand, counting down.
GAAAATAATATTCCATCTAATGGTTTGGTTTGGGATAATGATAAAGGTGCGTATGACGCTAGCCATAATGGAACATCTAGTAATATTACCAATGTAGCCAAAGGTGAAGTTAACAAAGGTTCTACGGATGCAGTGAATGGAGAGCAGCTTTGGGAAACTAACCAGAAGGTTGATAGTGTTGCCAAGAAAGTAGACGATATAGATCAAAAAATAAAAGATGTTGAAAATAAGGTCGTTGATGGTGCTGTTACTTATGATAAAAACTCAGATGGTACAAAGACCAATACTATTACCTTGGCTGGCGAGAAAGAAGGTGATCCAGTTGTGATTGACAATGTTGCTAATGGCAGTGTTGAGATAGGCTCGAAGCAGGCAGTAAATGGAGGTCAGTTGAAAGAAAAGACAGACTTTGTTCTTAGTAGTGCGAAAGAATACACAGATAATAAAGTAACGAGTATCATCAGGGAAACTCAATCCTATACAGATATGAAGTTTGACATTTTAAATTATGGTATAAAAAATGCACGAAAAGAAGCAAGGCAAGCTGCAGCTATTGGTTTAGCTGTATCTAATTTGCGTTATAACGATACACCAGGCAAGTTAAGTATTGCATTTGGTAGCGGCATATGGCGTAGTCAATCTGCATTTGCTTTTGGTACTGGATATACATCTGAAGACGGAATTATTCAGTCTAATATATCAGTTACGGGATCTGGAGGACACTGGGGAATCGGTGCAGGATTCAATATGATGCTAAACTGATAAAAATACATCTCTAAAAACCTACTTGCCTTTGCTCTTATTGACAAAGGCAAGAAAGTGGTTCTGGTTCTATCAACAAAATATACTATTTATATAAACTATCCTCTATAGCTTCTATAAAAAGCAATCACTGCTTGTTGCTATTTTGGTTAATACCCTATATATAATATAGCTAAGATGACCGAATTTAATACTTATTATGATTGCAATAAAATAAGCTGTTAAAAAATAAATCCCTTTTTATCTTTCACAAACACTTAAGAAAAACCATTTATTTAATTTTTCATAAAGCAAAAATGTCCGTTTTTATGTTTTAAATATGTTGTTATTAGAATACGAAAAATTTATATTCGAAATATATTAAATTAAAGTGGTTTCATTGGGAGTTACGGTATTTATATTTTTATCAAGACTTTTATTTTGCTATGAATTTTGCGATAACAGGGGCAAAGAATTTAGGCGACAATGATGTTGGTCAGGTGAAGTATAATAAACGTCCCACAAAATAGAATGAGAAGATTTCTAGTTACGATACTATCGTTTTTACGGGTGATGATGATTTTGTGGTACAGATAATGTTATTGGTTGTGAAAAGTCTAATATTGATGAAACTGAGACAAGAATAACTGCAGAAGAGCAGTTTAATAGATTTATTGAAAGTGCACAGTTCGGAATTAGAAAGCATACATTTTATGCACTTTATGGCATAACTGAAGAAGTCATGAGTTTTATTGCTAAATCTCTGCTTATAATGAATTTGTTTATTGAGCTCAATTTATTATGAGACGCCAGAATCTGAGTTACCAGAATTAATGAAAATGGATCAATTTTTATTAGCAATGCTTTTGATAATTGTATCGCATCAGATTTAAAAGAAACGGTAAATAGGAAAAAGTTGTAAAATTACATAAAAAAATAGATTGGAGGCTATTCTCGAAGGTGCAAAAAATATAGATGAGCAAGTCAACAGTATTGTAAATGATGGTAGTAATGAGGCTAAATTATACTGATATGAAGTTTTAAGTGTTAAATTTTGTCATTGAGTGCTTTCAGAAAGAGGCGATACAAGTTGCGGTTATGAGTCAGGTTTATATCTAAATTATATTACAAGTTCCAGAAAGTTCGATATTTCATTTGATAGTGGTATATAGCATAATAGCGTAGTTAATCTGCATTTATTTTTACACGGGTTATACATTTGAAAGTGGAATATTTGTTCCAATTTATCAGTAACCAGTGCAAAGAGCGTTTAGGTCTGAGGGAGGGGTAAAGTGCCTTAAGATTAAAATGACGATAAAAAAAAGTAGTAAGATTATAAAAGAACGAAATGTTTTAGTAGAAATTTTTCTTATACTTTTCTTATTAGGCAATGGTGAAAGCTTTTCTAATGAAAACGATGATGCGTATACGGTGCATCCACCACAATTGTCCGTTCCTAGGGGAGGGCCTGGTGAAACACGCCGAATCATTATGCAGTTTTATAATTGGACTTTGATTTGTGATGAAAAAAAATCACTTCATCAAGGTATATGTAATGTGACGCAGACTGTCCATGATCAAAGGGGTAATACTATTTTTAGTTGGTCTCTTGTTTCTACAAAAAATGGTCAAGCAGTGATGCTTTTTCGAACATTGCCAAAAGCTGATACGAGTGTTCCTATTCAAATATTTGTGGATGGAGTTAAAAAGCCTATTCTTATTCATTATAAAGAGTGCAGCCGAATAGTCTGCTTAGCGCAATCACCAGTAGAACCAATTTTAACTGGGCAAATAGAGAAAAACAAAGATGTGCGCATTTCCTATAAAATGAAAGAAGGAAAAATATTTTCTTTCATTGTACCATTTAAAGGACTTAGTGCAGCACTTTACTCTTTACAAAAATAGTTTGTAAAGGTGGTGTATTTAATTTTCAAATCTGCATGGAGTGCAGTGATTAAACGGTTTGATAAAGTATAAAGATCGTTTATTTGAATATGGTGCATTTTGTAATCATAAAATCATTATTTTTCGTAGATGTTCATAAAGCAGATTGCGTTAATTTTTAACAGTAAAAAAAAATCACTTAAATAACTTATAAAAATAAATGAGAATAAGCAAAAATATTCACTTTTCTTGAACAAAAAGGAAGAAAATTTTATTTTGTTTTTATAAAAGTTGAGATGGGTTTTTAGAAAAAATTCAATTCAGGATAAATAGATATAACCTTAATTGCTATAGTAGCTGTGATTGAAATCGTATAAGCTTTTGTTTCCCTCACAAAATGCTATTATATGTAAATGCAAATGAGAGTAGTGCCTTGAAGTATAAATTCATTTTTTTAATAAGATCATTTAAATGGGGAAGTCATTCATAGTCTTCTTTTTCATTATCAAAGCGCAATATGCCTTCAGTCTTTTTTATAATAGAGTTTCTTAAAAACATGTTCAGGGTGAATTATACAAAAAGAATCTGGCAAATTATAAAATAGGTGCCAGCACATAAATGATTAATTTACAATTCCAAGTTCATCAAGAGAAGTATGTTGTTGTGGAAAATTTTTTAATAGGTAACGTATTTTTCAGCAGTCTGAATGACGATACTAAATAAACTCCAGAGGCTTGAAAAATAACTGATATTTTTCCGATATTAGTAACTTCATAAAACTGTAACATGTCGTGTCAATAATAAGTAGAATATTGTCACATTTTCTCATTAATTATTAGTTAGAAAATAGGAATGCTTCTTGTTTTTTTATGGTGTGGTACACGCTATCCATTGAATTACATATTAATGCAATCACTTTTAATTTTGAAAAAATAAATTAGCGCAAAACCTAATAGCAGGCTACAAGAAAATAAAATTTATGGAGCGGGCGATGGGATTCGAACCCACGACCCCAACCTTGGCAAGGTTGTGCTCTACCCCTGAGCTACACCCGCTCAATATATTTGGAACATATTCCACTTTAAGCACTATCTGTATGGCGTAGGCTTATCTGAATTGCAACAAAAAAATAATATTTCAGTGTAAATTTATTTTTTAATATTAAAAAAATGGAAATAATGGTTAATTTTAAGTCCTCTTTAAAAGGACGTATATTATAAATTCAGAAAAACAAAACCACGTTACATCCTCTGATGCAGCAAGAGTTACAGAGAGGAGGAGTACCATAAGCTTTTATCTACTATTATGGTCACTTTTCATTATGTTTCAAAATGGTTTTTCATCCTTAAAGCTTAATTGCGAATCTATATTGCGTTATGAATGCGACAAAAAATATTTTTATCTTTTCAGTTTTGGCAATTTTAAGAGTTTTTAAGGTGGTCATTTTAGATATTTTCATCATTTTTGAAACATAGAGGCAATATGTTCTTCACTAAAAAACTTTGTTACACAATTCAAAATAAAGAAATCCATCAACTGTTATACAGCATTCTATAAAAGTTCAGATAATACTAGATTGCTAACGATAAAATTTCTATTTTCTATAAAATTGAAGTGACAAAATACAGCGTTGATATTAATTAATTTTATATCAAAATATAAATATTAATGTAAATATTTAGTGACTTTATCTTGATTATTTTTAAGGTAAATGGAAAGCACTTTGCCTCAAGTTAGGTCAGTGTTGAAACATTTGCATAACAAAATATGAAAGGAGGAAGTGAAAATGTTCGATGCAGTATCATTATTACGTGGGCAGGAATATTATCGTGAGACTACTCATAAGAGTCATTTATTTTAAGCAGTTTTTCAAGAGGCTTGTCGAAAAAAATACAGCTAATTTTGGGTTTAAAGTTGCTATTTTTTTTATGTGTTTTCTTAGTTTAAATCGAATCGCGATGGGAATGGATCACTATACAGTAAATAAGTTTGAGGCAGGATATAATATAATGAATCATAATACAGAAGAAGTGGATTATAGTACAGTCAATAAAATAAGTGTAAGATGTGTGGTTAAGAGTTGTTGAATTAACGTGTTCGTTTAAAAGACGCAAAAGCTATTAATATTGCATTTTTTTTGTTAAGGCACTATAAAATTTATTCCAAGGAAATAGATGAAATTTTCTGATACAAATTTAGTGTATTCCTTCGGCTTCAATAAATGCTTTGATACCCTAGAATAGTGGAAATGCTTGATAAATTAGGTAATTGGAGCGTGTAAAACGGCAATGTTATTTGAAAAAATTGAGTTCTTATAGCAGAGCGTTTTTACTTTTCTTTAGTCGCGCTGTTACTATCTGAAAATGTACCAAATGTGGAATAATGATTACGTATTCATTGGGGTGTCATAAAAGAAAAGGTTGGATGTGAGTGAGTGGTCTCATAGATATGTTTCAAAAAATTTGTATTAAAGTTCTTGATGATAACAAACTTTTAGTGGATTAATGTTTTGGCTCAAAAAAAAGCGCATGAAGTTGATCGCTTTCTAACGCATTTTTCACGTTCTTTTCCCATTGTTCTCATTTATGGACCTGATCGTGGTCTTGTTTGTGAGCGTGTACAGCGTTTTATTAAGCTTGCGCAGGTAGCAGTGGAAGATCCTTTTGCAACTGTGCGTTTGGATGCAGCTGAGATTGATAAAGATCCTGCACGATTGGGAGATGAGGCACGTACTTTATCACTTTTTGGTGGTGATCGTTTGATATGGATTTCTAATGGCGCTAATCAAAAAAATTTCCTTGCTGCGCTTAAGCTTTTAATTAAAGAACCACCAGAAAAAAGTTTTGTTTTAATTGAGGCAGGGGATCTAAAAAAAGGGACGGGACTGCGTAATGTTATTGAAACGGCATCCCCAGCAATGGCGTTGCCTTGTTTTGCTGATGATATCCGCTCTCTCGACACGTTAATTGATGAAGTTTTAGGTCACTTTAATGTGACTCTTTCTTTAGATGCACGCAAGTGGTTGCTTCATAATTTGGGAGGGGATCATCTTGTTTCGCGTGGTGAATTGGAGAAACTCTGTCTTTATGCTTTAGGCAAAACACATATTTCTCTTGAGGATGTGAAGGCTGTAGTGAGCGATGTCAGTGCGCTTTCTTACGATGAAGTAATTGATGCTGTTTTACTAGGTAATGTAGCGAATTTTGAAACATATTTTAGTCGACATACAGCTATGCAGGGCACGCATTTTTTTATTTTGAGTACTGCGCAAAGGCATTTTCAGCAATTACAACTTTTGCGTTATCAAGTAGATGTTGAAGGTAAAAGTGCTGCTACAGCGATTTCTCAAGCGCATCCGCCGATTTTTTTTCAGCGGAAAAAAACAGTTGAACGTGCCTTGAAATATTGGGGAATGGAACAAATTTCTTACGCAATGGAGCGAATCCAACGTGTTGTTTTGGATAGCCGTAAAAATCCGCTTTTGGGTGAAGCTATCATTCGTCAAGCTTTGTTGGGATTGACAATTATTGCGCGGCGCCAAATGAATTCTTAAAATATTTGCCAAATGGATTTTCTTAAAATATTTGATTGTGATGGGTATCTATTGCTTTTTAATTAAAGATATCGCGCTTTTTTGTTTGCGTTATTGAGAGAAGAAGAGTAATTTTAGAGTTATCAGATTTCTTTGCATAGATTTATTATCGTTTTTGATTAAGAATTTGTGGTAGAGACAGCTTTTATTATGTACAATAGAAAATATTTAACCAATGCATTAACAGTTTTAAGGTCGAATGTTACGCTCTCTTTTGCAGCTTTCTGATATATTTTCTAAATAAAAACAATTTATTGACGATTTGCGCGGTGGCTATTGGTGGATGCGTAGCTCTACTGCTTAGCTGTGATTGTCAAAACGCTTAACTATTCTATTATCAGTATCAGGTACTTATCGTGGTCTTGTTATTATTTTAAAGGTGAAAAATGCCTCCTATTGGGTTTGAAAAAATAGCACTAATTGGAATCGGTTTGATTGGCTCTTCTTTAGCAAGGATTATTAAAAAGAAAGGTCTTGCAAACCAAGTTACTATCGCTACGCGTAGCCGAAAAACATTAGAAAGAGCGCGTGAATTAGAGCTTGGAGATTTTTATACAACCGATAGCGCAGAAGCTGTTAAAGGAGCAGATTTAGTTATTATTGCTGTGCCTGTTGGAGCTAGTGCGGAGGTAGTAAAAACCATTCGTAATCATTTAAAATCGGGGGCGATTGTGAGTGATGTTGGTTCTACAAAAGCGTTGGTGATTGCAGAAATAGCGCATTTATTACCAAAGTCTGTTCATTTTATCCCAGGACATCCAATTGCTGGAACTGAATATTCTGGACCAGATGCTGGATTTTCTGATTTATTTATGAATCGTTGGTGTATTTTAACGCCTTCTGCCGATAATGATGCTGCTGCTGTAGCAAAATTAACTGCTTTTTGGGAAGCTTGTGGTGCACGTGTTGAGACAATGGATCCTAAGCATCATGATCTTGTTTTGGCTGTTGTTTCACATTTGCCGCATTTGATTGCGTACAATATTGTTGGGACAGCGAGTGATTTAGAGAAGGTAACCAATTCAGAAGTGATTGCTTATTCAGCTTCAGGATTTCGTGATTTTACGCGTTTAGCGTCTTCTGATCCTGTGATGTGGCGCGATATTTGTTTGCATAATAAAGATGCTATCTTGGAAATGCTGAGCCGTTTTAATGAAGGTCTTGCGTATTTAGAGCGAGCAATTCATCAAGGAGATGGAGAAGTGCTGTTTAATTTCTTTACGCGCACGCGAGAAGTGCGGCGCAGCATTATTGCTGCAGGGCAGGAAATTGATGCACCTGATTTTGGGCGTCAGGTAGTTCTTCAAGAGGGTATAGAAAAGGTGTAAAATCATTCACTTTTGCTTAGTGGAAAGATTTGTTTGTAAATAATGCGGTATATTTTGATGTCGAAATTTATTTTCGGAGATGATGAAAAGATTGGCACCAAAATTTAAGAGATGAGTGTGCTCATAGTGTGTATGCAATCAGGATGGATCGTTGCTTGTTACAAGTCATAATGATGAATGATTGCAAGGGTTCGTATGCAAAATACAGTGAAGCGATTATACTTTCCTCTTATTCGCTTGAGACATTGGGAAGATTTGTTCATTCGCTTTGGTGATTTGATATAGAGTGATTGCGCTTGATTATATTTATTCTTGCTTTTAAAATATGCTTGATTTTTGCACGGAGAGACCTTTCTTTATCAAGTATAAATAATTTTTAAAACATAGATTTTTAAAAGAGAGATTCCGTCAGAAAGTGTTAAACTTTGATAAGAAATATATTTGGGTATAGCTATCGTATTCTTGTCAATGCTGTGAGCCATTATGTGCGTGATAATGGGAATGCTTTTGCAAGCCATGTCGCGCTATCAGGGCTTTTGTCGTTTTTTCCTTTTTTTATTTTTGGAACTTCTTTTGCTCGTTTTCTCGGAGCTTTTACCTATACACCGCAAAAAATAAAAGCACTTGTACAGTTATTGCCAGATGCGATTGCAGAGCCTTTGTCGCAAGAGGTTATCAATGTTTCAACTATTCATCGAGGAGGTTTGTTAACAATTTCTGTTATTGGAGCAGCATATTTTGCTTCTAACGGAGTGGAGGCTTTGCGTACAGCTTTGAATAAAGCTTATCGCGTCGTTGATCGGCGGAGTTTGTTTTTTTGTCGTTTGCAAAGCTTGTTTTTTGTGATTATTGGAGCAATCGGTCTTGTGGTGCTTAGCTTTTCATTAATTATAGTACCTTTGTTAATCAAAATTATGCGAGATCATTCTTCTTTTATTGATGAATATATTGGTGTGTTTCGTCTGTGGCGCTATGCAATTGTGTTTGTTGTCCTCTTCATAAGCCTTTTAATTATTCATAGATGGTTGCCAGCTGGGCGACGAAAAATTATAGATATTTTACCAGGAATTTTTGTAACTATGTTTCTCTGGTTTATAGCTTCTACGGCTTTTGCTCAGTATCTGGCAATGTTTAATTATATTTCTACCTATGCGGGGTTAGCATCCATCATGGTTGCTATTATTTTTCTTTATATGTTAAGTGCAATTTTTATTTTGGGAGGTGAAATAAACGCGGCAATTATGTTTTATCGCAATCATCATTTGCAACATTTAGATGAATGAAAGAGCCTGTTGTTGAGTGAGAGCCAACAGACGAATACACGGATAAAGCCTGCCATCACTTTGTTGGTTGATGCTGATGCTTGTCCTGTAAAGTCTGAAATTTATCGTGTTATGAATCGTTATCAGCTTAAAACATTTATTGTTGCAAATCGTTTTTTGGTTCTTCCAGATGAAGTGCTTCTTGAAAGAGTCATCGTTGCTAGAGAGCCTGATTGTGCAGATGACTGGATTGTGGAGCATGTGCATGAGGCTAGTATTGTGATCACGAGTGATATTCTTTTAGCCGCGCGTGTTGTGCGGGCAGGGGGCGTTTGCCTTTCACCGACAGGGCGCATTTTTGATGTCAATTCGATTGGTCAAGCTTTAGCGATGCGCAACTTGATGGAAGATTTGCGTGGGCAGGGTAATGCGACAGGCGGTCCCCGCCCTTTTGGTCACAAAGACCGTTCCGTTTTTTTGTCGGCACTGGATTTAATGATACAACGTTTAAAAAGGTGTGGTTATTAAATTACTGTGTTTCTTTAATGGCAGCTTCTATAAACGCTTTGGCATCGTCACTAGCCCATGGAGCCATACCGTTAAATGAAGCAATGAGATGACCATTTTTATCAATCAAAAATGTGACGGGTAATCCTAATGCTAGCCCTTGTTTTCTAATATTTGTAAAAATATCCATCGTTGGATCGCGGTAGTAGATTAAATTATCAGCGCCAACATTTTGTAAAAATTGCTGAATTTTTTCAGGAGAAGCTGCTTGCTCAACATTAATAGCTATTACATCGAAATTTTCTCCACCTATTTCACGCTTTAATTTTGCCAATTCTGGCATTTCAATGCGGCATGGTAGGCACCAAATTGCCCACAGATTGATGAGCACCAGTTTTCCTTGAAATTCAGCAAGTTTATGGTCTTTTCCTTGAATATCTTTAAAAGAAAGTTGGCTCATATCATGAAGAGTATCAGCAAAGCGCATATGGGTGAAAAGGCCTTTAGTTGCCTTTTTTATTGCTATTATTTTTTCTTTTTGTTCTGGTGAAAGAGAGTTGGGAGTGAAAGAGGTTTTTTGATCAGTATGATTTATTGCTGCATATATCCATATACTTAAGACGATAATCAAAAACGTGATGAAGAATTGCATTTTTCTATTCTTCTTGAGGTTGCTAAAAAGTTGAGAAATCATAATTTTGTCCTTATTTATGGATGCTTTTGAAGTATGACGGATGAGAAATGAAAAAATCAAATATAAAATTGGTTGAATGTGTTAAAGGTTGATGCAATTGCGAAAAAAATTAACATTTTAGTTAATTTTGATCAAAGACTTTATCGATAAGATATTGAAGGTTCACTTTCTCATGCAGCAATGTTAGCGTAAGTGAGGGTCATTCCACAATTCAACTATAAAAAAAACTGCTCATAGTTTAAAGTTTTTTCATCAAAACAAAGAGGGTATATTTATTTTGTTACAAAAGTTTGAAAATATTCATAAAAGTATTGGAATAAGGTGAAAAAAATTGGTTGATTTTGTAGGAGAATATTTGCTTGTGGTGTATTCAAAAGTCTTTTACCAAGTTGCTTGTTGGAAGAAATATTTTGTAATCACTTAAGTAATTTTATTTTTAACACAAAAAATGCAAAAAGAGATCGATATGGGGAAAGAGGGCATATGAAAATTATTTTTAAGCGTTTGATGATTGTCCTTTTTTTTAGTGTCGTTTGTGTGGGATGTGGGCGTAAAGGCGCATTAGAACTGCCTTCTTCAACTGTAGCAAAAACGACGCAGGAGACACTTTCTTCCAAAAATACAGCAGATAAACCTTTTATTCTTGACCGATTAATACAATAGAGGTTTTTATGCACTTTTTTTCTTATCATCAGGGTGTGCTCCACGCTGAAGGTCTTTCGCTTTCTGCATTGGCGCAAGATGTAGGGACGCCTTTTTATTGTTATTCAGCGCGTGCGGTGGTTGCACGTTTTAAAGAGTATCAAAATGCGTTTCGAGACATACCGAGTTTGATTGCTTATGCCGTTAAAGCTAATTCCAATCAGGCAGTTTTACGGCTTTTAGCAATAAACGGAGCGGGAGCTGATGTGGTTTCAGAAGGTGAGTTGCGGCGTGCACTTTCTGCGGGTATTCCTCCTCATCGCATTGTTTATTCTGGCGTTGGTAAAACGGTGAAAGAAATAGATTTTGCGCTTGCGCATGATATTTGTTGTTTTAACGTCGAATCAGAACCTGAACTTGAACAACTTTCAGCACGTGCTGTTGCGCTTTCAAAAACAGCACGTATTTCATTGCGCATTAATCCAGATATAGATGCCAAAACCCATAAGAAAATTACAACGGGTAAATCTGAAAATAAATTTGGTATTCCACTATCGTTGGCGTGGGATGCGTATAAAAAAGCCGCGCAATTGCCTAGTCTTCATGTGTGTGGTGCAGATATTCATATCGGTAGTCAGATTTGTGATTTGAAGCCGTTTGAAGATGCATTTCTTGTTGTTGCAGATTTTGTACGTCAGTTGTGGGATAATGGGTATGCAATCACCCATGTCGACATTGGGGGTGGGCTTGGTATTGCATATGGTAATGAACAACATTTAGTGCCATCTCTTGCTGATTATGCAGCACTTGTAAAGAAGCATATTGCGCCTTTGGGAATTAATATTATCATGGAGCCTGGGCGCAGTATCGTCGGAGAGGCTGGTGTATTGGTGACGTCTGTTGTATATTTAAAAAGAGGAGAAGGGAGGAATTTTGTTATTGTTGATGCTGCGATGAATGATTTTATGCGCCCAACGCTTTATGATGCTTGGCAAAATGTGGTACTTGTAAAACAAGCACCAATGGATGCCTCACTTATGAAGGCGGATATTGTTGGTTCAATTTGTGAAACTGGCGATTATTTAGGGTTAGATCGCTGTATTCCCGTTTTAGCGGCAGGTGATCTTTTGGCAATTACTGGGGCGGGTGCTTATGGCGCAGTGATGGCAAGCACCTATAATAGTCGGCTTTTGGTGCCAGAAATTCTCGTTCAAGATACCCGCTACGCGATTATTCGTCCACGTCTTGATTACACGCAACTCATAAACAGCGATCATGTGCCAGATTGGATTGAACATTGCTAAATATCTTCTGTCTTATTTTTACTAAACTTTGATGAAACAATTTATTTTCTGGAACTTGTCTTGCATGGAGTCTATGATCTCGATTTATTACTGTGAAAAAGAGCAAATATTTGTCTATGAAAAATGAAAACATCAAAAGTTCTGCGGTAATGAAGCTTTTATGTGTACGTGTTTTGGTGTGGTGTATCCTATTTTTTGAACGGATATGGCTGCGGCTGTTGCCGTTTTTTCTCATTCTGAGTTTCTTTTGTTCACTAAGTTGGTTTGGTATTTTTGGTATTTTGAATTATTGGCTACATTTATTTTTACTGTGGCTGATGCTTTTTTTTGCTGTGGGGAGTTTGTTTTTTCTTCTCCGCTTTCGGTTGCCAACCATTAAGGATGTTCATCACCGTATTGAGCAAATCAATGGTCTCAAAAATCAGCCTTTAAGTGTTCAAACAGATCATTTATGTCCTGAAAATGATGAAGGTTTGAATGTAATTATCTGGCGCGAACATCAGCGTCGCATGGCAGAACAATTGTCTCATTTAAAAACTGGATTTGCTCATCCTAATAGTGCAGCTTGTGATCCTTTGGCTCTTAGGACTTTATGTATTTTACTTTGTGTGTGTGCTTTTAGTTTTTCTTTTGGCTCTCTAGGAGGGCGTTTGGCGGATGCGTTTGATTTACGTCCTGTGGTGGATGAGGCATCAATACGGATTGATGCTTGGGTTACACCCCCTATTTATACGGGTGTTGCACCCATTTATTTAACACAAGGTGAGACAACACAGTTTACAGTTCCTGAAGGCAGCAATATGGTTATACGCGTTGTCAATGGTGCTGGCGTTACAGTAAAAGCGATATCTGAAGAGGATGCGCGGGAGGTTTCTCTTTCCCAAAAAAGTGAAAAAACAGCTTTGAATGATCCAATTATTCATTTTGAAACACTTTTGGAACGTTCAATCAGTTTGTTGGTATCATCACGTCATAAGCAACAACAGTGGCATTTGCATGTGATTAAAGATCAGATACCCACAATTCATTGGCTGGGAAAACCAGAACGGGTTTTGGCTGGCTCATTAGAGCTGCAGTATGAGATGGATGATGATTATGGAGTGACAAAGGCTTTTGTTGAAATTGAGCCTCTTCTTGGACAGCAAAAAAACGCTGCTTCTCTTTATAAAGCACCTGAAATAAAACTTCTTTTAGCGCGTGGTGGAAAGGGTAAAATGCGGACGGTACAAGATGTATCAAGTCATCCGTGGGCTGGTTCAGAAGTCAAAGTTACTTTGGTGGCAGAAGATGGAGCGGGACAACAAGGTCGCAGTAAAACTTTTGGTATGATATTACCACAGCGTATTTTTTCGGATCCTGTTGCTCGTGCAGCGAGTGAGTTACGTCGCTTATTGGCTCTTAATGCTTCTGCGCAAGAGCATGTACTCGATATGCTTGCTGCTTTGCTTGTGCGTCCAGAAGATGGTCTACAAAATGCGACGCATTTTCTTGTCTTACAGAGCGCGTGGACAAGGCTTTCACTGGCAAAAACAGAGGATGAGTTGCGCGATGTGGTGGATTATTTATGGCAAATTGCTTTGGGTATTGAAGGTAATCAAAACGAATCCGTTCAGAAAAATTTAAAACAAGCACAAGCTGCTTTGCGTGATGCGCTTCGCAATGGCGCTTCAGCAACAGAAATTGAACGGCTTATGGCAAATTTACGCCAAGCTATGGATGATTATATTCGCGCTTTGGCTAAAACAGCGCAAGATAAGAGCAGTCCTCATAGTCCCAATCTTTCTGAGGATACATTACAAAAAAAGCTGAATTTAATTGAAGAAATGGCTAAAATGGGTTCTTCCTTTGCAGCTGAACAATTATTGGCTGAAGTCGAAAAGATTCTTGATCATTTGCAGGTTCACAAAGGCAATCAGGATAAGGGAGAAAATAATAGCCAAACTGCGCAGATGAAAAAAGAGCTTGATAAGCTTAGTGATTTGATGCGTCGTCAGCAAGAAATTCTTAACGAGACATATCAATTAGAAATGGAACAACGACGTGGGGAAAGTGTACCGAAAAAACGAAGCGAATCTTTGCAAAAACGTCAGGCTGAATTGCATTCTAGGTTATCAGAATTGGGAAAGGGATTGTCAAAGCAGGGGTTTGAGCAGGGCGACGCATTGAAAAAAGCAGAAGAAAACATGAACTCTGCAGAGATCGCTCTTGATGACGGCAATTATAGAATGTCTAAACAAAACCAGTTGGATGCTTTAGAATCTTTGAGGCAAGGCGCACAAAATGTTTTAAAAAAAATGCGTGAAGTACTCGAAAAAGCTGGAAATAAGAAAAATTCTACTTCTGGTCCTAAAGATCCATTGGGACGCCCACTTTCTTCAAAAACGGATCAGGGGCAAGAACAGGGGCAAGAAGATGTCGTTGTGCCACAGGAAAGTGATCAAATGCGCGCGCGGCAGATTTTGGAAGAAATTCGCAAACGCCTTGGCAAAGAGCATATCCCAGAGACAGAGAAAAATTATCTTGAAAGATTGCTTCATTTTAATTAACCGTTTGCTTTTTTCTTCACTAACGTCAAAAACAGCGTAGTGAAAGCTTGTATGAAGCGCAGAATCAAAGATAAAGAACACGTCAAAACATTTGCTGTGAAGTGATTATAAAGATTTCTGTATCGCTTTTGGGATTATAAGGGCTAAAAATATGAAATATTAAAGTTTTTGCCATTGTGGAGAAAAGGCAGAAATCCATATAAATTGGGTAAAAGCCTGTGATGTTTGAATTTTGTTTCTGCATGGTATATTGAATTGGATATAATCACACTGAAAGATTTTTACGCTTCTGCACTTGGTATGCGTGTGCAAGAGACTTTGTGTGACCAGTTAAATTTATATTGGTCAGATCTTACAGATAAACGAGTCATGGGTCTTGGTTATGCACTTCCTTATCTTTCTATGTTGCGGAAACGTGCACAACAATGTTTTGCTTTTATGCCCGCTGGTCAAGGGGCTTCGCCTTGGCCTTGTGCCAATAAGGTTGCCACGGCGCTTGTTTTTGAAGAAGACTTGCCACTTCCTGATGCTTCCATTGATTGTGTTTTATTGGTACATGCACTTGAATATACAGAAAATTCATTTGAAACGCTGAATGAAATATGGCGCGTTTTAGCCCCTAATGGTCATTTGATCGTTATTGTTCCTAATCGCTCTGGTTTTTGGGCACGCAACGGTTGTACACCCTTTGGTTATGGTGAACCCTATAGTCGACAACAAATCACGCGTTTGTTTGAAAAAACAAACTTTATTTCTGGACCCGTGCAGGAAATTATACATTACACTCCTTCTTCAGGTTATATTTCGCGGTTGTTTTCATTTTTTTATGAGCCATTTGCACGCTATCTTTTGCCTTATTTTGGCGGTCTCTTAATATGTCAGGCTCAAAAATGTGTTTATCAAGGCTTGCTTGCACAACGCCGCCAGTCGCGGCGTGTTTTTATTCCTGCATTGTCACCACAAGCACGTGAAAGCTCTCTTTAATCTTAGCTTATTTTGCTTCTTGCTTTAGAAAAGAGAAATTAATGGTGCCAAAATCAATTTTGAAATAATAGTTACGATAATTATAAGCAACACTTAAAGATTCAGACGATATCCATTATTGTCTGTAATGAGAATTTGTGCGTTGGAGGGATCTTTTTCTATTTTTTGTCGCAAACGGTAGATATGGGTCTCTAGCGTATGGGTAACGATTTTCTCATTATAGCCCCAAATTTGTTCTAAAAGTGTTTCACGATTTACAATTTTATCGCTGGTGCAATAAAGATACTTAAGAATCGCTGCCTCTTTTTCTGTGAGGCGAATTTCATTGTTGTGTTGATCAATGAGGAGTTTTTGTCTAGGTTTAAATGTATAGGGACCAATGCAAAATGTTGCATCTTCATTTTGCTCATATTGGCGCAGTTGGGCGCGAATTCGCGCCAATAGCACCGCAAAGCGAAAGGGTTTTGTTACATAATCATTGGCACCTGTTTCAATATCTAAAATGGTATCGCAATCTGTATCATAATTTGTAATCATGATAATGGGAGCACGAAAACCTTGAGTGCGTAGTTTTTGAATAGCTGTACGACCATCAAGATCGGGCAGTTCAATACCAAAAATGGCTAGATCAATATTCTCTTCTTGGGCTATTGTGATTCCTGCTTCAGCTGTTTTTGCTTGCAGAACTTTAAACTCTTTATGAATTTGTAATTGTTTTACCAAAATAGGGCGCAGATCATCGTCTTCTTCAACGATTAAAAGGGTATAGCGGTTCATTTGTTTTCCTTATAAGGTATGTTGATATGACGATTGGTGAAAAATAGTTTCATGAAAAGTAGGATCTCATGCAAGGAAAATTAAAAAAGAAACCCTATAAAAAACAAACTTTTGTTTCTTTTATGACCGTTCGTCGACAAGCAGGTAAATGTACACGAGGTATTTTGTGCGCTGGTCAAAACCATTTTTTTTGCGCCTTAGGACGGGCTGGCATTTCTGCTTTTAAGCGTGAAGGTGATGGTGCAACACCTTTAGCACGTATGCGTTGCTTAAGAGGATTTCGAGGCAATTTTTCTCGTTCCTTCCCACGTTCTATTTTGCCTTTTCATCGTATTCGTGTCCAAGATGGTTGGTGTGATGCAAGTGGTGATGCCAATTACAATCGCTTGGTACGTCTTCCTTATAAGAACAGTGCTGAAAAGATGCATCGTGAAGATGGTCTTTATGCAATTGTCTTAAGTTTGGACTGGAATGTTACAGAACGGAAAATGGCAAGAGGAAGTGCCATTTTTATGCATTTAGCACAAGAAAATTATACACCAACAGAAGGATGTATTGCACTTTCTCGTCGTGATATGGAGCGTCTTTTGCCGCATATTAGCCGAAAGACAAAAATTATTATTTTAGGTTAAAAATATTTCCATCTTAAGGTTGCCCATTAAGCAGACTTCTCTCCATTCATCTTCTGTGACAGGTTGCACTGATAAGCGACTGGCATTAACCAGTACCATATTGTCCAGTTTTGGATTTGCTTTAATCTGTTTTAATGAAACAGGGGTTGGCATATCACAAAGAGCACGGATATCTACACATTCCCAGCGTGGATCAGGGGTTGTAGAGTCAGGGTGCGCTTCAGCACAGACCTCTACAATGCCTACGATTTCTAATCCCTTATTTGAATGATAAAAAAAGCCTTTATCACCATATTTCATGGCACGCATATTGTTGCGGGCTTGATAATTGCGTACTCCGTCCCACTGTTCGCCATCAGCACCTTTTTGCTTTTGCATATTCCATGACCATTTATGGGGTTCAGATTTAAAAAGCCAATAAGCCATGAGCTCTCCTTTTCATAAGCTGTGCTATATTTCCCAAGTCATGAACGTCTTTTTATCAATATTTGTATCATACCATCAAGAATGATTGTAGAATTTAAAGCGGTATAAAAAGAGTGTTCATTCCCGATTTGTTTCTTTTCTTTTCGAAATAAGAGAATTGTAAGGGTAGAAATATGCCATGTTTCCAATGTATTTTCATGTGTTGTATGAAAGTGCTTTGATTTGGTTCACTGCTAAAACAAGGTATTGCGGGTGTGTGGAAGAGCAATGGAAAACTCAGCCATTTTTGCAATTTCATAAAGATCAAAAAAGATATCATAATTGGGGTATTGTTAACTATATTCCGACTGTGATCTGAAAAAATATAGTATCATTGAGTTGGAGAAAACGTGGCAAGAAAATCAATCTTCAAAAAATCAAATACCATAGTAATAATGCAAAAGGATAAGGGGTTATATAGCAATAAATAAAGTGCCAAATGGTAGTGGTTCATCCTGTGTTGCGTGGGGGATATAAACGTTAATCTATCTTTATGCTTTTGTTCCACGGCGTCCCGTTCCAATTAAAGGCGCAGCTTTTTCATCTAATGGCCAGCGTGAGCGAGGAGCAATATCAAGGGAGCTTGTTTCCCCCCGTGCGAGCCGCTCTGCACCGGCAAAAGCAATCATGGCAGCATTGTCGGTACACAAGGAAAGGGGCGGAGCTATGAATTCAAAACCATGTTGATGCGCAAGTTCTTGCAGCGTGGATCGAATAGCTTGGTTGGCAGCTACGCCACCTGCGACAACTAAAGCAGGAGGACGGTATCCTTGATAATGAGAGAGAGGATACAGATTGGTAAAATGTTGCAAGGCTAAGCAAATGCGATCATGCACTGTATCGGTTACTGCTGCTTGAAAGCTTGCTGCAATGTCAGCAACGTCGCTTTCTGTGAGAGGAGCCATGGCTGTTGCAGCTTTTCGCACAGCAGTTTTAAGACCAGAAAAAGAAAAATCTAGCCGTTTTTCACCTTTTAAAGGTCGTGGAAGGGAAAGCCGATTTTTATCACCCAATAGAGCCGCTTTTTCAAGTGCTGGACCACCAGGATAAGAAAGACCTAAAAGCTTTGCAGTTTTATCAAAAGCTTCTCCTAATGCGTCATCAATAGTGGTTCCTAAACGTTGGTAATTTCCCACTCCGTGAACAAGAATGATTTGCGTATGTCCGCCTGAAACCAACAACAATAAATAAGGAAACTTGACATTATGCGTTAAAACAGCTGTTAAAGCATGTCCTTCTAAGTGATTTACGGCAATAAAAGGTTTTCCAGTAGCCAGACAGAGTGCTTTTGCACTCATTACTCCCACTAAAAGACCTCCTATCAAACCTGGACCACTTGTTGCTGCAATGGCGTCAATATCTTGCAATTTTGTGTTAGCTTCTGTCAGTGCTTTCAAAATCAAATTATCGAGAATTTCAACATGGGCACGAGCAGCAATTTCAGGTACAACACCACCGTAAGGTGCATGATCGTCAATTTGACTCCAAACAATATTGGAAAGAATTTTGCTGTTTCCTCCATTGTTGTGTTCAATAACAGCGGCAGCAGTTTCATCGCAACTTGTTTCTATTCCCAACAGGCGCATTGTAGATAAAACCTTATGTTGAAGATTCTTTTATGTGTGGGTACCATGGGATAGGTAAAGATGCAAAGAACTTCTCTTAATTTTGATATATCTGATATAATTACTATGTTGACTAAAAACTGAATAAGGCGTGTTTTTTAGTATAAAATGCTTATGTGTTTTCAAAAACTTGTTTATCAAACTATATCATTATAATAATTTTCAGTGAGGATGTAGTTTTGAAAAATATGACGGAGAGATATTCTTGATAAAAAAAATGTAAAACAAGGTATGCTATTTAAAATATTCAAAAAATGCTTCATTTTTAAAACTTTTTTCATCTTGTTATTGTATGATTAAAAAAGGTGCAGAAAAAGTGACTCATATGGTAGATTCTTCAAAATCAAAAGTTAAACCGCGTGATACGAGTGCTCGTCGTAAAAAATCCGTAATTGAGCATGAAGTTATGAGCCATGATACAGAGCAAAAAACACAAAACTTTGTAGAACCGGTTGCAATAGAAAAACAAAGCAAACAAAGCACACAGAATAAACGCACGTCTCATAGAAGCTGGATTTTTTTGCTGGTTTCAGGCATTCTGGGCGGTCTCATTGCTTTGGGACTTTGGGTGGGGGGACAATGGGCAGGTGTTCTTCCTTCCTCTTTGGTAAGCAGTCATGCTGGAGGGGAGAAAGCTTTGCAGATTGCTGAAGACGCAAAAAGTCAAGCAGAAGAAACAATGGGGCAGTTAGGGCGTGTGCTTCAAGAAATTGATACGTTGAAAGCGGAGTTTGCTTCTTTTTCATTGCAGCACGTTGAAGGTGCTCAAGGTGATGAAGTCTGGCAAGAGGAAAGCAGAAAAGCTTTTGCGGCTTTAGAGAAAAAAGTGAATGATCTTGAAGAGTATGTGCAAGCTTTAGTAGGCGTATCAGAAGATATAAAAACGGTTTTGTTCGTGGGGCAGAACAATGCCAATGATCTTGCTGCATTAAAGCAACAGTTTGAGACTGTGAAGGAAAAGATCGTTGTTAAAAATGACGAGAAAGAATCTATAAATACTGCGCTATTTATTGCAGTCAATTCGCTGAAAAATGCTATAGAGCGTGGTGGATCTTATGTCGGCGAATTAAAACTATTACAGCAATTATCACCTTCGATTGATGGACTTGACTTGCTGCAACAAACAGCCACTACGGGCTTGCCAAATTCAGTTCAATTGTCAGCTGATTTTGCGCATGTTGCGGATGCAATTGTTGGTACACAAAATATTGCTGCGTCAGATGCGCACTTTTTTGAACAGATTTGGGCATGGATAAAAGGTCTGGTTGTTTTGCGACCTGTTGGAGATGTTGAAGGTATGACACTAGGAGCGATTGCAGCGCGGATGGAAGTTGCTGTTCAAATGGGTGATTATGAAAAAGCTTTAAGTGAATGGAAAACATTGCCCCAAAGTGCAAAAGATGTTTCAATAGATTTTGTTCAAAAACTTGAAAGACATATTGCTGTTTGCCATCTTCTTCAGCAGTTGCTTATGCTTGCACAACAAGAATCTTTTAAGGCAACGAAGATGTAAATAGGCTCAAGATGATACGTGTTTTTATTTATAGTTTTGTTGTATCTATCCTTGGTTTGGCTTTTGGATGGGTTGCCAATCACAACAGTGTTTTTGTTATAACATTTTTGCACTTTCGGTTTTCTGTTTCATTGTTGACAATTTTAAGCGGGATCATTCTATTTTGCGGAATTGTGGCGCTTGTGTGGTGGTTTTTGTCTGTTATTTTTTCTGTACCGAGTGCTTTATCCAATTATTTTTATAAACGTCATCAAAAGCGCGGTTATGAAGCTCTTTCACAGGGGATTCTTGCGGTTTTTGCTGGCGATGGTCTTTTAGCACAAAAAATGGAAGCGCGTGCTGTGAAATATCTTGCAGGCAATTATGAGTCGTTGGTGAAACTCTTACAAGCGCAAACCCTATCTTTGCAAAATAATTCTGCTCGTGCCATTGGTCTTTATGAGGAGATGAGAAAAGACACATCGACTAAATTGGCTGGGCTTTACGGTTTATTTCGTGAAGCTATGAAAACCAAAGCTTATGAAGCAGCGCAGCAATATGCGCAGGAGGCACTAACTTTGTCGCCAGCACTTTCATGGGCTCATCAAGTCGTTCTTGATCGATTGAGTGCTGAAGGAAAGTGGGATAAAGCACTTGATGTTTTTGAGCGTGCGCAAAAAGCTTTACCGTATTCTGCTCGCTCAACAGTCGAGCGTTATCATACACAGGCGCTATTATTGAGTGGGAAGGCACTTCATCTGTTTGAGACGCATCCTGTGGAAGCACGTACAGCTATTTTGAAAGCGCATAAATTCGTACCTGATTTTGTACCAATAACAGTCATTGCAGCGGATATTCTTTATAAATTAAATGAAACACGTAAAGCTGATAAAATGATTATTGCAGCTTGGCAGAAGGAGCCCCATCCTGATTTAGGAGCGCTTTATCTTGCAAAAGAAGAGGGAGCAGTTGGGCGGTTAAAAAGAGCTAAGACACTCGTTTCCTATAATAAAGACACATTTGAATCGGCTTTCCTGATTGCCAGAGCTGCTTTGGATGCAGGGGAAAGGACATTAGCGAGAGAATACGCACAAAGAGCACTCCAGTATCATCCGCGGGAAAGTGCTTATTTATTGCTGGCAGAGATTGAAGAAGCACAGGGAAATAATCAGGGAGCAGTGCGTCAATGGCTTTCTTTGGCACTGCGTGCTGAACGTGATCCAGTATGGATGTGTGATGGTACCATTTTTTCTTCTTGGTTAGCAGTTTCTCCAATAAGCGGACGCTTGGGTTGTTTTAAATGGAAAGCGCCTCCCTGCAAACCTCCTCTAACATTAGAGGCTGATAATGTCGTTCTGAAAAAAGAAATTGTGCTGAAAACACAAGACAAAGAAAATATCGTGGGCAAAAATACGGTTGTTAAGGGAAAGTTGCTTGAAGAATTTCCATCTGTAAAGGCTGATTTTTTACATCACGCTCAAACAAAGAAACAGGAGACAAAAGTCGTCAGTGCGACCCGTTTAAATGTTGATGATCCAGGGACTAAAACAGAAGAAGAGGTACCGTTGTCGGAAAGCAAGTTTCGATTATTTTAAACAGAAGATCCATAGTGAATGTTATTCACTAAAACTACGCTCTTATTTTTAGAAAGTTGAATTCAGCTTGGTTGCGAAGGTGATTGGTTAAAAAATGTTTTTGATACAAAAATGTCTTGGTAAGAAGCAAAAAAGCAGTAAACCAAGAATTGCAGTAGTGATTCATCGTCAATCTACATATATTGGTCGTTTAGGAAAATTTTTGCAGAAAAGTGGTTTTGCTCTTGATATTTATCGTCCCATTTTAGGACAAAAACTTCCCAATACATTGGAGCATTATGCAGGTGTTGTTATTTTGGGGGGGATGATGAGTGTGAATGATAAGGATGCGTATATTGGTGAAGAGATTGATTGGATTTCTTTATTGTTGAAGGAGGATAAGCCTTTTTTGGGAATTTGTCTTGGAGCACAAATGTTAGCGCGAAATTTGGGGGGACGTGTTGGTACAAGAAGTGATGGAACTGTTGAGATCGGCTGGTATCCATTGGAAGCTACTCCACAAGGTAGAGAACTTATGGATTGGCCAGAAATGGTTTATCATTTTCATGATGAAGGCATTTATGATTTACCCAAAGAGGCGGTGCTTTTGGCAACAGGTCACACATACCCTACACAAGCTTTCCGTTACGGAAATAATGCGTGGGGATTGCAATTTCATGCTGAATTTACACGTGCTATGATGCAGCGTTTGGTGGTGAGTTCAGCGCACAAATTAACCGAAAAAGGTGCGCAACCTGCTTCTGCGCACTTAAAAGGTCGCTTAATATATGATCAAGCTTTGAGCCAATGGTTTGAAAATGCATTGCGACAGATTTTTGGTGTACCTGCTGCATGTGCGTAAATTTTAAAAATTATGTTCTATTGATTGTTATCATGAAAAAAGGAAAATTTTAATTTTGTTTGTATTTTCTCAATTAACATCCCTATGGAAAAGTTCATCTGTGCGCTATTTTCTTTGTGGGTTATTTTGTCTTTTTTTGATACTCATTTATAGTTCACTCTGGTTTTTTTTTCACGTAAAATAGAAACCCGTGTTTCCAATATATTCGCAGGTGCATCGTCCCATGAGATGATGGTTGTATGCAAAAATATAAGAAAGAATGGTTATCCGTTACGTATCGGTGCTGGTTGTGACAAATTTCAGTTTTCTTGGCCTTTGCATGATTTTTCCCTCTCAACTGAATCTGTGGTGATTGGTGCACCAATTTATGCACCACAGTTGATCGAAGTTGATGTTCATTCTCCTGCATCAATTGTTGTAGATAAAAGAATGTCTGTTGTGTCACGCTGGCGCAATTTGGTTATTGAAACAGAGCCTTCTTGGAGGATGCCTCAGACATTTAAGCTCATAGCTGAAGGGCTTGAAATTTTTCCTTTAGCACTGTCTTTTGGAGACAAAAAATTTCAGGAAGCATTAGAATCAATAATCACAGACAGAAAGACGACACAAAACAGTGTTGAAGATCAGGTCTCTTTGGAAAATGCTGATGACATGACTGTGCTTTCGTTAAATCAAAAGAGTCCGCTTCCCAAAATAATGGCAGAGTTTGTACGGTTTGATTTTAAGAATGAGAAAAATGATTTATTAGGGCATGTTGCTTTTGATAGCATTGATCTTTCAGCTTTTATGGCACATTCTTTTGTTGATTTTCCAAAAATTAATGGAAATTTGACATGGATCTTTAAGGATATGTCCAATCTGTTTGATGCAAATGGTAAAAATGGTTGGAAACAGCGCTTATATGGAAAAAGCGGTACTTTAAAGCGCGGTGAATTGATGTTTCATACAGGCGGTGCGTTGCGCGTAAGTGGGCCTTTTTCTTTTGATGATGAAGGATATTTGACGGCAAAATTTGAACTTGCCTTTGTTCAGCACACAGAGTTTGTTACGACTA
Organism: Bartonella propinqua; assembly: GCF_047263965.1. Classification (NCBI taxonomy): domain Bacteria; kingdom Pseudomonadati; phylum Pseudomonadota; class Alphaproteobacteria; order Hyphomicrobiales; family Bartonellaceae; genus Bartonella; species Bartonella propinqua. The sequence goes on along the minus strand of NZ_JBLEBK010000001.1, from coordinate 67,193 downwards.
TGCAGCATTTATTTCCTAAGCAAGCCAACAATCTTCAAGTTTTATTTTTTATTTTGAGCTCTATGCCTAAAAATGCAGACAACCACCCCGTCCTTCCTTTGTTGATTACCCATGGATGGGTAAATTTGGGATTTTTAAAGCTTGGTCGTCTTGCACCGCTTTAAGTTTGAGGAGCGGTGTTTATAGTTAAGTATTATTC
>NZ_JBLEBK010000001.1:30375-66894 GCF_047263965.1 Bartonella propinqua | reverse complement strand
AACATGCAGAGGTTTGCTACTGCCGTGAGGCATTTGTTTTCTAAGCAAGTCAACAATCTTCAAGTTTTATTTTTATTTTGAACTCTATGTCTAAAAATACAGACAGCCAACCCGTCCTTCCTTGTTGATTACCCATGGATGGGTAAACTTGGGATTTTTAAAGCTTGGTCGTCTTGCACTGCTTTAAGTTTGAGAAGCGGTGTTTATAGTTAAGTATTATTCAACATGCAGAGGTTTGCTACTGCCGTGAGGCATTTGTTTTCTAAGCAAGTCAACAATCTTCAAGTTTTATTTTTATTTTGAACTCTATGTCTAAAAATACAGACAGCCAACCCGTCCTTCCTTGTTGGTTACCCATGGATGGGTAAACACTCGGGGTTTTAAAGTTTGGCTGTCTGTCTTGCATTATTTTAAGTCTAAAAAGCAATGTTTTGCAGTTGTGCAATCATTCCTGCTGCATAGGTAAAGCGAGAAATGTTGAGATCGTTTTCAACAAGGGTGCCAATGCGATTTGTGACATTGTGAATATGATCTTCTTTTGTTTTACTCCAAGCTGCGAATGGGTCGTCTTGTTCTCCATAATTTTTCAGGATTTTCGTAATGATTGCTCGTAAACTTTCAGCAATGTTTTCTTTAGCTTGGCTTAAAGCCATATTATCATAATAATCGAGTACAGGGATTGTTCGACTTGCTTCATTAATACGGTTGGCACGAATGATTTGAGTAAGTGAGAAGTAAATTTCTGCAGTTTTAATCAGATCACTATTATTTTGTTTTGCAATCAGAGAAATATCACAAGTTACTGGCGCAGCTTCCAAGAGAGCCAGTTGTTCTGCTAAATCTTTTGGTGCTCCTTCTTCACTATAATGGATCACTTTTTCTCTAATTTTTTGATTAATATCTTTATCGTTGGAACACACAAGCTTTTTTTCAATAATGTTACGGGCTTGTTTAATTGTTTTCACAAGTTCTTCTAATGGAACAGAGAGATCCATATTGCGTAAACCCCAATTGGTTGCCTCAAAGAGCATAGAGGTAATTGTTGCATACAATTTATTTTGGACAAGACCAGGTATCTTATTATCGAGATTATCAATTTTATCAGACAATTGAGGAATTTCAAATCCATCACGAAGTGCAATGAAAACACGGATAATATTTTCAATCTTTTGTTCTGTTGCATCTTGTAGGCGACTAACAAAAGTAGGCCCTCCCCGATTCACAATATCGTTGGCAATAAGGGTTGCAATAATATTGCGACGCAATTGATGATGGATGATTTCTTTTTCAAAGCTTTTCTGGATTTGGGTTGGAAAATAATGCAGTAAAGTTGTGTCAAAATAATTATCATCAACAATGGGGCTGTGAACAATTTCTTCCTTAAGAGTTAATTTAGCATAAGCTAAAATAACTGCAAGTTCTGGACGGACAAGTCCTTGACCTTTGGTTATCCTTTGGCGCAAAGTTTGCTCATCAGGGAGAATTTCAACTCTACGATCCAGAAGGTTTTTCTGTTCCAGATCTTGCATAAAGCGTATCTGATAAGGCAAATCAACGATGCTTTGGCTTTCAGCCAAGGATAGAGCAAGTGGTTGCAAATAGTTATTACGCAAGACTAACTGTTCAACTTGAGGGGTCATTTTTTTCAAGAGTTCGTTGCGCGCTTCACGGGTAAGTGTTTTTGCACGAAGTGCTGAGGCAAGAACAATTTTGATATTCACCTCCACATCAGAACAATTAACGCCTGCAGAATTATCAATGGCATCTGTATTGCATCGTCCACCGTTTAAGACATATTCAATCCGACCACGTTGTGTCATGCCCAGATTAGCCCCTTCACCAACAACCTTTGCACGGATTTGTTCACCCATAATACGCAGTGCGTCATTTGCACGATCACCTACTTGGGCATCGGTTTCTGTTGCTGCACGTATATAAGTACCAATGCCGCCAAACCATAAAAGATCAACAGGTGCTTTAAGAATAGCAGAGATAATTTCAAAAGGTGTGCCTGTTTGTTTATCATAGCCAATGGCTTGTGCTGCTTCAGGTGAGAGAGTAATGGTTTTCGCTGTGCGTGAAAAGATACCACCGCCCTTTGATAATTTTGTCTGGTCGTAATCTTGCCAACTTGAGCGAGGGAGTTGAAATAAGCGCATACGCTCTGCATAGCTTTCTGCTATGTTTGGATCTGGGTCGATAAAGATATCGCGGTGATCAAAGGCAGCGATAAGCTTTGTTTGTTTGGAAAGTAACATTCCATTTCCAAAAACATCACCAGACATATCGCCAACCCCAACACAAGTAAAAGGGGTTGTCTGAATATCATGATTAAATGACTCTCGAAAATGTCTTTTAACCGCTTCCCATGCACCTTTGGCTGTAATTCCCATGGCTTTGTGGTCATAGCCTGCTGATCCTCCAGAGGCAAAAGCATCATCAAGCCAAAAGTGATCCGCTTGGCTGATAGCGTTGGCAGTATCAGAAAAGGTTGCAGTGCCTTTATCGGCAGCGACAACGAAATAAGGATCATTTCCATCATGGCAGATGATATTGTGGGGTGCAGTTATTTTGCCATTAATCAGATTATCGGTAATGGAAAGTAAAGCCGTGATAAAGTCAACATAAGCTTGTCGCGCGGCTTCTGCTATTATGGCACGGTCGTTGGTTTGGGGAAGGCGATGAGGATAGAATCCACCTTTTGCACCTACAGGAACGATAACTGCATTTTTAACTTGTTGCGCTTTGACTAAATCGAGCACTTCAGTGCGGTAATCTAGTGCGCGATCAGACCAACGAATCCCACCGCGGGCAATAGGACCAAAACGCAGATGAACCCCTTCAACTTCTGGTCCGTAAACGAAAATTTCTCGATAAGGACGTGGTTCAGGCAAACCTTCAATTTGTCGTGGATCCAACTTAGTTGCTAAAATACGCCGTGGACTACCATCTTGCAGAGGGGCAAAGGCATTGGTTCGTAAACTTGCGTTGATGAGATTACGGTAACGGCGTAAGATGAGATCATCATCTAAACTTGGTACTTTTTGTAATTTTTCTTCAATGCGTTGTTGAATGATTTGCTGGTCTTTTTCCCGCTCTTTTTCTGTGTGGCTTTGGTGAAATTTCAAATGGAACAAAGCATAAAGATCTTGAGTAATATCAGGATAGGTGTTTAAAGTTTGGGCAACGCGTTTTTGTGAATAAGGAATGCCAGTTTGTTGGAGATAGCGTCCATAATGGCGCAAAATAACAATTTCGTGCCAATTAAGTTGTGCCGTTTGGGTTAAGGCGTTAAAGGCATCATTGTCAGCGTTTTGCGACCAAATGGCTTCGAATGTTTCAGCATAATTTTGACCAGCTTTGTCAAAATCAATACAGAGTTGGAAAGCACTTTCCAGTTGCATATCATGAAGATACACAGGGTGTCCGTTGCCATCTGGTAATTCAAGTGTTTGTTCGGTAAGAACCCGAAACCCCATATTTTCAAGGAGTGGGACACGTTTAGAAAGGGCAAGTGCTTCATAACGGTGAAACAATCTGAGTGAAATTGTTTGTTTTTCTTTATTGTGCGCGTGATAAAAAGTAACAAAAAGCGGTTTTTTATCATTGAGATTTAAAATATGTTCTGCATCTTTAATTGCATCTTCAGCTGAAAATAAATCACGATAGCTGTTGGGAAAATGACTTGCCAAACGTGTTTGTTGAGCTGTTGTTTTACGGGTAAGAGCTATGGCTTTTACACTGTCTTCCCAATTTTGTGCTATGGAACGCACATTTTTTTCAAGTGTGGCACGCTCAATAACAGGGGCGCTTTCGCTTCCTTTGCGATGAATAATATAATGGACGCGTGTGAGTGTGCTTTCTAAAAATAGCGGACAGGATTCAAAAAAATCACCTTTGTAAAGTTCAACAAAATATTCGCCAATTTTTTCACGAATATTGCTGCTATATTGGTCACGGGGTATATAGACAAATATAGAAACAAAACGCCCAAAAGAATCTGTATGAGCGAGAACCCGTAAACGTGGGCGTTCATCTAATTGCATGATAAGTTTGGCATTTTCCGTCAGTGTATCAACATCAGAGCGAAACATTTCATCTCTTGGATAAGTTTCTAAAACACTGATAAGGGCTTTTCCAGAATAATCAGCGCGATCATATCCAAGACGTTGAATAATGGTTTTGGCTTTCTCTTTTAAGAAAGGAATTTGTAAAATAGAGTGTGTGTAAGCTGAGGAGGTAAAGAGCCCGACAATGCGTAATTCTCCACACAAACGCCCTTCTTTATCAAAGATTTTAAGACCAATATAATCGAGCCAAACAGGACGGTGAATTTTTGAGCGACTGTTGGCTTTTGTCACAATAAGTAGCTTATCACTTTCCATAAAGGATAAGATTTCTTGGGGAGGCTCTTCTACGCGTGCATCACCAATAATGCGAATAGAGGCATCAGTGAGAATACCCAGCTCAATGTCACTGACTGTAAAAGCTTTTGTAGGCTCTTGATCTTTGATGAAGTTATAAGTACGCATGCCAAGGAAGATAAAGTTGTTGTTCATCAGCCAGTTAAGAAATTCAATGGCTTTTTCACCTTCTTGTTTGTAACTTGCTGGGAGGTTTGTTTGATAGACATGAATATGCTTCTCAACTTGCTTCAGCATGGGTTTCCAGTCTTGTACAGCAGCATTGACCTGTTCAAGAACTAAAGCAAGTTCGTCTTTGAGTTTTTGTATTTGTTGTTCGTTTAATGATTCGATGTGGATTTGCATCAGGCTGATGCGTTGTCCAGAGGAACAATCAAGGACGGGATGTGCGATCAGATAAATGTGATTTTTGTGTTGATTGAAGACATTTAAAATGGAATCAAGGAGGAAGGGTTTGTTATCGTTGACGAGCGTGATAGCGGTTATGGGTTTGTTATTGCGGGTTAAGTTTTGTTCAAAGCAGATGGTATTTTTTCCTGCTTGATGAAGATTGAAGGCTTCAACGGCAGCGGTTGCAGCCTTTTGGAGTTCTTTGTCTTCATAACAGGCAATATCTTCTTTATCGGTATGAGCAAACAGGATTTGTTCTATTTTATCTTGATTACTTTTTGTCTCTGATGCTGTTTGTTTTAACACAATGATTTTCCCTTTTTTCTTTAAATTGGTGAAATTTCTCTTCATAAGAACAGGTTTTTACACCATTTTCCGCAATGTATCATTTAGCTGCTTCTTTCTGCAAGGAATAGTTATTTTAGTGATGATAATAAACTTATTCTTTTATGTTATAGTAATAGTTAATAATAAAGTTATAGTAATAAATTGATATATTAAGAAATATTTTACGATGATGAAAGAATATTTTTAATTGTTTTGTATGTTAATGACTTATTTTAAAACTATACAAGGTGAAAGCAGAGAGAATGGCGTATTTACCAGAAAAACTTTTAAGTGGTTATCAGTCTTTTATAAAAAATCATTTTTCATATAAAACAGTAGAGTATCAGCAATTGGCAGTTAAAGGACAAAAACCTGAGATTTTAGTCATTTCTTGTTGTGATTCGCGTGCAATACCAGAAACAATTTTTAATGCAAAGCCGGGTGAAATTTTTGTGCTGCGCAATGTGGCAAATTTGGTTCCCCCTTTTTCTCCAGATCACCAATATCATGCAACATCAGCAGCTATTGAATATGCAGTGCAATTGCTGAAAGTTAAGCATATTGTCGTTTTGGGGCATGCCTATTGTGGAGGTGTGAGCACTGCTCTTCAAGGAGCGTGCAAATCCTTATCGTCAGATGACTTTATTGGTCAATGGATAAACCTTTTGGCACCAGCAGCACAAATAGTTGTTAGCAATAAGTCGTTGACCATTCCAGAACAACAGATGGCATTAGAGCAACTTTCTATTCGCCATTCGTTGCAAAATTTAGAAACATTTCCATGGATAAAAGCGCGCAAAGATCAGGGCGTTTTGATGTTGCATGGAGCTTGGTTTGATATCTTAAGTGGTGAATTGTGGAATATGGAGCTAGAAACAGGCAATTTTGTGCGCATTGAGGTTGAGAATCCTAAACAGTCATGAAAATGCTTGTTGTTTTTTGGCTTTGTATAAAACTGTACGATAAACCTTGACAAAGTGGGGGTTTTGTTGTTTGAAAGATGAGAGCTTTCAGTGACAAGATGAACTTGGAGCCACCGACTGAGACCCCGCATTATGGGTGTGAAGAGATCTCAGAGGTCAACATTCGACGACGCGTTGCGTTCTCGGATGCTACTTTGGTTTGTTTGATGCTACTTTAGGTTTGTTTATTGTGCAGTAATGGAGTAAATGATATTTGAGTCCTTGCAAGAACGGCTTGGTTCCATTCTGTCTCATTTGACAGGGCGTGGCGCTTTGTCGGATCAAGACGTCGCAGCGGCGCTGCGCGAAATTCGTCGCGCTTTATTGGAAGCTGATGTTGCACTTGATGTCGCTCGTTCTTTTATTGATAGGGTTCGTGAAAAAGCTGTCGGGTCTGCAATTGTTAAATCAATTAAACCTGGACAGATGGTTGTTAAGATTGTTCATGATGAACTGGTTAACATACTTGGAAATGAAGGCGTTCTGAGTGATTTAAATGCTCCAGCACCTGTTGTTATCATGATGGTGGGTTTGCAAGGTTCTGGAAAAACAACGACAACAGCAAAACTTGCAAAGCGTTTTACTGATAAACACAATAAAAAAGTTTTAATGGCGTCATTGGATACACGCCGTCCTGCAGCACAGGAACAATTGCGTCAATTAGGAGAACAAGCAAAACTTGCAAGTTTGCCAATTATTGCAGGTCAATCTTCTGTTAATATTACAGAACGTGCAGTACAAGCAGCCAAGCTGGGCGGTTATGATGTGCTTCTTCTTGATACGGCAGGTCGTAATCATATTGATGAGGCTTTGATGCTCGAATTGGCTGAAATTAAAGCTTCTTCCCTCCCTCATGAAATTATGTTGGTTGCGGATAGTCTTACGGGGCAAGATGCGGTTCATCTTGCTCGCTCTTTTGATGAGCGCGTAGGGATTACAGGCATTATTTTAACACGTATGGATAGTGATGGTCGTGGTGGTGCGGCTCTTTCAATGCGTGCTGTTACGGGGAAGCCAATTAAAGCAATCGGGGTTGGTGAAAAAATAGATGCTCTGGAAGAATTTTATCCCCGTCGCATTGCAGATCGTATTCTTGGAATGGGCGATATTGTTTCTTTAGTTGAAAAAGCTTCCGAGGTGATGGATCATGAAAAAGCGGCAGCTTTTGCAAAAAAGCTGCAGGCTGGAAAATTTGATCTGAATGATCTTGCAGACCAATTGCACAAAATGAAAAAGCTTGGGGGTATGGGCGGTCTTATGGGGATGTTGCCCGGCTTGGGTAAGGTAAAAGATCAGATCGCAGCCGCGGGTCTTGATGATCGTTTGTTTAATCGTCAATTGGCTATTATTTCATCAATGACGCCTAAAGAGCGTGCCAATCCAGAGATTTTGAAGCATAGCCGCAAACAACGAATCGCTAAGGGGTCTGGCACGAGTGCTGCTGATATTAATAAGCTTTTGAAGATGCACCGCCAAATGGCTGATATGATGAAAGCCATGGGAGGAGGGAAAGGTAAAAGCGGTTTAATGGGGAAAATGTTAGGGGGTCTTGGTTCCAAAATGGGGCTTGGTGGTATGGGAGATTTTGGCAAAGGTTCTGGAGCTGTGCCTGATTTATCGGGGTTTGATCCAAAGCAATTATCAGCACTACAAAAGCAGATCGAGAGTGGGAATGGAGGAACAGTGTTGCCTGGTCTTCCAAAACGTGGCTTCACATTTCCTCATTTTTCCAATGAAGCTGCTGGTGGTGAAGAAAAATTTCCTCAGCATCCCAAGAAAAAATAAGATGCAGAGAGAAAAGGAAGTATGATGCAGGAAAAAATATTGGACGAATTGGCGCATTTGCGAACATCTATTGATAATTTTGATGCAGCGTTGATTCGTATTTTAGCAGAACGCTTCCGTTGTACACAGACAGTTGGGCATTTAAAAGCCCGTTATGATTTGCCTACAGTCGATCCTCTGCGTGAGCAACATCAGGTAGCGCGTTTGCGTCAATTAGCCCTAGACAGTCACCTTGATCCCGATTTCGCTGAAAGATTTTTAAAATTTATCATTAAAGAAGTTGTGCATCATCATGAGATGATTGCAGAAGAGCAAAAAGCAAAACAAGTAAATTTAAACGAAAGCCAGAGCTGATAATAGGAGATAAATATGGCATTGAAAATTCGTTTGTCCCGTGGAGGTTCAAAAAAACGTCCTTACTATCATATTGTTGTTGCGGATGTTCGTAGTCCGCGCGATGGGCGGTTTCTTGAGCGTGTTGGTGCATGGGATCCAATGTTGCCTAAAGATGGACCGCGTGTAAAACTTAATGAAGAACGTATTCAATATTGGCTTGGTCAAGGTGCGCAGCCAACAGATCGTGTTTTGCGGTTTTTGGATGCTGCTGGTTTAAGAAAGCGTCCAGTTCGCAATAATCCACGCAAAGGTGAACCTGGCAAAAAAGCACAAGAGCGTATAGCTGCTGCAAAACAAGCCGCTGAAGAAGCATCAGCTTCTGCTTCAGAAGAAGCATGATGATTCGCAAATATAACCAACTCTGCCTTTAAAGGCTTTTATATATAAGATAGCTGATCATTATCCGTTTTTTTGTAAAAACGGATCTTCTTTAAAAGGGTGTTTGATTTTTTAAAAATCAACATGAATCTTTTAAAAGTCAATGGCGCGGCCTTTGATTTCCCAGTCTCCATAGCGTGAAGGGTCTTTGCCGCCGCGTCCACCGTTTTCTAGAGGTTTATTTTCATTGGTTTCATGTCTACGCCTTTCCTCAGCTTCCATGAGGGCGCGTTGCGCTTCGGGAGAAAGGGGGTGGGGGTTATCTATTATTGCATTTTGTTCGTGTAGTTTCTTGTCTTTTTTATCCATTTTACACCTCTATTTCATTGAAGAAGAAGAAAGAAAACACCATCATATAGGAATGATTATGTTTTATCATGGAGTTTTTTGAGTAATGAACATAATGCGTACAGTAATGCTTTTGGCTTTTATGACTGCTCTTTTTATGGCAGTTGGTTATCTCGTTGGGGGCAGCAATGGTATGGTTGTGGCATTTTTAATCGCGGGAGGATTGAACTTTTTTTCTTATTGGAATTCGGATAAAATCGTTTTACGCATGTATGGTGCGCGTGAAGTTGATCAGCATTCATCTCCCGTTTATTATCAGATTGTGAGCGATTTAGCGCGAAAAGCCTCTCTTCCTCAACCAAAAATTTACATTATTGATAATATGCAGCCAAATGCGTTTGCTACGGGACGCAATCCTCAAAATGCAGCTGTTGCTGCAAGTACTGGCTTATTAAAGCAGTTGAGTGTAGAAGAAATTTCTGGGGTTATGGCACATGAGTTGGCACATATTGAGCATCGTGATACGTTAACAATGACTCTAACTGCAACGATTGCAGGGGCGATCTCAATGCTTGGTAATTTCGCTTTTTTTATGGGGGGACAGCGTAATTCTTCAGAAAATTCTCATGGTGCTGGAGCGCTTGGGAGCATTATTGCTCTGTTTGTTGCGCCTTTTGCAGCTATGCTTGTGCAAATGGCTATTAGTCGTACGCGTGAATATGCTGCAGATCGGCGGGGTGCTGAAATATGTGGCAATCCCTTATGGCTAGCTTCAGCATTGAGTAAAATTGCAGGTGGGGGGCATACGATACATAATGAAGAAGCGGAGCATAATCCAGCAACAGCGCATATGTTTATTATTAATCCGTTGAGTGGTGAAGGGGCTGATAGCCTTTTTTCTACCCATCCAGCAACGGCGAATCGTATTGCAGCTCTTTATCGGCAAGCTGAAGAGATGAACGAATCAATGGTCAAGAGCATGAAGCGGAATGCAAAAGGTGTTTTTTACGCAGACAATAAGGATTTAGATTCTGAAAATCTAAATTACAGTGCTCAAATCAGTGTACCAAGTAACCAAGAAAAAAGCGCTTTGCAGCGCGTTAAAAAACGTCCTTCTTGGCTTCGTTATAAAGAGTCGAAGAGGTCTTAATCATAAAGCATGTAAGGGAATATAAGGCATCAAGGCATTATTGTGAAGCATGAGAAAGCGGGTCATGTGGCTGAAAAAAATACTCCAGGATTAAGTGTTAGGAAGCTGTGTGTCCGTTTGTTAGGAGCAGTGCTTGATAAGCAGACGTCTCTTTCTGGTTTGACGGATAATGAGCATGGACATCCGCAGTATTTAGGGTTGACACATCGAGATCGTTTGTTATGTCGGGCTATTTTGAGAACGGCGTTGCGTCATCGAGGGCAAATTATAGCTATTTTATCGCGCTTTTTAACGCGACCTTTGCCTGCACAAGCATTTTCACTTCAGCATCTTCTGCATATTAGTGTGGCACAAATTCTTTATCTTGATATTCCCGATCATGCTGCGATTGATTTAGCTGTGCGCGTGGCAAAAATTGATCCTCGTATGCGTCGTTTTTCAGGGGTTGTAAATGCCATTTTACGTAATGTTGCACGTGAAGCGGTGTTTTTACGCCAAAAATCTCCTGTTCTTGAAGGAGTTCCAGCTTGGTTTGGACAGCTTTTAGTGTCCACCTATGGTGCAGAAGTGGCAAATCAGATTTTGACAATGCAAAGTACTGAGCCACCACTCGATTTGACTGTGAAGTCTGATAGTATTGGGTGGGCTGAGCGGCTTGGGGGTATTGTTTTGCCCAATGGTTCAGTTCGGTTGAACAATTTAAATTGTTCTGTCACTGATTTACCAGGATATGCAGAAGGGGCATGGTGGGTTCAAGATTTTGCGGCAGCATTGCCTGCTCGTCTTCTTGGCAATATTCATGGCAAACAGGTTGCTGATCTTTGTGCCAGCCCTGGAGGAAAAACAGCGCAATTGGCTTTGCAAGGGGCTGATGTGACGGCAGTTGATATGTCTGCTAATCGGGTAAAGCGTTTAAAGGCAAATATGGAGCGGCTTCATTTTTCGGTTCGCTATTGGAAGGGGGATGTGAAAAATTTTCATCCCAACCAGCTTTTTGATGCTGTTCTTCTTGATGCTCCTTGCTCTTCTACAGGAACAATACGTCGTCATCCAGATGTTTTATGGACGAAATCGATGAGCGATATCGTCAAGCTAGCGGCAGTGCAATATGATTTGCTTTTGGCAGCAATTGCTTTGGTGAAGAAGGGGGGACGCATTGTTTTTTCTAATTGTTCGCTGGCAAGGGAAGAAGGTGAAGATCTCGTTGAAAAAATTTTATCGACACGCAATGACATTGTTTTAGAGCCTATTGGTAAAGAAGAAATGAAGAATATGGCACATTTACTTTCTGTTAAGGGAACTGTGCGTACAACGCCTGCTGACTTTTGTCATGAAAATTTTGATGCTGAGAAAAAAGCATTGTCAGGAATGGATGGTTTTTTTGCAGCACGTTTCCAGAAAATAATTTAATTAACGGTTCATTTACTAAAATGGCTGAAATTGTGCTCAATTGAGCATATACGGAGATGGAATTGTGGCGGTTGCGGTAAAAAACCCTCAGATAAAGGTATCAGCTTTTATATATATGATGCACCAATGGATGCGGCGTTTATGGGTAGGACCGTTGTTTCGTTGGCGCTTTTCGGGGTTTAGTCCTCAAAAAATTTTAGCCCATCCCATTGATTTGCAATTAGCTGATCCAGTAGCAGCACATGAATTTTATCATGGTCGTTTTGCTTTTGCTGGTCATATTGTTCATTCTGGTGCTGCTTCACCTTTTTCGCTTATTCCACCAACGCCAAAATGGGAAGCAGACCTTCATGATTTTCATTGGTTGCGTCATATGAGCGCAGCAGACAGTGATTTAGCTGCAGCTCATGCGCGCGCTTTACTAGAAGATTGGCTTGACCATAATGGCAAGAAAATAAAAGGGCTTCCTTGGAGTGGAGCAGTGGTAGCACGGCGCCTGATTTCATGGATTTGTCATTCGCAAATGTTATTGGAAGGGGCAGGTGAGCGGTTTAAAAAGCGTTTTTTGCGTGCGATTGGTTTCCAATTTCGTTATTTGCGCATCATCATTTGCAGTATGGAGCACAATGATCAACGTTTACAAGCGGCAGTGGCTTTGACATTTGCATCTCTTGCTTTGCCTGTTTCTGTAGCGATGAAAAAAAAGGTGAGGATTCATCTTGCAGAGGAGCTTTCGCGCCAGATTCTTGTTGATGGTGGGCATATTTCACGCAGTCCTGCTGTCTTGCTTAATTTGTTATCGGATTTATTATCTTTACGTCATCTTTTTATGCATAGTAATGAAAAGGCTCCGCGCATTTTAATTGATTCTGTTGAGCGTATGTTGCCAGCTTTGCGGTTTTTTATCCATGAAGATCAGACATTGGCACATTTTAACGGGGTGGGATCTGTTTTGCCTGAACGTTTATCGACAATTTTAAAGCTTGATGAAACAGTGGGGCATCCTTTTAGTTATGCACGTTATTCAGGGTTTCAACGTTTACAGGCTCATCAAACGACAGTGCTTGCAGATACGGGAAAATTTCCACCACGTTTTGCTGCAGAGTATGCTTGTTCAGGCTGTTTATCTTTTGAAATGTCTTCACAAGGGAGCCGTTTTATTATCAATACAGGTGTTAATTCTTATGGGTGTGAAGGGTATCGACGTTTCGGGCGTGTTACGGCAGCACATTCAACGGCAACGGTTAATGATTGTTCAGTGGGCACTTTTCGTAAAAAAAAGAGGTCTGATGCTTCCTTTTTACTTGAAGGTCCCACAGATGTTAAAGTGCATCGTATAGAAGATTCAGAAAAAATAGGTTTTATTGCGCGTCATAATGGTTATGTGCGACCTTTTAATCTTGTGTATGAGCGTGGTCTTATTTTAGCGAAAAATGGTGCAATGATTGAAGGTTTTGATCGTTTTTTTACATCGCAAAAAGGGCAGTCAAATCGGTACAAGGTTATTCACGAGGAACAAAATAATGCTGCTGTTCGATTTCATCTTCATCCAAGAGTGGAAGTCAAGTATGATGGTAATTGCGTACGTTTAGCTGTCGAGAGCGGGCAAGTGTGGTATTTTATATCGCCTGATACTGATATTTATCTTGAAGATTCGATTGATTTTACTGGATTAAAAGGCCCGCAACGCACGCAACAGATTGTTTTGTATTTTCGCCCTGCAGTTCAAGAAAAAGTCCGTTGGCGCTTAATTCGTCGTCAGTTAAAACAATGAATTTGCTTCCCCATGACATGCAGACAGAAGAAGTCACTCTTCTGTTGTGTTAAAAAAAGAGACATTCTACCCTTGCAATGTATTTTGATAAAGACGTATGTTATAAAACATAAGCTTATTTTACTTATATTTTAACCATTTTATTTTTAGGATTTCTGTTATGGGTGTTGTTGCAAAGAATTTTCCCATACCTGATCTGCATCGGGTTCGTCGTGCTCTTCTCTCTGTGTCTGATAAAACAGGGGTGGTTGCGTTTGCGCAAGCGCTTCACACTTATGGTATTGAATTAATTTCAACAGGAGGCACAGCCAAAGCTCTTATGGAGGCTGGTTTACCTGTAAAAGATGTGGCACAAGTGACGGGGTTTCCAGAAATTATGGATGGACGTGTCAAAACACTCCACCCCTTGGTGCATGGTGCTTTATTAGGTGTCAGACAAGATCCTAGTCATGCAGTTGCTATGGAGAAGCATGGCATTAATGGAATTGATCTTCTGGTTGTGAACCTTTACCCTTTTGAAGAGACATCCCAATCTGGAGCTGATGGGCAAACAATTCTTGAAAATATTGATATTGGTGGACCAGCAATGATTCGTGCTGCGGCAAAAAATCATGCTTATACTGGTGTTATCACAACGGTGAGTGATTACGATTTTGTTCTTGATGAATTAAAGCAACATGATGGGTGTTTAAGTTTTGCTCTGCGACGTCAGTTAGCAATGCGTGCTTATGCGCATACGGCTGCTTATGATTCGGCAATAGCGGCGTGGTTTGCACAGGATTTAAAAATTGAAAATCCGTCTTGGCAGAGTTTTTCTGGTCATCTTGAAAGTGTCATGCGCTATGGGGAAAATCCGCATCAACAGGCAGCTTTTTATCGCAATAGTGACAAGCGTTTTGGTGTTGCAACAGCAGAACTTTTGCAAGGCAAAGCACTCTCTTATAACAATATGAATGATACAGATGCAGCATTTGAACTTGTAGCAGAGTTTGATCCTCAAAAAACTGCCGCTGTTGCTCTTATTAAGCATGCCAATCCTTGTGGTGTTGCAGAAGGACACAGTTTGAAAGAGGCTTATTTAAAAGCTCTTATGTGTGATAACGTGTCGGCATTTGGTGGCATTGTCGCTTTAAATCAACCTCTTGATGAGGAATGTGCGAGGGAAATTGTCAAAATTTTCACAGAAGTTATTATTGCTCCTGATGCAACAATGGCTGCACGTGAAATCATTGCGCAGAAAAAAAATCTTCGTTTACTAATCACAGGTGGAGTGCCTGATCCGCGTTGTGGAGGGCTAACTGTCAGAACACTTGCGGGGGGAATTTTGGTGCAATCGCGTGATAATATGGTTGTTGATGATCTTAAACTGCAAGTGGTGACAAAGCGGGTACCAAGTCAGGATGAAATGCGTGATCTGCAATTTGCTTTTCGTGTGGTAAAACATGTTAAATCAAATGCCATTGTTTATGCAAAAAATAGTGCAACGGTTGGGATTGGTGCTGGGCAAATGAGCCGCATTGATTCAGCTAAAATTGCTGCACGTAAAGCTGAGGAAAGTGCACAAAGAGCAGGCTTAACAGAAGTTCCCACTAAAGGATCGGTGGTTGCGTCAGATGCATTTTTCCCTTTTGCAGACGGTTTATTAGCAGCTGCTGAAGCTGGTGCAACGGCGATTATTCAACCAGGGGGATCAATGCGCGATGAAGAAGTCATTGCTGCAGCTGATGCGCATGGTTTGGCTATGGTTTTTACGGGGGTGCGGCATTTCCGTCATTAACGGTTTTTTTCTGAGTGGTTGATCTTTTCGAATAGGATAAATTTTAAACGCGCTTTTCATGTTGTAAGTGCATGCCAGTTATGCAGTTATGGCACAGCTGTTTTTTGTATTTTGCTCTACCTTTATCTTAAAATGTAACAGAAAGCTTAAGGAGAGAAGGTATGAATATTTTGCGTTCTTACAGGAGTTGGCGCCGTTATCGTCGGACAATGAATGCGTTAAGTGATCTTTCAACATATGAACTCAATGATCTTGGCATTAGTCGCGGTGAAATTGATTCGATTGCACGGCGTTATTCGCGTAAGTCTTGTTGATTTTTGAGACATGCTTAAGAATCGTTTTATTGTGAATTGTCAGTTGATGTTTAGGTGCTGGGGAGGGGAAGTTTTGTTTTAGGTTTGTTCACTCAGAGTGAAGTTGGGTGATTCATATGTTTTTTGATGAAGCTGCTGTTACTTTTAAAACAGGAATTAAATATGTAGTGTTTTCAGCGTGATATGTTGACAATAGCTTTGTAATGAAAAATGCGTTTTTTGAAGTAAAAATGCTCAAGAACCTGTTTAAAGGTACAAAATGCTTTTTATGTATCTTTATTCATCTTTTTCTCGTAGAAGGAAAAGAGAAGCGCCTAAAACGCCAGCAGCCAAGATAAACCACGTGATAGCATAGACAAGATGATTATTGCGAAAATGTACAACAGTTAAACCAGCAATGGGAAGGTTTTCCTGCGTTGCTGTTTTTGCCTTGGCATCAATGAAATAAGGAGCAACAGTAGAAAGTCCAAGCTTGTGTGCCATAGCGGGCAGGTCGCGTGTATACCATAGATTGCGATCTGGATTATTTTTGCGGGGAAAAAATCCATTGTTTTCGCTCATGCGTAGCAGACCTATAATGGTAATTTGCTCTGTATTCATGACAGAAGAGTGATGGGGAGGGGAATGCGTGGGTGATTGCTCTGAGCGTTGAAAGTGATGACGCGCATCCATGGGGACAAAACCACGATTCACAAAAGTTAATGCGTTATCAGCTGTTTGTAAGGGGGTCAAAACCCAATAACCACTTGTATCTTGTGCCATTGCAATAACAAAGATATTTTTATCTTTCAGAAGTTTTCCTGTGATAGTGACAGGTCGATATTCATCTTTTTCAAAAGTAATATGCGCCCATTGATTTTGAGGTGGTGCTTCGATAGGGGGCAAATGAATACGTTGATGAGCGCTGGTGATAAGATTTTTCTTCCAGTTTAATCGTTGTATTTGCCACACACCTAGTGCACTGAAGAGAAGGAAAAAAAATACACATAAAATACCAAACAGAATAGAAGAAAAACGGATGCGTTTGTGTTGAGGTTCTGTCATGGGGTAATCTATTTTGCTCATGTTTAATGATTCTTTTAGCAGGGTGAGCATTGAAAAATTAGCACGGTGCGTGTTAAAAAAAAACATTTTTTATAAGAAAAAACAGGAAAGTTAGCTGATAAGAGCTATAAAAGGATTCACAAAAGACTTGACCTTTCATTGCGGACATCTTATTAAAAAAAACGATCTTTCAAGAGTGTCCGCTTAAGGCAGTATTGTGTATTCATATAGTGTTGTGTATTCATTCTGTCTTGCTGGGATTGGGGTTTAAGAGTTTCTTAGAATTTAAAGGTGAAGTCTATGTCTCGTGCTTGCGAATTGACAGGAAAAACGGTTCAGTACGGCAATAATGTTAGCCATGCAAATAATAAAACCCGTCGTCGTTTTTTACCAAATCTTTGCAATGTGACATTGATTTCAGAAGTGTTGCAGCAAAGCTATCGTTTACGTGTTGCAGCAAGTGCTTTACGTTCTGTTGAGCACCGCGGTGGTCTTGATAGCTTTTTGGTAAAAGCTGATGATAAAGAATTGTCACAGCGGGCGCGTTTGTTAAAGCGCCAGATCGTTAAGAAAAAGGCTGAACAAGTAGCGTAATCGTCTAGCTTTTTACAAAACTGAATTGCTTTTTCTCATTTGAGGGGAGAAAGGGATTGTTTTTTAGTTTTTTACTGTTTGATCGCTGTATTTTAATGTGTTCCATTTCTTAGGTTTAAAAGATGTTTTCAGCACGCGATCTCTCGTTAACACAGCAAAAGAACAGATATATTGTTTTTTCCAGTTTTGCAATGTGTCTTGCTGTGACCCTTTCTAACATTTTGGTTCAGTATCCTGTCTACTGGTTTGATTTGAATGAACTGTTGACCTATGGTGCTTTTACCTATCCGATTGCTTTTCTGATTAATGACTTGACCAATCGTTTTTATGGTCCAGCTGCAGCGCGGTGCGTGGTTTATGCAGGTTTTTTTGCAGGTTTTTTTGTTTCTTGGATGTTAGCTACACCGCGGCTTGCAATTGCCTCTAGTTCAGCATTTTTATTTGGACAACTTCTTGATATTGTCGTTTTTTCTCCTTTGAGGCGTAAAGCGTGGTGGAAAGCACCTTTGGCTGCAGCATTGGTTGGTTCAGCTTTGGATACGATTTTGTTTTTCGCTCTTGCCTTTGCTAGCTCTTTTGCCTTTATCGATCAGATGACAGGTTATGCTAATAGTTCTCTCGCCCAGAGCAGTATTTTCTTTGGGGTTGAGGTTCCAGTTTGGCTCTCACTTGCTTTTGGTGATTTTTCGGTAAAAATTGTTATGAGTCTGCTTATGTTGATTCCCTATGGAACAATCCTGACCAATTTGAAGCTTCCTCTTTATCAGAGTCATTCAAAAAGTAATTTTCTTTAATTTGTAATAAATAACAAGATTTGTTTTCTTGTCTTTTTACAAGGAAAGAATATTTCACGTCATATTCCCAGAGAGCAGCATTTTAGAGGTATGTTTGCTAGAGATATTTTTGTTGATATAGCATGTTAAAAATATCTATCCATTACTGATTTAAAAGGGATTTTATTAAAATCTTTTATGAGAATGAAGATTTTTATTGCTAAAGAGCTCTGCTAATTGTTTTGTGATAGCGTCGGCTAATTCTTCGGCATTCATAATTGTAACAGCACGTTGATAATAGCGTGTAACATCATGACCAATCCCAATGGCAATGAGTTCAATGGGCGAATATGTTTGGATTTTTTGAATCACTGTGCGCAAATGTTTTTCAAGATAATTGCTGAGATTAACGGAAAGTGTTGAATCGTCAACAGGTGCTCCGTCAGAAATAACCATGAGAATGCGACGCTGTTCACGCCGTGATAAAAGGCGTTGATGAGCCCAAATAAGTGCTTCACCATCGATATTTTCTTTCAATAATCCTTCCTGCATCATTAGACCTAAATTGCGTCGTGCTCGACGCCATGGTGCATCGGCACTTTTATAGATGATATGGCATAAATCATTAAGACGCCCAGGATTATTGGGCTTATTTTGGCTGAGCCACTGTTCACGCGATTGTCCTCCTTTCCAAGTTTTGGTGGTAAAGCCTAAAATTTCAACTTTGATTCCACAACGCTCTAAAGTTTGCGCTAAAATATCCGCACAGCTTGCTGCCACAGTAATCGGTCGTCCTCGCATTGATCCTGAATTATCAATGAGTAAGGAAACAACAGTATCTCGAAATTGGGTGTTGCTTTCCATTTTGAAAGAAAGTGGTTGCATTGGGTCAATAATAAGACGTGGAAGTCGTGCTGTGTCGAGATATCCTTCCTCAAGATCAAAATTCCAACTGCGATTTTGTTGTGCCATAAGGCGGCGCTGTAGGCGATTTGCTAAACGTCCAACAATGCTTTGGAGATGATTGGTTTGCTTATCAAGATAATGGCGCAAACGATCCAATTCGCTTTCAGAACAAAAATCAGTCGCTGCCAAAATTTTATCAAATTGACGAGTGAAAATTTTATAATCAGCAAGTTCTTCCATTTCTTCCAAAACAGCAAGAGGACGTTTGGATCTGCTCGTTTTTTCTTGCCGATGGCTTTTTTGCTCTTCTTCAGCTTTATCATTGTCATTTGAGTGAGTTGCCTGCGTTTTCCCTTTGTCTTGCACATCGCTTTCGTGTTCAGTTGTTGTCTGCTCCTTGCTTTGCGCGTGTTTTTCGTTTTCATTTTCTTTTGCTATTTGGTTTTCAGCTTCACATCCGTTTTTTAGTTTTTTATTGTTTACATTGTCAGAAGTTTCTTCGAGTTCGACTGCCATTTTTAGTGCAGAAAGCATTTGACGAACGATTTGTGCGAAAGCACGCTGGTTATGAATATGGTGTGTAAGTTCGTTCAACTCTGTTGCTATTTTTTGCTCAATTGAGTGACGCCATAATTCTAATACAGATCCAGCTTCTTTTGGAGGAGGGCGCTTTGTTATTTTTTCACGCAGTAAAAGCGCAATTGCTTCTTGGATCGGGGCTTCACTCTGGGTGCTAATTTTCTGATAATGGGCTCTTTGATATTTATCGGCAAGCATACTTTCAAGATTTTTTGCAATTCCCTCCATGGCTAAAGTGCCGATTGCTTCGACACGTGTTTGTTCCAGAGCGTCAAAGACGGCGCGTGCTTCTGATTCTACGGGAGCAAATCGCATGTGAATGTCATTATCATGCCACGCTTTGCGTAGAGCCATGGAATCACCTAATCCACGGGTAACTGCAATATCTTTATTTGTTGCGTTTTGTGGAAGCTCTGGCAAACGTGCATAATTTTCGCTTAAGGATGGTCTGTGATGGCTAAAAGAAATTATCAGATCGTGCGTGCCAGCAATTGCACGGATACAGGTGGAAATGGCTTTTTTAAAAGCATCAGCATTAAGGGTGCTGTTGGAAGGGGCATTTGTCAGATTTTGGCTATTGTCCCCAGTTTTTGCTGCCATGATTGACGTATCCTTTAAGGCAAGACACTGTGAATGAATGATTCGGGAAGTTCTTGTCCAAAGGCACGTTGATAAAACTCTGCAACAGTGGCACGTTCAAGTTCATCACATTTATTGAGAAAGGTTAACCGAAAAGCAAACCCAACATTTTGAAAAATCGTGGTGTTTTCTGCCCAAGTAATGACAGTACGTGGGCTCATAACTGTTGAAAGATCCCCATTGATAAAAGATTGACGTACCATATCAGCAACATGCACCATTTGTGAAATTGTCTTTTTTCCTTCGGCTGTCTGAAAAGATTTAACCTTCGAATAAACGATATCCACTTCCTTGTCATGAGGTAAATAATTTAATATCGTTACAATGGACCAGCGATCCATTTGTGCCTGATTGATTTGTTGTGTGCCATGATAAAGTCCTGTTGTATCACCAAGACCAATGGTGTTTGCAGTCGCAAAAAGACGAAATGCTGGATGAGGGGCAATAACACGACTTTGATCAAGCAAACTTAATTGTCCAGAGGCTTCAAGGACACGTTGGATGACAAACATAACATCGGGTCGACCTGCATCATATTCATCAAAAACAAGAGCGATATTGTTTTGATAAGTCCATGGCAAAATACCTTCTTTAAATTCAGTAATTTGTAAACCATCTTTCAAGACAATGGCGTCTTTTCCCACTAGGTCAATACGACTAACATGGCTATCAAGATTAATTCGAATACAAGGCCAATTAAGGCGTGCTGCAACTTGTTCAATATGCGTTGATTTCCCCGTGCCGTGATAGCCAGAGACCATGACACGACGGTTAAATGCAAAGCCTGCTAAGATCGCTAAAGTTGTTTGCGGATCAAAAAGATAATTGGGATCTAAATCAGGAACGTGGGGACTCTTTGTACTAAAAGCAGGCACTTTCATATCTGTATCAATATTAAACAGATCGCGAGCGCACAGTGTGATATCGGGCACGTTTTTAACAGGAGGATTTGTCTTTTTCATTGTTTTTCTGGAAAAAAATACGCTGTTCATTTTTATTCGTTTGAAGACGATACAAAAGTTAGAGCACTTATGCAATGCTCTATAAAAGGCGTTTTAGGTATGAAAAAGATGCTTGATATTATGTTTTATACTGTCTGTGAAAAATAGTGACCAGCCCAGACTTAAAATTCGGATAAGAGCGCGTTGATATGAGTACACGCTCTTTAGCATAGACCAGATTTTTTGAGTAAATTATAAGCGTTGAGAACATCGCGAAACCGTTCTTCTGAAGAACGATTTCCCCCATTGGTATCAGGATGATGCATTTTAACCAGTTCTTTATATTTTGTTTTAATATCTTCAGCTGAAGCATTTTCTTTTAATCCTAATGTATCAAAAGCTTTAGCTTCTAAGGGTTTTAATTTTCGTGAAAAAGTACTGGCAGAATGTCGCTGCGTAAACAAAGTAAATGGATCGTGCATACGGTTTTGATAGGCAGCTGTACCAGAGCGGATTTTTGAATAGTTGGCAGATGTTTTTTTCGACGCACTGTTGTTAAGGTTAGTGGGCCAAGTTGGGCGATGCCCTGTGAGAGCATCTTTTTGAAACTTTGCGATATCTTTATCGCTAAGATTAGAGAAGTAATTAAAATTTTTATTATAAGCACGCACATGATTGAGACAAAAATATAAATATTGTCCTTCGTGATTTCGACCTGCTGGTGCTCTATGTGTTCCTGTTTTTTCGCAACCTTCCCACTGGCACTGTTGTGCTTGTGCTTCAGACTTTTCTTTTTTATTAGAGCTAATGCGAATTGAATCGAATAATTTAGATGTTATTGTCATATCTTTGATGTATGCAAAATCAATTGGTTTGACAAGAATTGACTTTTGAAAAATTTATTTTCACACGTATTTTATAATCATTTTATAATAAAAAGCACATTGCATTGTTTATTCGTGAAGGAGTGGAAATGTCTACTACGATTCAGACAAAGATTACAATGAAGCTTAAGGATGCGTTTTGTCCGCAAAAGCTTGAAGTCATTAATGAGAGTCATCTGCATGCTGGACATCCTCATGAAGAGCATGCTTTTGATGGAAAAGGAGAGACGCATTTTCGAGTGAAAATTCTGTCTTCTTCTTTTTCAGGTATGACGCGTGTAGAGAGACATCGAGCGGTTTATAAAGTTTTGCAAAAAGAGTTAGCAACACGTGTTCACGCTTTGGCACTTGAGATTGAATCTGTTTAAAATACTTTTTTTGTTAAAAATTTTTCAAGCACGGGGATGCGCTTTTTGATAAATTTCTAACAGACGATCTGTGTCAACATGGGTATAAGCTTGTGTGGTAGATAAGCAGGCATGTCCAAGAAGTTCTTGAATGGTGCGCAAATCTCCTCCTCGTGCCAAAAGATGTGTGGCAAAAGAATGACGAAGCGTATGGGGTGTGGCTGTTTCTGGCAAACCAAGGTGTGTGCGTAAATTGCGAACAGCTCGTTGAATAATGGCTGGCTGCAAGACACCTCCTCGGGCACCACGGAACATTGGTTGGTTATCTATTAAAGGATAGGGACAGCATTTGAGATAATTTTGTACAGATTCGTCAACAATTTTGATGAGGGGGACAAGGCGCGTTTTGTTCCCTTTTCCAGTTACAAATAAACTTTTTTTCTCAGGGTCAAAAAATTGTTTTGGTGTGAGCGCGAGAGCTTCTGATATCCGCATTCCACAACCATAAAGAAGCATGAGAACAGCAGCATTACGAGCAATAATCCACGATTCATTTGCCTGCTGATTTTCTTGTTTAACCACATGAAGTGCTGATTTTATAGCCAAAGGTTTTGGAAGTGATTTTGGGTGTTTTGGGGTTCGAACAAGTTTAGAGGCAGGGACGTTAACAATACCTTTACGGGATAAATAGCTGAAAAAAGAGCGTAACCCCGCCATATTTCTGCTTAAAGAGCGCGCACTGACATTGTGTGTACGTCGATAAGCCAAATAAGCGCGCAAGTCCATTACGCGCAAATTAGCAAGATCATTAAAGGTTGGTTCATGCCCGAGATGTTGACAGAGAAAAGACAAAAATTGTCGGGTATCACGTTCATAGGCTTGAGCTGTTTGTGCTGCCATACGACGTGTTTGTACAAGGCTATCCAGCCAGCTTTTTCTTGCACGTAAAACGGCATGATCTGCTGGAATCAGAAAAGCATTTTTGTCTTTTTTACTGCCACTTTGCTGGAGCATTTCTAATTGAGAGTCTCTTTTTCTTTTGGAGTTTCGTCTTCTTTTGGAGTTTCGTCGCCGGAGTGATTATTTTCCATTTGAGGCTGTTCTTTATTGTTGGCAATCTGCTTTTCACCTTTTAAAGAGAGTATTTTAAAAAGATTGTTTATTGACATCAGATGCGCAAAAACCCACCCTAAAAAACCATTTTTATGGAGTTTACCCAGTTGGTGAGCAGATAATTTATTCAGTTTTTCTTCATCAACAATCCAGAAATCTTCCAATTGTACTGAAAGACCTTTGTCGTTTTTCGCATTAATTGACTTTTGGCTTAAAAGATCCATCTCTACAAGAGTATCAATAAATTCAGTGGTTTTTTCCATAGCAATTTTAAAGCTTTCAAGAAAATGAATACGCTCTTCCATAAAGGGTGAAATCGATCCATCTGAATTAAAGAGCTCTGTTCCTGTAACTTCATTAAACATCCCTGATTGTTGATCAAAACAAACAGATAACTCTTTTTCACTTGTAATTTGTGCAAAAACGAAAGGATAACGACGAACAAAAGCGGGAACATAAGTATTTTTTTTCCAACTTTTATCGGAGACGATATAATCATTTTCGTTGTTTGAAAGACCGACAAGAGCAATGGATGTATAATGTCGTTTTTTCTGTTCATCTTGTGCAGACATAAACAAAATCGGATAGTCTAGAGCAGCTTGAAAATATTCACTACTTGCTAAAGGTACCCAGTGCGTATCCTTGGCAAAGGACATGTCACTCGGGGGGGAAAATTTTAACTTTTTATGGATAATTTTGTTAACAGGGGTAATGTCTTTGTAAAAGAGCATAATATTTGCCATAAGGCCTCTCCTTTGTATATTCATTTGTTTTGTTACCAAATCACGTCTTTAGAGAAGATTTTTGATATGGCAACACAATTTAATAGAAAATTATGGAATCTAGGAACTGATTTTTGAAAGACGATATTTCTGCATGCAACATAATAGAAAAAAGCTTAAAAATAAAGTCTATCTTGCTACTATTGGTTCAGCACATGGTATAAAAGGAAATGTTTTTGTTAAAGTGTTGAGTACTGAACCACAGCGTTTAAAAGCCTATGGTACTCTTTATGACGATAGAGGACGTTCTTATGAAATTGTTACTCTTCGTGTGCAAAAAAATAACGCTATTGTGCACTTTAAAGGGGTTGAAGAACGCAGCGCTGCTGAGGCTTTAAGAGGCACTCGTCTTTATGTTATGCGCAATCAATTGGCTGATGATTTAGCTGAAGATGAATTTTATCAAGTGGATTTAATAGGGCTTCGTGTGCAAAATTGTCTAGGTCAAACTTTAGGTGAGGTGAGCGGTTTTTTTAATTTCGGAGCTGGTGACTTGCTTGAAGTGCGTTTGGATACGTGCAAAACTGTGCTTATTCCATTTAGCAAGGCGGCGGTGCCAAAAATTTGCATTGCTTCCGGCTTTCTTATTGTCGATTCAGTGGCAGCTGGTTTGAGCGAAGAGGAAGAAAATGGAAAAGGGGAATAAGGGCTTGAACCAAAATGAAAGCGTCAAAAAATATGAAAGAATGCAAAAATGAGGTTTCAAGCGCGTGTGTTAACACTTTATCCTGAAATGTTTCCTGGATTTTTAGGATATTCTTTAGCAGGGCAAGCTTTAAAGCAGGGAATATGGTCGCTGGAGACAGTGCAAATCAGGGACTTTTCTTATGATAAGCACCGTAGTGTTGATGATACACCAGCTGGGGGTGGTGCTGGTATGGTGATGCGGGCAGATGTCCTAGCAGCTGCACTTGATAGTTTTCCAAATGATTCGCCAAGATTGTTGATGAGTCCGCGTGGTCGGTCTTTTACCCAAGCTTATGCGCGTTCTCTAGCACTTGGTTCAGGAGTGACATTGGTTTGTGGGCGTTTTGAAGGCGTAGATGAGCGGGTTATAGAAGCACGGGAATTGGAAGAAGTATCCATTGGTGATTATATTCTTTCAGGTGGGGAAACGGCTGCTTTGGTTCTCTTGGATGCTATTGTGCGTCTTCTACCAAGGGTTATGGGCAATAAAGCTTCTGGAGAGTGTGAAAGTTTTGAGAACGGGCTGCTTGAGTATCCACAATATACACGCCCTTCTGTTTTTGAAGGGCGTGGTATTCCACCAGTATTAGTGTCGGGTCATCACAAAGCTATTGCGGATTGGCGGCAACAACAAGCCGAGCTGTTAACACGGCAACGTCGTCCTGATCTTTATGCTCTTTTTGACAAAAATCGTCAGAAAACTTGATTCATTTTGCAAGATGGTGTATTGCACGGCACATTTTCTAGAGAGTTTTTTGTAAAGAACTTTCTGCCGATTCAAAATTAAGGGATGGTGTATCCGCTCCTGTGTAAAGCATAGCCTAAAGAACTTTCTTTCTTATATGAAAAAGCTTTTTCGGCAAGAGTTGAGCGCTCTGACTGTTTGATAAAGAACCATGAAGGATGAGGAAAATGAATATTATCGCGCAGCTAGAAGCTGAACAATGTGCAAAAATTGAGGCAAAACGCCAATTGCCAGCATTTCAGGCAGGAGATACAGTGCGTGTTCTTGTGCGTGTAACCGAAGGGACACGCACGCGTGTTCAGGCTTATGAAGGCGTTTGTATTGCGCGTTCAGGAGGTGGCTTGAATGAGACCTTTACAGTGCGCAAAATTTCTTATGGTGAGGGGGTTGAACGTGTATTTCCAGTATATTCTCCCTTAATTGAAGGTGTTGAACTTGTGCGCCGAGGGAAAGTGCGTCGTGCAAAGCTTTATTATCTTCGTGCTTTGAGGGGTAAGGCTGCACGTATTGCTGAAAAGAGAGATCATCGGAGAAAAGATGCAAAGCTTGTTGAAGGGGGAGAAAAAGCAGCGGTTACAGCGAATAAGGATGCTGAAAAGCAAACTGCTGAATAAATATTTCTGACTGCTAAATTTCATAAAAAGCGGCTGTTATGTCGCTTTTTTGTGTCATTAATGATTGTCTATTTTCGGTTAAATAAACCGCTTTGATGTTGAAAAATGTTATAGTTATCAAAGATTTACGGATCTTTCTTCTTCGCAAAAGATGAAGATGAAGATGTTATTGGACTCTGTTATTAATATTTGCAAGCAAAATGGAATATGCTTGAAAAAATACGTGTTTATACTTGATAAACGATGTTAGACCTTTGACGTGAAGATAAAATTGTACTAAATAAGGCAAGTTTTATGGCTTTTGTCTGTAGAACGATCGGTTTTTTTCTGCGCGACCTTTAATCCGTTTTTGAGACAACCGACCTGTAATATTGGCTCTTTAGATGCCAAACAAGTGGAAATGACAATGCACATAGTCGTTTTGTGTGAGTCTTCTCACTCATGAGGCGGTTGCAGTGAAGATCAGGTCAGGATATTTTATGACAGAGACAACTAGGACAAAAGAGCGCCCTCGTTCTCCCCACGTAACTATTTATCGTTGGTCCATCACTATGGCAATGTCAATTGCGCACCGTATTACTGGTGTGGCACTTTATTTCGGAATGGTATTCCTTGCCATTTGGTTAATTGCAATTGCTTGTGGAGAAGAGGCATTTAGAACAGTTAACGAAATTTATAGTTCTTTGCTTGGGCTTTGTATTTTGTTTCTTTATACGCTTGCTGGAGTTCATCATATGGTGGGGAGTGTTCGCCACATTGTTTGGGACATGAAACCTTGCCTGTTGGTTAAAAAAAAGGCAACGCTAACAGCTTGGGCAACAGTTTTTATTTCTCTTATTATCACTCTTACGATTTGGATTATTGGAATAGCATTGTCTAGCTGGGGGTAGGACGAGGTATGAAAAAAGATTTTCGAACAGAACTTGGAAAAGTCCGCGGACTTGGCAGTGCGCGTGCGGGGACGGAGCATTTTTGGTTAGAGCGTTTGGTGAGTTTCATTAATCTGCCGCTTTTAATATTTTTTATTGTTCTTGTTCTTTCACTCGTGGGGCAAGATTATAGCATTGTGCGTGCACGGCTTGCGCATCCTGTTGTTACTGTCTTGATGGGATTGCTGACTGTTTCAGTTCTCTATTATATGAAACTTGGAATGCAGGTTGTTATTGAAGATTACATTCCGCGTGAAAGCGTGAAGATATTATTTCTGGTTTTGAATGTTTTATTTTGTTTTGTTTTGGGCGGTATAATCATTTTTGCTCTTTTAAACATTGCATTAGGGGGTTAACAATATGATGAGCACAGGATCGTCTCTGAGCACTAAAGCAGGTAACGCCTCTTATCACTATGTAGATCATAAATTTGATGTTGTTGTTGTTGGTGCAGGGGGTGCAGGTTTGCGTGCAACGCTTGGTATGGCTGAGCAGGGGTTAAAAACAGCATGTATTACAAAGGTTTTTCCAACACGCTCACATACAGTTGCTGCTCAAGGTGGTATTGCAGCGTCACTTTCGAATATGGGACCCGACAATTGGCAGTGGCATTTGTATGATACGGTGAAAGGGTCCGATTGGCTGGGTGATACTGATGCAATGGAATATTTGGTGCGTAATGCACCTGCGGCTGTATACGAGTTAGAGCATTATGGGGTTCCTTTTTCACGTACACAAGAAGGAAAAATTTATCAACGACCTTTTGGGGGACATACGACAGAATTTGGGGAAGGACCGCCAGTCCAACGCACTTGTGCAGCAGCAGATCGCACTGGGCATGCGATTTTGCATACGCTTTATGGACAAAGCTTAAAACATAATGCGCAGTTTTTTATTGAATATTTTGCGCTTGATTTGATCATGACTGATGGTGTGTGTACCGGTGTTGTGGCGTGGAATCTCGATGATGGTACAATACATCGTTTTTCTGCCAAGATGGTTGTTCTCGCAACAGGTGGGTATGGGCGTGCTTATTTTTCAGCAACTTCAGCGCATACCTGTACGGGTGATGGTGGTGGAATGGTCGCGCGTGCAGGATTGCCACTTCAGGATATGGAGTTTGTTCAATTTCATCCTACGGGTATTTATGGTTCTGGTTGCCTAATCACAGAAGGAGCACGTGGGGAAGGTGGCTATTTGATTAATTCTGAAGGGGAACGCTTTATGGAGCGTTACGCGCCTTCCTTTAAAGATTTGGCGTCACGTGATTTGGTTTCGCGTTGTATTACACTTGAAATTCGTGAAGGGCGCGGCGTTGGTCCGAGAAAAGATCATATTCATTTGGTTCTGAACCATATTGATCCTGCTATATTGCATGAGCGTTTGCCAGGTATTTCTGAATCAGCACGAATTTTTGCAGATGTTGATGTGACAAAAGATCCTATCCCTGTTCTGCCAACAGTTCACTACAACATGGGTGGTATTCCCACCAATTATTATGGGGAAGCTCTAAACCCAACGGCGGATTCACCTGATCGTGTCCAACCAGGTTTGATGGCAGTGGGTGAGGCAGGATGTGCTTCTGTTCATGGTGCTAACCGTTTGGGTTCAAATTCACTGATTGATCTTGTTGTGTTTGGGCGTGCAGCTGCAATTCGTGCAGGGGAAGTGATTGATCGTGATGCAGAAATTCCACCTATTAATGAAGCTGCTGTAGACGAAATTATGGCACGTTTTGATCGATTACGTTTTGCTCAAGGAGGGACACCAACAGCTGTATTGCGCGAAAAAATGCAACGCACTATGCAGGAAGATGCTGCTGTGTTCCGTACAGCAGATTCTTTGCGGCAAGGGTGTCAACGGATAAGTAAAATTTGGGGCGAATTGTCTGATCTTAGAGTGACGGATCGTTCGTTGATATGGAATTCTGATTTGGTCGAAACATTAGAGCTTGAAAATTTGATGATTAATGCAATGAATACTGTTTATTCTGCAGAAGCACGTTTGGAGAGCCGAGGTGCTCATGCACGTGAAGATTATCCAGAACGTGACGATAAAAATTGGCGTCATCATACGCTTTCGCGCCTATCAAAAGATGGTAAGATAACATTGTCATATCGGCCTGTTCATGTTGATCCATTAACATCTGAAGAAGATGGTGGTATCGATTTAAAACGTATTGCGCCTAAAAAACGTGTTTACTAAGGGGAGAATAAATTATGGTACAAATTAAGCTTCCCAAAAATTCTCAAGTTAAAGCTGGAAAAGTTTGGCCTAAACCTGAAGGCGCTACGCAGCTGACGGAATTTCATGTTTACCGTTGGTCTCCCGATGATGAAGAAAATCCTCATCTTGATACCTATTATGTAGATCGTTCAGCTTGCGGTCCGATGATTCTTGATGGTCTTTTGTTTATCAAAAATCATATTGACCCGACTTTGACACTTCGTCGATCGTGTCGTGAAGGTATTTGTGGTTCTTGTGCAATGAATATTGATGGAACAAATACCTTGGCTTGTACAAAAGGTATGGATGATGTGAAGCATCCAATTAAGGTATATCCTCTTCCTTCTATGCCGATTGTTAAAGATTTGGTTCCTGACTTGAAGCATTTTTACGCGCAGCATCGTGTGATTGAACCTTGGTTGCAAACCGTTTCGCCTGAACCTGCTAAGGAATGGTTGCAAAGTTATTCCGACCGCCAAAAAATCGATGGTCTTTATGAGTGTATTTTATGTGCATGTTGTCAAACATCATGTCCGAGTTATTGGTGGAATGGTGATCGTTATTTAGGACCAGCTATTTTGCTCCAAGCTTATCGTTGGATTGCTGATTCACGTGATGAAATGTGCGGTGAGCGTCTTGATAATTTAGAGGATCCTTTTCGACTCTATCGATGCCATACCATTATGAATTGTGCGCAAACTTGTCCAAAGGGTTTAAATCCAGCGAAAGCAATTGCTGAGATTAAAAAACTTATGGTTGAACGCCGCCTTTAAAAATTATTGGTTAAATGTGAGGCAGATGGAGAGCTGTAAGTCGTTTTATATGTTTTTTATACTCTTTCGAGCTGTTACACAGGCTAAATTCCTCATAGAAGTTTTAGTTGGTTTTTATGAAGATTAAAAGGTGGCTTTCATTGAATGAAAGATGTGTGTTTTACTCTGTATGAGATAATAGATGGTTGATGAGAGAAATATGCGTCTTGAATATAGATAAAAAGTTGTACTGGTACCTACTTAAACGAATTTGGATGTCGTAGAGATTTTGAGTCATCTTGACAAAATTGTGTGGAGGGTTTTTTTGCGAAAAATAGAAATTTCTGTTGTGTTCAGCCCATAGTTTTTGTGCTTTCGTTTTAAAAGTTTTTCATTCTATTTTTTCCGTCAGTCCTTTTCTGCTACCGAAATGCTCAAAATCTATCAGAGAGGCAAGAGAGATAAGCAGATTATTTTAAAAGCTTAATTAAAATAAAAAGTCCGTGAACGTTTATCACGGCTTTTATTAATTCTGTGATATTATTGAGAGACAACTTCGCTTTAAACCATCTTCGATTTAGAAAAAATTGGGTCGTAAAAAACTTCAGAAAGCTTTCGATCTTTGAAGAACAACACCACATCAATTGTAGTGTAGAGTACCTGCTTTATCATTTGTAAGTCAAGTTGACGTCCAATTTCTGATCTTTTGATAAGTGTGGCACATCGTTCAAATGTTTGTAACGCATTATTCGCGTGGGTTGTTGTAATTGATCCAGGGTGCCCAGTGTTGAGCGAGTTAAGATATTCCCACGCTTCATTGCCACGCAGCTCAGCCAGAAAAATGCGGTCAGGCGATTGACGCATACATGCATCTAAGCATTCATCAGCTGAAACACGACCTGCACTGTTACCATAAATCATATGCACATGATTAGGGTGATTCGGAAGAAAAAGTTCATGAACATCTTCGATTGTGATAATACGTTCTTCTACAGGAACTTTTTCAATCAAAGAGCGCGCAAATGTAGTTTTCCCTGATCCTGTTTTGCCTGCAATGACGATGTTACGTTTATGAAGTACGCATTTTTCCAAAAAGTCGAGAATTTTGCCATCACGTTTAAGTTTCAGTAGTTGAACTTCAAATGGTTCTAATCGCGTGAAATCATGCTGCAATAACAAATTATCCGCTTCCTCTGCTGAAGGCTTATTGAAACTTACATCGGTAAAATTATCGAATGCGCCTTCATTATTAAGCTCCTCTAGTGTTTTGACTATAAGAGAATGCTTACGAATCATAAAAGATAGTGCACCATTGATGACAGCTGGTGTTTGTACAATTGTACCACGCTGTCCTCCAGGTAACAGTACATAATTAATGCTCTTTGGAGCCA
Organism: Bartonella propinqua; assembly: GCF_047263965.1. Taxonomy (NCBI): domain Bacteria; kingdom Pseudomonadati; phylum Pseudomonadota; class Alphaproteobacteria; order Hyphomicrobiales; family Bartonellaceae; genus Bartonella; species Bartonella propinqua. The sequence goes on along the minus strand of NZ_JBLEBK010000001.1, from coordinate 35,573 downwards.
TACCATTATAAACGATAATGGCTGTAATCAGTGTCTGCAAAAAAGAGGCTGTTAGCTCTGGAGCGCTATGCATTTGCCAGCCCTCAAAGCTTTTTGTCCATATCTCACAAGGACAACAGATCGATAGTTCAGTAATTTTCGGATCTTCTAAGAAGCGATCAAGCGGCTGCAGAAGTTGTGCAACTGCTTGATCTTTCTGTACATAATTAGCGTGTGGTGAGACTATAGACATCACTGAAATCCAGATCACGAGCAACAAGAATATTCACTCTTTCGCCTTGATTTTTGTAAAGTGTTGGTGCAATGTTGATTGAATTTTGAAGAACATCTGTAACCATCGATTCAGCATTCTGAAAATCGTGAAACTGTGGCCTGTCTTGAGGCTTTTCCTTATTCACTTTGTTCTTCACCCATTCTCCAAAATTACCGATTATGCTAACCATGATTGCACCGCTAAAGCGTTCCCAAAAATGCCCATCAATCCAACCACCAATACCAGATTCTCCAAGTGGACCAGTGCTAGGTGAATCAAGATTTACGATAACACCAGAAGGCGTTTCAACACGCGACCATTGCACGAAAATACGTGCTTGTCCTTGTTGTAAGCCACTTTGATAAAAACCGATAACTTTGGAACCGCGATCTAGCAGTACAACCCGACCGCTTGTAGAATAAACATCACGTGTTAAATAACATGTGGTCATTCCTGGCTGCGTTGTGATGATTCTTGTTTCCAGTATGCAATCTATTTGCGTTCCTTGCGTGATCAACAGATCACGGTTACGCAGTTGAGCTGCATATGATGGACTTAATCGTATAGGCTGTAATCTGTCTGATAATATGCCGACATCTCTGTCACTAGATGTATTATTTTTTGAGTTATCTGCAGAGCTTTCACTACTGCCACCACTATTAAGACCCGAGCTTAACATACGTTTACGTGCAAGCTCTTCAGAATCTTTTATCAATTGTGGTGGAAGAGTTGTTTGAAGAAGTTGCGCCAAAGATGATGGAAGAGTTTGCGTTTCTTCTTCTTCCTCTTCTGTCTGTTTTAACGGTTCTGGTTCTTCTATAACTTTTGGTTTCTCCTCAATTGGAGGGTTATAACTGGGTATAACTTGTTGCACCGTTTGTTGCGGCTTTTCTTCCTCAACCTTTACGGTATTGCGCATTTTAAATGCTCTCCAAGAAAGCACAGCTGGTACTATCATTATGGCAATAAATCCTACCATTAATAATACACGTATCCCAGGAATTATTGGACGACGTTCCAGTCTAAGTTCGGAGCTGCCATAGGCACCTTCAATCTGTTTTTGCTCGACATCATCCAGTTTTTCGCCTGCATTGATTTCGTCTCCTTTCTTATTGCCGAACATCATTTGTCTCCTTTATTGATGCGACGAACCATCGAAGATACTGTTCCAGTTGTGTTTGGTATGCCATTGGGGTCATAAGCTTCATTAAAGATGGCTAAAACGCGTCTGCCAAGTCGTATGAACCATGTAGGATTTACTTTGTGAACAGCAATGATATCATTAGCATTGCCTACGATAGTACGTGGTATTAAGCTTTCATTTCCCTCAGAATCCACCATGTAAATTGACGGCATATCCATATTAGTGGAAAATTTGAAATAGGTAATACGTCCGTTGTCCCAAACATTTATTGGTGCAATATCTTGATGACCACTCATGGTATAGTTAAGATTATATCCCTTTACTCCTCGATGAAAACCGCGCTCAATAGCAGCGCTCTGAATATTTCCTTGTAAGTTTTTGCTATCGGTATCGGGATAATGGAACGCTAATTCATAAGTAGCTCCAGCACGATCATTGCGAAACTGTAATCGGAATTTGTAACTGCGCTTGTCAGTAACAACGATAAGATTCGTGTTAGCAAAATCTGCTTTGGGTTTAATAAAGATATGCCGTCCTTTATGCGCAAAGGCATAGGCTTCAGAATCACCAAAAGCATGAGTAATATATTGCTCACCCTCTTCAAGGATGATGTGTGTTGCTACGCCGAGAACGGTTTCAATTTGAACGACATCATCTAAGTTGTAAGTCACGTAGCGAACACGATGATCATACTGTGAATGATATGGAGTTTTGAGCGCCTGCACGGGTATTGTATAAAGTGAGGACAGTAAAACAACAAACACAAATTTCTTCATAATAGTCAATTCCTCAATTTAAAAGTATTTCCGATTCAGTGCGGTAGCTTGTAATTTGAAAACCAAGAGGGTTAAGCAATCGATCAGATGACTTCATTGGTGCACCAACATAAGTGTAACCAATCGTTGCAATTTGATGCTGCTGTGCTCCAGCAGGCGTACCGTCATTATTGTACTGTTGAGTTGTGAAACGCACGGTTGCGTGTCCCTGACCATTTGGCTGTATTGAACGCACCTTAACTGTTATACGTATTTTGTTAGAAAGTATTTTGTCACGTGCATTTTCACCATCATAAATTTTATAAAATTCTTGTTGAACTGTCGGTGCACTTAAAAGTGCTGTAGTGTCATAATTCAACTGGATAGTGTTATAATCGTAGTTTTCACGGTTTAGCACGTATTGATTAAGCCAATATCTATCCACTACTTCACCGTAGCTTGTTTCATGTTCGCGCATCACCGAGATAATATCAACTGCACCAGTAGCATTATCGACGCGCAGCACTAAAGGAGTGGGGGCTGGTTGAGAAAAGCCAACTACTCCACACATCATGCCAAAAAGCCCTAAAATACTAAGAATACCTGCCACTCGCCATGCTGTTTTACGCGACCTTATAAATTCATTGATGAGTTCTCGTTCCAAGCCTCGGCTTTCTTCATAATAACTTTTCAGTCGTTCGGCTTTCACGGGCTTAGCTTCTTTTTTTTTCATATTGCTCCTCGCTGAATTTCGACAGGAATTGTTTTATTTACAGGTACTCGATTCCGACTATTTGGTTGCTTTGGCTTTGGAGCCACTAAACAAGCCGATAAAAGGCTTGCAATCAAAATTGCAGAAATGATTGATTTCATTTTCACATTCCTCTTTTTCGACTATATAAAATAAGCTTTATCATTTTTTTATCTATATTTCAATTTTGATTGTAAAATATATAGCCTACGATTATATTTATTTTTTAATTTCACTTTTCTACGAGTTGGTCCAGAGCGGGGGAGGATTATTCCTTGCGCTATTGGAGATTTTTGTCATTTGGCTGCACGGTTTCTTGCATCTAGTGTCCATAGATGTCCAAATGTAATGCCTTTTGCCAAAGCGCTTGCAATATTTGATAATTTTAGCAACAGTACAATGGAGATAATGGATAGGATGCAAGAACCACCGAGTGCGTGACTTATATTTTGTTGTCCATCAAATGCTAGTTGTTCCATATAATGGACAAAGATATTCAGCATAAAACTAGATACAGTGGTTATGAGTACAGTGAGAATGATATAGCTCAAGAGTTGCGCTATCCATTGCTCGAAGAAGCGATAAGTTGGTTGCCAGAGCAAGGCAATGATAAAGAAAGGTCCGAGTCCGATGAGAAGCGGAAGTGCGATCTTTGCTAACAAAATGAATGCACCACTGGTTGCTACGAGGCAACTTGTTACAATTAAGATAAGGATGCCAAAGATTCCGAATAGGAGCCCATCAGCATTTAAGAAAGCAGCTTCTTCAAATGCTTCAGCTGCACGCATGAATCCTTCCTCTGCCGCTTTATCCACCAATGTTTTTAATTGGTTTTGATCTTGTGGATTTTCCATGAGTGCGTTTAACAAGTCTTGAGGCATTGTTATTATCAAATCCACAATTTTTGTCTGATATAGTCCTGCAGTGAGTGCAATTGAAGTAATAATGCTCACCCGTAGACAGCGGTTTACAAATCCAGAGAGTGGCATATCTATTGCACCGCGCATAATGAGCCAGCCATATATGATAAAAGAGATGGTGAGACCGACTGATACGAGGGGCGTGGCTACAGCAATCGCGTTTGATGAAATATCCGTGACATATTTGCCCGTTATCTTCTCGACTTGATCGAAAAGTTGTGTGAACATTTCAAAGTCCATGATATTCCTCTTTAGCGAATTTTTATTTTTTCATTATCTTGGGACATTGATGCTTGTTGAGTGTTTTATTGACATTCATGCAATTTGCGACAAGCATTTTTATCAAGAGAATTTTGAGGTGGATCACCCCCCTGTGCATCCCTTAAAAACGTTGGGATAGCACTTAATTTTTATGTATCGGTTTTTATTTCTGCTAGAAAATAAGACCAATAAAACAGACAATGTTAATCATATAAAAAATTTATTAACATTGCACATATTACCTATGGTTACTGTACCTTATCTGTGGCATCTTTTCGTTTTCGCTGTAAAAAATTTGCATATTGCGTTTGCGTTTTAGTCGATCAAGGAGTGCTTTCTCGGCGCCACGTAAATGTGTGACCATATGTAGTTTTGTTGCTTCATTCTCGATTATAGCTAATGTTCCTTTAATTTTTGCCTGTAATTCAGCAATGCTTTGCGAATCTTGCGCGTTTTTGACTTGACCTAGCAATGCTACAATTGCATTAAAACGATTTTCTGCTTCCTGAAAAGCTTTCAAACTTATGGCTTTATCGACGATCGCTGCATATTGGCTGCGTTGATCAATAACATTGCGTGCATACAACATAGAAGCTCTTTGAAGATAAGCTTCATCATCCATAATTTGTTTGGTTAATTTAGGAAAATCCCTAGAAATTTTCATTTGTATGGCTAATGCCCCGAGTCCATCGATATTATCCGTAACCCTTTCTTGCTTCTTGTTCTCATAGATGTATTGTGCACCTTGAAGAATAAGACTTCCTCCCTTATCTTCGAATATTGTTTGCGAGTTTCCTGCATCTCCTAGCGCTAAGCTTGGTATTCCTAGAACTGCACTTATTATGGCTATAACAATCAGCTTTCTCATACTTTTCTCCTTTTAATTTTTGCATATTACAAAAGAGGCTCGTAATTATATTGCTAAATTACTGTTGACCTTATAAATTCATTGATGAGTTCTCGCTCCAAGCCTCGGCTTTCACGGGTTTAGCTTCTTTTTTTTTCATATTGCTCCTCGCTGAATTTCGACAGGAATTGTTTTATTTACAGGTACTCGATTCCGACTATTTGGTTGCTTTGGCTTTGGAGCCACTAAACAAGCCGATAAAAGGCT
>NZ_JBLEBK010000001.1:0-30275 GCF_047263965.1 Bartonella propinqua | reverse complement strand
CAAGAGAATTTTGAGGTGGATCACCCCCCTGTGCATCCCTTAAAAACGTTGGGATAGCACTTAATTTTTATGTATCGGTTTTTATTTCTGCTAGAAAATAAGACCAATAAAACAGACAATGTTAATCGTATAAAACTTTATCGTATAAATCGTATAGTTGGCATTACTGTATTTTTACTGTTAAGCATTCTTATATTGCGTTCGCGCTTTTGTTGGCTGATAAGCGTTTGCTCTGCATTGCGTAGATGCGCCACCATTTGTAATTTTGCAGTTTCATTTTGTATCATGGCAAGTCTACCTTTAATTTGCGCTTGCAATTCAGCAATACTTTTTAGATCTTCTGTTTTGTTGATTTCACTCAATAATCTCAAAATTTGATCAAAACGCTTTTCTGCTTCCTGAAAAGTTTGTAAACTTATAGCTTTATCGACGATCGCTGCATGTTGACTGCGTTTATCGATAGATTGGCGCTCAACACTTATAGAATTAGAAGTTTCTTCTTTCTGGACTTTTTCAACAAGTTTGAGTATATCAGAATCTTTATTTTTATCATAAATTAATTCTGGATGTTTGAGAAAGAAATTGGTGTCATCTATTGCCCGCACAATACGTGTTTTTTCATGCTCTACCATACTTTTGTCAAGATGCTGTTTTATTGCGGTGTTTATTTCAAGATGCTGTTTTATTAAATCAATGAGTTCTGCATACTGCTTTGGTGCTTGTTTTGGTGCAAGAGATTCTGTGTGCTTTGAAGAAAGAGATGCTGTATGGGTGGAACGAGATGCCGTATGGGGGGGAAGAGATGCTGCGTGCTTTTGCTTTGGTAAAGAGGCTCCTATTGGGTGTTGTGGAGAGGATTTTTTAGGCTTTGCTGCTGCTTTAGGCGCTGCTGCTGGCCTGCGTCCCATCTTACTTAGATCATACGAAGGCACCATCACGAAAACTGCTAAGCTTGGTGTTTCAAAAACTATTGCTATTGTTATTGCTATTGCTATTGAAGAAATTAATTTTTTCATGGTGTTCTCCTATCAGCTTTGACATGTTGTAAAAAGATTGGTAACCATATTGCTGGATCTTCACCTACTTCAGCGATAATAGTTTCAACTAATTCTGCATTATCGGGTGTACCTGATAATACCAAAAGCTCGTCACTAAAATCTTGATCGACAGTTTTTCCGTCGATTGTCATAGGGAATTTGCTTAGATTTAATTCTGCAAGCGCAGATTGATCACCCTGCTTTATGAGGAATTTGCGACTGAATTCACCAATTCCTTTGACCAATTCAAATTCAGTGTCTGTTAGTTTAAAACCTTGTGTATATTCTTCATAATTTGCTTTTGGATTGGCTAAAAAAATGTAAGTTGCGCATTGTTGAATCAATGTTTTTGCAATGTTACTTTCCAACGCATCACTAGGCTCTTGGGTCGCAAAAACAAAAATACCATTCTGTTTACGGATAGTTTTTTGTTTATCCTTTGCCAAATCCTCAAAATATGGATCTTGCAAGGGTTTCCAAAACTCATCAAAAATATACATAAACCGTTGCCCACTAATCATTCCTTCCGTGCGATAAAGCAAATACATCATCACTGGAGTACGAGTTTCTGGATTATCCAAAAATTCAGTAATATCAAATCCATAAATCTGATGCGTTGATAAATTAAGTGCATCAGTGGGATTATCGAATAGCCACCCATAATCACCACCTTCGCACCATTTTACCAAGCGGGCGTGAACAGTTGGACGTGCGTCATAATCACTCAAACGTGGATTGGGTAAGAATTGCACGAGGAAAGATAAGCGACGTAGCGATTTGTCAATGTTGCTATTCATAACAGCTGTAACAGCTTGATCAATCTCTTCTTCGTCGTGATGTGTAACTTCACCACCTGCTTCTGCTAATTTTTTCACAAATTGTTTGAGAAAAATAAGATTCTCCTGTGTAGGAGGGAGTTGGAATGGGTTAAAGCCACTCGGCTTTCCAGTTTTAAACGCAAGATATCGACCACCCATGGCTCGAATAACAATTTCTGTGCCACGATCTTTATCAAAAACAACGGTTGTTGGCTTGAATTTCTGCGCTTGCGCTAACAAAAATCCCAGAAGAACTGTTTTTCCAGAACCAGATTGTCCAATGATCGCAGTATTTCCAAGTAACCGTTTACCTGTTGCATCTTCTTCAGTTTTTGAGGCATGAAAATTAAAATAGAGTGGTGTTTTACTTACGGTTTTAAAAATTGTAACCGCGGGTCCCCATGGATTTCCAGTTGGCTTTCCTGACATAAAATTGTGGAAAGATGAGAATGATAAAAAATTGAGCGATGTAATTGGTGCAGGACGTGGTCGCCATTTCCAATTTGCAGGAAGTTGTGCCCAATAGCCAGCTTCCAAAGCCAAATCTACAGGTTTTGGTAATATTGCAGCATCTAATATAGTTGCGTTTGCTTTTGCCATATAGTCGCGAACTTTTTGAATCGTGTCGCCATAAATGGTGAGTGTGCAATGATGTTCACCCATGACAAAGTGCCCACTGACAAGCTGATTAAGCGCTTCGTCAATTTGTTCAATTTGGCTTGTTGCCACGTCGCGCGCATCGATAAGATTACGCTGATGCCGTTGTAAATAATCCTTAGCAGCATGTCGTGACAGTATAGAAAAACTTTGTGTTAACACAAATTCAAAATCGCTTTCCAGCAAAGCATTAAGTTGACCTGGTCTGGTTGTTGCGTCATATTCTTTAATTTCCATCATACCAAATCGACGCATTCCAGTAGATGTCCGCAGTTCGCCGAAAGCACCCCATTTCGAGAAAAAAGGACGATTGACAGACATATAGTCGGCAAAACGGTCGAAGCAAACTGGCATAGGCTGGTATTCACCATTGATAAGCATCCCAAGAAATTCGAGAGCAGAAGAGTAGGCATGACCATTTTTTTCATAAACACCAAGCAGTTCTGCACCATAACTTTTAAGTGATTGACTTAAAGTATGGTTGATATCATTGAGAGCCTTAATACATAATTCTTGCCGTCCTTTTTTTTGATCAAATGTTTCACGTTCATGTTGAGAAAAAAACGACATAATTTTGTCCGCTACTGGTTGAAAAACAATGGTCAGATACAAATCATTGACCATAAGATTATAACCAGTAAAACTTTGCCGGTATTTTTCATCTAATTGGTAGCAAAACATTTTATCAAATGTTGAATCAGGATATTCATAAACACGGCGACGCACGATATGTGTCCATAGTGACAAATTAGCTGATGCAATACCGCGTAGAGTATTGTTTAACTCTCTCGTCCACTGAAAAATATCTTCTTCTGAAGCACTTTGATGTGAACGTCCATCAATTTTCCAGATCGATAAATATTCTGCGTTTTTGGTCGAGATAATTGTATCTGTAACGTGGTGTGAATAGGGTATGAACAGACTCACTGGCACTTCTGATATGAGCCGTTTGCTGTTTCCAACAGCCTCCATGCTTATCTCCTTTTACGATAGTCAAAGGGACTATAACTTGATGCGCCCCAAAAACTCTTGTTTCGATTGCGAAATTTAGTATCAATCCACAACCACCAGATGCGAAACGCCTTATCATCGTTTTTGGTAATTTGTGCCATAATAAACCATAATGGTGGTGCCATGATCCATAAAAAAATATTTATTGTCATGGCAATGGAAGCTACTCCTATAACTATAGATATGGCTGGAATCATCGGAACACCCCAAATAGTCGGAACGCGCGTTGCTCCTTTAAATAAGGGAAATTCTTCGTGCTTTTGTGGTTTCATGCGAAATTCAACTAATTAATGTAAAACAATATATTACTAAGATAAAATGCAGCACCAGCTATAATGGTACTAAATGCCCATCGCGCAAATGTAGTTCTTGCAATGATACGAAATGCATAAATAAGCACTAAAAATAAAAGAATAACGGCAGCAGCAACCGGAATAAACATACTTAACCCATAACGCATCCCCATTAAAAGATCCGCTTTATCAATTGCTGTTTGAATATCCGCCTTGTTGGCTTTTGCTTGAACATATGCAGACTGAGTTGCTAAAAACAGAATTGTAGTCGTAAAGACAATACCAATTTTATTATTAACTTTTGCTTGAAGAGCATTCAAGCACTTCATATTTTTCATTATAATCGGAATTACCATAACAATATTTTCCTCTTAAGATACAAACGAAATTCTCATTAACATGTTCACAATCATTAATACACAAACTGCATTTTTGAATGAATATCCCGTACTATCTGTTATTATTTAAACAAAAGCTCAAAGAATTTAACTCCTAATCCCAGCAATAATCATACCAATTGACCAACGTAAAAACATATTTCTTCAATGAATTGTTCTGCATAATCAATTGACTAATTGCTAAAAAAATACAACACCAACAGCAAAAAGGACAACCAAATCCACATGCTTCCTTAGTTATTCTAGAGCAATTTTAGCTTGTCCAAATCCTGAGTACATGCGCGTCATATTGTTTCTGTAAATATCAAGCCGTTTTGAACAATAACGTAACGATTTGAGCTGCTGACCCAGCAATAACCACACCAATTGACCAACGTAAAAATGTATCTTTTTCAATATATCGCCCTGCATAAAAGATTGCTAAGCACAAAAGTATAATGGTAGCAGCGATAGGAATAAGTCCAATTATATCATCTCTTAATCCTTCTAGAGCTGTTTTCGCTGTCGTTAAGGTTTTTACCTGTTGTTGTGCATTAGCGCAGAGAGAACTAAATGTAAAAAACACAGTTACACTTGCACTCAACTGAATGATTTTATTTTTAACTGTTCTTTGAAGAATATTTGATTGCTTCATGTTATTCACCTTTATTAAGATTAAAATTTCCACACACAACACCTCTTTCATGAAGAAACTTAAAGAGATATTTTGGATCAACCCAAGTTCTCAACTTTCCTCTTTGTGTAAGAAGTGCATATTTATTTGGTTTTCCAGTTATTGGATCATCTGCAATAAACGTAAAATACCATTCTCTCTCTGAGCGCATCACAACTGTAATTTCACGTGCTGCCTTTTGATTAAATGCTATATCAACGCTATTTTGTTCTATCATTTTCATTATTTTAGCCCTCAATTAGAATAGATTTCATCCAATCTTACTAATTAGAGCTTTAATAATTTTTTATCTACCTTTCATTACTGTATCCTCTCAGAATTAAAACTTTAACCGATAAACATAGCAATGTTACTCTTTCCGCTTTTCCAATAAAGAGGAATTTTCCGCTGCAAAAGCATCATGAGCACTACTTGTTTTATGCGTAAACGCATCTGCCACTTCTTCTTGTGAGAAAGCAGAAGAAATTACTCGAACCGTTTGTTTTTGTGGCTCAGCATGAAGCTGGACAAATTCTAATGATTCATTATTTTCAGGTGTGAATGCAGGAATTTTCATTTCAGCAGACAACGTACCTTTTTTTACATAAGCGCTTGTAAAATCGTGCTCAAAATCTCTCGTATTGTAACAGCTTAATGCGGCTTGTAGCGCAGTTTGTTCAGAATCATACTTTGACACGGCACGTTCATAACAATGCGTTAAAACCATTTGCACAGCCTTAAGATTTTTACAGGGATCAAATAAATCAGAGAGAGACATATCAAGCCACTCAAGATTTTTGACATTGATTTGTCCCAAACCTATGTCAAAATTATGTCCATCCTGCTTAAGTTTTTCAGCAGTCGTTACGGCTTCTTCAAATGTAGATGGCTGATGCGACAATTTATGATTGCCATTGATGCCTATTGCATAGACATGACCTTGCGACTCATTTTTAACAACAACTGAGAGCGTCGTTGGATGAACAGCAGGTGCGCATGCAGCAGCTAATGCCATGAAGTCTAAAATAGTCATGAGCAGCACACCCAACGATAAAAGATTTTATCAAGATAAGTATCAATCTTGTGTGGATTTTCTGAATGTTGCCACACTAAATTGTTACAAAGGAAAGCGAAATTACGCGTCTCAAAAATCCATTTTTTGCGACCAGAGATTCTGTCACTACGGAAAATGTTTTTTACGAACGTTATTATATACTCAATTACACAAACAGGCAGGATGAAACTAAACACACAACACCAATTAGGACTATTATAAAAATTATGAAAGGAGAGTTTAAATTTAAGCAATAACCATTTTATGAGAGGCACTAAAATCGATTGCGTAATGTAATTGTGTGTGGATTTTATTTTTTCTAGATGTGGCAAACATGGAATGGAAATCTGCTGTCTGTTAAAGTATTTCTTACTATCAGAGCAAATTGTTACATCATTATACAAAGAAGACTTGTTCTTTACCAAATATTGCCATAATCTATAAATTGGCGATTTATATTCACTTTCGATCGCTGATTTAGGGGAATAAAAAGGGTATAACGCAACGCGCACACCTAAATTACCAATTTCAGCAATCGAGCCGAAAAAGGATACGGTAGTGACATCTGATACACAAATATGTAATTTTTTGTGGTTCAAAGTGCATCTCCGAAAAAGTGATATATTCATCACAATCATAATCTCAATAATAAATGGCAAAAATTGTATATAATTGTGTTTAAAATATGACGAAGCACAATTCTTTTTTGCAAGGGAAGTAATAAAGTGAATGATTTCAAAAACATGAATCTTGGTGAGCTACAAGAGATGCGTGCTCAAATCGATGTAGAATTGAAAAAACGGCAAGCAAAGGAGAAGCAAAATGCACGGCAAAAAATCCTTGAAATTGCTAATGCGCATGGAATTGATATCGCTGATCTTGTGAGCAAAGAGCGTCATTATAGAAATCCCAATAACCAATGGGAATTATGGAATGGACGTGGGCGTAAGCCTAAATGGATTAAAGAATGGTTGGAAAGAGGGCATTCGCTGGAAGAACTAGAAGTAACATAGCATAGATGCAATTTTCACAAAGTATGAAGATATTCTATGCACTAAATTATACACTAAATAGAATGTTCTTTCGGTAATTTAACTCACTAAAACGCCAAGCTAAGTGCTAAAGCGTTGGGGGTATTCATATGAAGCTGAATAAATTGGTTTGAGTACAAAATTTGTGCTGCTGTATTTTCTTACTCGGCGTGTTTGCCATGCTGATCTGTAGAGCTATTCTCTAATGCTTTATAGAGGGAGAGGTCTGAAACCCTTTTTTGAAATTTTAGACCAAATTTTTTATCATTCATGCGGTTTAGATAGGAGACTACCCAGAAAATGAATTTTCTCTATGGGGAAAGGCGCTGGTTTTAGCATTTTCATTTTATGTGCTTTTCTTCAAAATCTATCGAAGATCAATGCAGAGAATTGGGGCAGAAAATTGGGCAATTATTCAGCTTTTTTTATGTTTTTTGATCGTGTAGTAGAAAGAGTGGAATGCACAATTTATTAAACATTGCAGTGTGGTTGGTTGTGGGATGTTTTATTGTCATATCATCGTAGGACTTTATCACAATCTTGGCACTTAAAGAATGGGAAAAGGAAATAGCTTTTCAATTTAAAGACTTTCAAAGGTATTTTTTGATTTTTGTTTAGGTGGCAACAAGTCTGGTACGTAGAGAATATGAAATGGACTTTTGTGGTGTTGTGAAGGAAACAGATATGTGTCTTGTAAAGGGCAAATAACGAAAAGCACGAACACCTCTCTTCTTTATGCAAGCGTTAAGTATAAAAGACCAAAAAAATGAATTTGTAGAGCACCTTTTGTGTTATACATAAATGAGCGAGAGGCTGCTTCTAAATTTCTTGGTTGCCAAGTGGTTGAAGATTAAAATATTGTATTTTTGAATTTATAATAGAAATTTTGTATTTTAAAAGATGTCTATTATATGTAAAAAATGTCTGCTTATGTGAGACGAGAATAGAAAATTTTAATCACTATAAAGCAGTTCATAAGAGGCTTTGAAAGAAAGCATAAATTGAGGTCAATTTTTTAGAATTTATCTTGAAAAAAGAGAATCTTGTTCATAGATTGCAAAAGATGCAGGGGTATTTATTATTTTCGTTTAGAGTGGAAGACCACGTAAAAGGCGTGGGGCATTGGGGGTAAGTCCAGCGGCTTCCTGAATGAAATATTTTTTCATTTTTGGTGTTTGATTAACGATTCCAAGACCAACATCGCGCAGCATGCGCAACAGGGGATTATCGTTAGAAAAGAGTTGGTTCAGCCAATCATTGCTCAAAGCCATACGTACAATTTCAAAACGTCTCCAGCTTTGATAGCGTTCAAGAGCAATGAAGGATCCAATATCAAGACCCAGTCGTGCTGTCTCAATAATGACTTCAGCTAAAGCGGCGCTATCGCGCAATCCTAAATTAAGCCCTTGTCCTGCAAGGGGATGGATTGTGTGAGCAGCATCACCGACAAGAGCAAAGCGGGGTTTAATACATTGGCGCGTTAAAGAAAGAGCTAAAGGAAAAGCTTGTCGTTCACCATTCCAAGAGAGTTTTCCCAATCGATGACCAATGCGTTTTTCAATTTCTGTTTCAAAAATAAAAGCATCAGCTTTGAGGTAATATTGAGCAGTTTTATGGTGTTCATTCCATACAATGGCTGAACGATTTCCTTTAAGTGGAAGAAGAGCGAAAGGTCCAGCAGGTAGAAAATGCTGGATTGCTTGTCCATGATGGGGTTTTTCATGTTCAATCGTGCATATGATTGCTGTTTGTTTATAGGGATGAGAAAAACTTTTAAGCCCTGCTTTTTTGCGTAATTGAGAGTGTGCTCCATCGGCTGCAATGAGCAACTTTGTTTGCCAGATTTCTTCATTGCTTAAAGTGACAGTTGTTTGTTGATCTTCTTGATGAAAATCAACAACACGCATATTTTTGATAAAAGTAATATTGAGATCTTTTGCACGTTTTTTTAAAGTATTGGTAAGCTTTTTATGTTCAACCATAGCAGCGAAAGGCTCATTGGGGGTTACATTTCCTTCAAAGGTTAAAAAAGTTGGTTTGATAGGATCATTTGCGCACGCATCAGTGATAACCATTGAATGAATGGGTTGGGCATGGGGTGCTACATGTTCCCAGCACTGCAATTGTTTAAACATACGAATGGAAGCGGCAGAAAGAGCCAGTGTTCGTATATTTAAGACAGGGGTTTCTTCAGGGGTAGCGTCAACGATATTAATTTTCAGATCAGGTGCAGCTTGCTTGAGCGCTATTGCAAGTGTGAGACCGACAGCTGCACCGCCTGCAATGAGGAGATCACATTGTTTTGTTTTTTTATTGGGATCAGGATACACAATGCTTCTTTTCACTTTTGCGCAGTTTATACGCCTTTAAACAAAATCAATAATTTCTCTTCAATACCATTTTTTGCGCAATATAAAAGGAAATTGTTATGGTTATGATGGTTAAAACTGTGTTAACATTTTTGAGACATACTTTTGTAATCCTTATATTGAAGTAAGAAGGTTTTGTGTTTGGAATGAGTAAATGCATCAGAGTCCCTTTCCTTATGACTTATTAGAAACGCCAAATTCTCAAAGTTCGCGGCTCATTGAAATGTTTTTGCGCCAGATTGGTGTATTCGTTGGGCTTGGGCTTTTAGGTGTCATTGTTTTTTGTGTTTTGGCTTTGGCAACTTGGAACGTTGCAGATCCGTCATTAACACATGCGAATGCGAATGAAGTGACAAACTTTATGGGATGGTTCGGTGCAATTTTTTCAGATTTTGTTATGCAGTTTTTTGGCTTAGCAAGTCTTGGTGTTTTGTTGCCGCCATTATTTTGGTCGTTTCTTTTGTTGGCACAAAAAAATATCCATAATTTGTTTTTTCGCCTTTTTTTGTGGGCAATTTCAGCAGTTTTCTTTTTGCTTGCTTTTGCTCTTATAACACCTGCTGCCCCTTTTATGCACTGGCCATTGCCGATTGGCTTTGGAGGTGTTTTGGGTGATAAAATTTTAAACGCTGCTTTTTTAATTTGCCCTTCCCTTTTTTCTTTTTTTCCAAATGTGCTCTTAGGCATTGCTTTTGCATTTTTAGGTTTTTTTATGGCTGCTTTTGCTGGCAATGTAGTATGGCGACGCCAGACAAATGAAAAAAAAGCAAAAAATATTCAGAAGGTTGAAAGTGTGGAGCCAGCCTTTGATGCACCAGAAGATGCAGAAAACTTTGCAGAAGAAACGCGGCACGGCTTTTTTGCCACAACTTTTGGCGCAATTTTGCATTTTCTTTATTTTTTACAAGCACGGTTTTTTCGCCTTTTTTCCTTCAACGCGCAGTCTAAAAGACGAGAACAGCCGTTTAATCGGATTGAGCCAGTTTTCTTTAATAAAGAAAAAAAGTGCGATAATTCTCAAAATGAAATGTCTGCTGCTTCTGTTAAGGGTCGTATTTTCAAGCCTTTAACAGCTTCTTCAGAAGATGGCTTTCTTCTTCCAGTTTTGGATTATCTTTCCATTTTCCCACCAGCAGAAAAGGATGCAAAACTTTCTCCTACGGCTTTAAAAGCAAATTCTCATGAGCTTGAGAATGTTTTGTTAGATTTTGGAGTTAAGGGAAAAATTATTAATGCACGTCCCGGTCCAGTGGTAACTTTATATGAATTTGAGCCAGCTGCTGGCATTAAGTCTTCTCGTATCATTGGTCTTGCAGATGATATTGCGCGTTCCATGCGTGCTATTTCGGCGCGTGTTGCGGTGGTTCCAGGGCGTAATGTAATTGGAATAGAATTGCCTAATGCAACGCGTGAGATGGTTTATTTGCGGGAAATTTTGCAAGCGCAGGAATTTGTGGAGAGCAAAGCGAAGTTAGGGCTTGCTTTAGGTAAGTCAATAGGCGGTGAATCGGTCATTGCGGATTTAGCAAAAATGCCGCATCTTTTGGTGGCTGGCACAACAGGGTCGGGAAAATCTGTTGCCATTAATACGATGATTTTGTCCCTTCTTTATCGCATGACACCTGAACAATGTCGTTTAATTATGGTGGATCCGAAAATGCTTGAGCTATCGGTCTATGACGGTATTCCGCATTTGTTAACACCAGTGGTCACAGATCCTAAAAAGGCGGTGGTTGCACTCAAGTGGGCTGTTCGTGAAATGGAAGAGCGCTACAGCAAAATGTCAAAAGTTGGGGTTCGCAATATTGATGGGTTTAATGCACGTCTTAAGGAGGCAGAAAATCAGGGTGAGACAATGGTGCGTACAGTTCAGGTTGGCTTTGATCATGAGACTGGCGAGCCCATTTATGAGACAGAAACACTTGATTTAAGTCCCATGCCCTATATCGTTGTCATTATTGATGAAATGGCAGATTTGATGATGGTTGCTGGCAAAGATATTGAAGGAGCAGTTCAACGCTTAGCACAAATGGCGCGTGCTGCTGGTATCCACGTGATTATGGCTACACAGCGTCCTTCAGTTGATGTGATTACGGGGACGATTAAAGCGAATTTTCCTACACGCATTTCTTTTTCTGTGAGTTCAAAGATCGATAGTCGAACAATTCTTGGTGAACAGGGGGCTGAGCAATTGTTGGGGCAGGGAGATATGCTCTTTATGATGGGAGGAGGACGTATCCAGCGTGTTCATGGACCTTTTGTGTCCGATGATGAAGTTGAGCAGGTTGTGGCACATCTTAAAGCGCAAGCGCATCCTGATTATTTAGAAACTATTATGCAAGAAATTGCAGAGCACAGTTCTGATGTTTCTTTGAGCTCTTCATCAGAAGATGACCCCTACAGTCAAGCTGTTGCTGTTGTTCTTCGTGATCGTAAAGCTTCCACTTCTTATATTCAACGTCGTTTGAGTATTGGTTACAATCGTGCAGCTTCATTGATTGAGCGTATGGAAGAAGAAGGCATCATTAGTTCAGCCAATCATGCAGGAAAACGAGAAATTTTGGTGCCTTGTGTGGATAATGACTAGGTTGAATAAATTGTGGAACCCCTTAAAGCTGAAACTGTACCCTGATTATTTGGAAGCTATTGTGCAAGAAGTTGCAGAGCACAATTTTAATGTTTCTTTGAGCTCTTCATCAGAAGACGACCCCTACAGTCAAGCTGTTGGCGTTGTTCTTCGTGATCGTAAAGCTTCCACTTCTATTTAACGCCGTTTGAGTATTGGTTACAATCGTGCAGCTTCATTGATTGAGCGTATGGAAGAAGAAGGCATCATTAGTTCAGCCAATCATGTAGGGACGAGAAATTTTGGTGTTTGTTGAATAAAAACTCTTTTAAAACAAAAGTCTTTTTGATTGTTTTTTTAATAATATTCGTGAAAGAAGGTATTTATCCATCATTTCTTGCTTATATTTAAGGTTTATATCATGTACTGCTTGGGAGCACTTTTTATGAAAAGGTTTGTTTTCTTACGGAGAAGAATATTGGGGTTTACGAAAATCTTTACAAAAATTATTGTCTTTTGCTGCTTAGCTTTTCCAGCTTTTTCGCAATCATCTCATCAGGTGGCGCGGGCGCAGAAAATTGCCAATCACTTTGTGGCAATGAAAACAATGACAGGTGATTTTATTCAGTTTAGCCCAAAGGGAAAAGTGACCGAAGGAACGTTTTACTTAGAGCGCCCAGGGAAGATTCGTTTTGTTTACAAAAAACTGCCTTTACAGATTATTGCGGATGGTAAATTTGTAGGTATTAATAATCGTGCTCTGAATACGTGGAATTTTTCACGGCTTTTTCAAACACCAATGCAGTTTCTGTTGAGCGATAAAATTGATGTATCATCAGGGCGCTTATTAGCATTTTATGAGGATCCTGGGGCAGTAACGATGGTTTTGCGTGATAAGAGTATGGGGCGAGGGCAAATAAGAATGGTGTTTGATTCTAAAAGTGCTGCTTTGCGACAATGGACAATTGTTGATCAACAGAATTTGGAAACCACTGTTCAAATTATGAATGTGCGAACAGGTGTCAGATTTGTTGAGGGAATGTTCAAGCTTCCCTATAAAAATAAGGATGTTGCAGTGTTGAATCATCGGAATTCACGTTGATGTTCTTTCGTATTGCTACTTGGAATATCAATTCTGTTCGTTTGCGTCTTGCACAAGTTTTTCAGTATTTGGATATATTTGCTGTAGATGTTTTGTGCTTACAAGAGACAAAGTGTCCAGATACTTTGTTTCCGTGTGAAGCTTTTAAAGCAGCAGGTTATAAGCATATCGCATTGAGTGGACAAAAATCTTACAACGGTGTGGCAATTATTTCACGTTTGCCTTTCAAAACTGTTGAAAAGCGTTTTTTTTGTCAAAAGCAAGACTGTCGTTATATTTCGGTGGTTATTGAAATTTATGGGAAGAAAATACGGATTCATAATTTTTACATTCCTGCTGGGGGTGATATACCTGACGCTGATGTGAATGAAAAATTCCGTCATAAACTTGATTTTTTAGAAGAAATGTCTTCCATTCGTGCCGATCAGGGAGATGGTTTATCTTCTCTTTTAGTTGGTGATCTGAATATTGCTCCTTTGGTGGAAGATGTTTGGTCTCATAAGCAGTTATTGAAAGTTGTAAGCCATACGCCGATTGAAACCGAGCGCTTGCAAGCCCTCTGTTGTCAAGGTGGATGGGTTGATTTGATGCGCAAAAAAATTCCTGTTCCCACTAAGCTTTACACATGGTGGAGTTATCGTGCACGCGATTGGGCACTTGCTGATCGTGGTCGGCGGCTTGATCATATTTGGTCTTCTCCAGATTTGGTTCCTTTTGTTACCGATCTTTCGGTTTTTCGTGCTGCACGGGGCTGGAATCAACCTTCAGACCACGTTCCGATACAAACATTATTTGATTTTTCATAATAAATTTGAAATAAAAGCTTTGGTGAATAAGATATTAATGAGTTGATTCTGGAAAATACGAGAGAGTGGATGTATATCAGGAGCTTAAAGTGTATTACCTCAAAAAACTTATATTATAATACTCTTTTATGTGTCTTTATGCTGTCAGGATGTATGGTTGGTCCTGATTATCATAAAACATCTTTCAGTGTTCCAGAAAATTGGAGGCAGCAATCTGCGCGCACATCTGAGCGCTCTGTGGCACTTGCAGGATGGTGGCGGCGTCTGGATGATCCTGTTTTAAATGAGTTAGTAAATTACGCAATTTCTGGAAGTAATAATGTTGCCGTTGCTAAAGCACGTATTCGTGAAGCACGTGCCAGCCTCGGGCAAGTCGTGGGATCTCTTGCGCCAAATCTGTCAACCTCAATTTCAGGCACCCGCAATTCTGGACAGTCTGATACATCTTTTAGTCAATATCGTGGCGGTTTTGATGCAAGCTGGGAGTTGGATTTTTTTGGCGGGCGGAAGCGTGCAGTTGAAGCGGCTCGTTATGGTCTTGATGCAGCCATAGAAGATATGCGTGACACAATGGTGACGCTGTTGGGAGATGTGGCAACAAATTATGTGCAAGTGCGCGGTTGGCAACAAAAATTGTTGATTGCGCAGCAAATTGCTTTGTCACAGCGTAAAACATTTAATTTAATACGTACCAAATTAGCAGCTGGTGATATTTCGGAACTTGATGCTTCAAATGCTCAGGCACAAATGGCAAGCACAGAAGCAGATATATCACAGATGGAAGCAAATTTGGCAATGAGCATTCATCGTCTTTCTGTTTTAACTGGTCGTGTGCCTTTTGCTTTAGAAAAACTTTTGCAAAAAGATGCTGAAAAAATGAAAGTGCCACAACCACAATGGCCAATTCCAGCAGGCATCCCAGCTGATATTTTGTTAACACGTCCAGATTTGCGACGAGCAGAGCGTCAATATGCACAAGCTACAGCGCGGATAGGGCAGCGTGAAGCAGAGCGCTACCCCTCACTCACGCTAACTGGTAATATTTCAACAGCGGCAGCAACAATTGATCAGTTGTGGAAGCATTCAACGATTGGGTGGGCTTTTGGACCAAGTCTTCGTTTTCCTTTTTTTAATGGAGGACAGCTTGTGGCTTCTGTTGCGGTGGCGCGTGCGCAGCGCGATCAAGCTTTTATTGCTTATCGGGCAGCTGTGTTGGGGGCGTTAGAAGATGTAGAAAATGCACTTGTAAGACTCACAAAAGAACAACAGCGTTTAGAAAAGCTTGTTGCAGCTAGTGCTGCCTATCTGCATTCATTGAAACTCTCACGCTCTCTTTTTGAAAATGGAAATACTAGTTTCCTTGAATTATTAAATGCTGATCGCTCTTATTATTCTTCGCAAATGGCACTTGAAGATAGTCGTATTTCTTTAGTAACTCAATATATTGCGTTGATGAAAGCATTGGGGGGTGGTTGGGATGGCGTGATTGATGTATCGCGTCCAGAAGTTGTTGATGGTGTTACCCGCGCTCGCGTACGAAGGTAAGACAATGAAAAAAGATTTAATAAAAAACTTTATTATGAAACGCAAAAAACGTTTTCTATTTTTACTCGGTATATTTTTTGTCGTTTTTTTATTGTATTTGCGTGCAGTTTTTTTTGGAACGTCTACACAAATTTACGCAACAGCACTGGTAAAGCGTGGTGATATTGAAGAGACTGTTTTAGCTTCTGGTATTGTTCGTCCTTATCGGTTGGTTGCTGTTGGCGCACGCGCAACAGGGCGGGTTGTGTCAATGCGTGTTGCCCCTGGGAGTGTTGTGGAAGAAGGGGATCTTTTGGCAGAAATTGATCCCACAGATCAGGAAAATGATCTGAAAAGAAAAAAAGCAGCGTTGTCACATTATCAGGCGCGCCTTTTAGAGCATGAAGCTTATCTTATTCTTGCACAAAAAAATTTAGAACGTCAGAAAAAAATGATCGAATCGCGCGCAATTTCATGGGCAAGTCTTGATGATGCTACAACACAAGTGAAAATACGTGAAGCGCAAGTTGTTCAGCTTCGTGAGCAGGTTGTGCAGGCAAAAATTGATGTGCAAAGTGCAGAGGTTAACCTTGATTATACGCGAGTGACTGCTCCGTCAGCAGGAACAGTTTTAGCAACAGTTGTTGAAGAAGGGCAGAATGTGAATGCGGTTCAGTCAGCGCCAACAATTGTTATTTTAGGCGATTTGTCAAAGATGATTGTTAAAGCGCAAATTTCAGAAGCCGATATTCTTAAAACGCGTGTAGGACAACCTCTTTATTTTACAGTTTTGGGCAATTCACAGCGCCGTTATGAAGGAACCTTAGAAAGGATAGAGCCTGCGCCTGAATCTATTCGCGCTGATGTGAGCATTAATCCTGGTATGATAGGGAATTCTAGCTCCTTAGCATCATCAGCGGTCTATTATAATGGGATTGTGCATGTGGATAATAAGGACAATTTTCTGCG
This sequence comes from Bartonella propinqua, assembly GCF_047263965.1. Taxonomy (NCBI): domain Bacteria; kingdom Pseudomonadati; phylum Pseudomonadota; class Alphaproteobacteria; order Hyphomicrobiales; family Bartonellaceae; genus Bartonella; species Bartonella propinqua. The sequence continues at coordinate 13,988 of NZ_JBLEBK010000001.1, read as the reverse complement.
TACTTATATGACTGCTCAAGTTCATATTGTACTGGGTCGTGCTAAAGGTGTCTTGTTAATTCCAAGTGGTGCTTTACGTGATGAAACAAACGAACGTAAAGCTTGGGTCTCGCTTTTGGGAGAACAAAACAAGGTCATTGCAAAACAAGTAACCGTTGGGCTCAATAACAAGGTTATGGCAGAGATTGTTTCAGGGCTTAATGAGGGTGACGTAGTTATTACCAGCTCACGTGATGCAGTAATGCCAGATCATTCTGATACTTATAGCGAAGATGAGATCTAAGGCATGGAAACAAAGCAAAAAGATGCTGTTCTCGTTTTGGAAAATATTGAGCGCAAATTTTCTGCAGGCGAAACAGTAGTTACTGTTTTAAAAAACATTAATCTCACGATTAAGCGTGGTGAGATGGTGGCAATTGTGGGCGCTTCTGGCTCAGGAAAATCCACATTAATGAATATTTTAGGCTGCCTTGATCGACCAAATTCTGGTCGCTATTGGATTTCAGAGAAAGAAACAGCAACCCTTACTGCCGATGAATTGTCAGCTTTGCGGCGCAATCATTTTGGATTTATTTTTCAGCGTTATCATTTGTTGAATGAATTAACAGCTCTTGGCAATGTTGAGATTCCAGCTATTTACGCAGGGTGGGCAGTGGGCACAAGAAAAAAACGTGCGCAGGATCTTTTAATACGTTTGGGGATGGGCGATCGAATGAATTACCGTCCAAATCAGCTTTCAGGTGGTCAGCAACAACGTGTGTCTATTGCGCGTGCGCTCATGAACAATGCTGAGGTCATTTTAGCAGATGAGCCGACTGGCGCGTTAGACAAACAGAGCGGTCAAGAAGTGTTGCGTATTTTGGATGAATTGCATCAGGAAGGGCGCACCATTATTATTGTAACCCATGATATGCAGATAGCGAAAAGAGCACAGCGTATTATCGAAATTAGTGATGGAGAAATTATTGCCGATAATGTTTCAATGGCTGCAGAAAAAAGAATTGATCATAAACCTCTTTATGAAAAACAAAATCTAAAAGATCAAAAGTCACTCGGTTTTTTTCGCTCTTTTATTGAGCGTTTTCGTGAGGCATTTGTCATGGCTTTGTTAGCAATGAATGCGCATCGGATGCGCACTTTTTTAACAATGCTTGGGGTGATTATCGGTATTGGTGCGATTATTGCCATGGTGGCTTTGGGGAATGGAACACGAGAAAAAGTTTTAGAAAATTTTGAAAGTTTGGGTTCTAATACATTGACAATTTTTCCTGGAAAAAATTTCTCTGATCCACAAGCAGACAAAATAACCAGTTTGGTTGAAGCTGATGCGGAGGCTCTTTCTGGGTTGCCCTATGTTGCTGGGGTAACGCCTCAGATTTCAGCAAGCTCGACAGTGCGTTTTGGTGCAGTTGAAGCTAATGCTGTCATTATGGGGGTGGGAGAACAATTTTTTAAAACACAAGGACTAAAAGCTATTGAAGGGCATTTGTTTAATTGGAAAAGTGTGCGTGATAGGACGGTTGATTTAGTGGTAGAAAAAGAAGCGCTTTCTGTTCTTTTCCCCCATAGTCATGAAAGCCCTATTGGGAAAGTGGTGCATGTGGGAAAAGTTCCAGCGCGTATTGTTGGTGTTGTTGCTTCGAAAAATAGCGCAGGCATATCCAATACGTTGGAGATATATTTGCCCTATACAACAGTGCAAACGCGTTTTCTCGGAACGACAGATGTGCGTGCAATTACCTTGAAGATTGCTGACAATGTCGACTCACATTTAGCTGAGGATATGGTGCGGCGTGTTTTAATTGCGCGGCATGGTGAACAAGACTTTTTTATTAGAAATTCTGAGTTATTCCGTGATCGTATCATAGAGAGTATGCGTGTTTTAACGCTTTTAGTGTCTTCAATTGCAGCTATTTCACTGGTTGTGGGTGGTATTGGTGTGATGAATATTATGCTGGTTACGGTTTCTGAACGGGTCAATGAAATTGGAGTGCGGATGGCAGTTGGCGCACGCCAAAGTGATATTTTACAGCAATTTTTAATTGAAGCAATTTTGGTTTGTGTCATTGGTGGTGGTTTAGGGATTCTGCTGGGCTTTTTTATCGGTAGTTTGTTTGTGTTGTTTGATGCACCTATTCCCTTCGTTTATACGATTGATTCGATCATCATATCACTTTTGTTTTCGACTTTTATTGGGGTGTGTTTCGGATTTTCACCAGCGCGGCAAGCTTCACGGCTTGACCCTGTTGTTGCTCTTTCACGTGATTAAGTATCACCAATTGCAAAGAGTGTTGATAGTTGTGATACATGCGCTTTTGGTGTTGTGCCTATAAATTGGAATATTTATTGATTTAAAAAAAGAAGCACTAGAAGAGAACGCTGCTTTGATTAATCTGTTGTGTTGTGTCAGCGATGTTGCTTTTTAATGAGGCAACAAAATGGGGATCAGAATACCCAAAATTTGAACGTGTGCAAAGAAATTTCCTCTATGGAACCTTGCTTTGGCAAAAGAGCTAGATGGGGCATAATGGGCGCATGGTAAAGAAGGGGAGATGCTTTTTGTTGTGATGAAAAATCGTATTACTGATAATTTGTGCAGGGAAAAGAATTGTTATTTTGAGCAGTCATTTTCAATGTTTATATAAAAATCTGATCTCAAAGAGGATGACTAATATCAAAATGGATTGGTATGTAAGAAAGTAAGGTATTAGTGGTGCTTGTCGTGTCAGATAACTGTTGGTCGATTGTAATGATGGATGGTTGCGATTGGCAGGGTGAAGAGCCTTTGGGGAAAGCTTACTAAAAACCAATGCGTAACGGTCAGAATATAGTTCTGATATATACGTCAATCGTTTTAATATATTCAAATGCAAGAATGCGGATTTGATTAATCTGTTGTATTGTATCTTCAATGTCATTCTTTTTTACAGGATAGGCAATAAAATTTACGTTAGGCATTAAATATTTGATCTCACGCAAAGAACGCCACATATGATAATCGTGGGTGACAATGTACACTGTTTGATAATGGTGCTTTTTGATCCAAGCAGCGCTTTCTTCAGCATTTCCTTTTGTGTTAATTGCTTTGTGTCCAATGTCAACGCAACAGGCGAAAAGCTGTGGATTAATATGTGTAATGCGTATGAACCGATTGAGATTGGTTGTCGTGTTTACTCCACTGATTAAAAGTCGAGAACCAAGCCCTTGCTGCAAGAGATTGATCCCTGTCTCTATTCGGTTTTCTCCTCCTGTGAGAACAATGATTGCATCCGCTTTGGGTAAAGGATTTGGTGGCTTAAGTTGTCCAATTTTTTCAGAAAAAATAACAAAACTAACGCAAAATAACAAAACTATTATAAAAAGAACAAGTGTTGTCGGGGGAAACGAGCGAAATAAGCATTGAAGACGCCATAGACTGCATAGAGAATGTTTTTTAGAGAGATGCTCTGGTTTGGCATATTTTTGATGATTTGAGATCATGTCAGTTATAGGTCATAAAAATTAAAATAAGCCGTTTTCGCATTGATCAATTTTTTTAAGTTGTGTCAAAATGGTTATGCGGCTGGTAAGCATGGTCAGGCAGGCAACGAAAAGAATAAGGACAATGATCTTTACATAAGGGATGGAACTTAGGGAAACATGTCCAAATAAAGCCGTAACTTGGCTGGCTTCAACTTTATCCAAGTTATAGCTTGTCCAAAAGGAAAAAGCGCTAAACAGCAATATGCTTATCGCGCCACCATATAATGCACCCCGTAGTGCAGTTTTAAAAAAATGCCAGTCAAATTGTCGTGCAATGAAAATGGTTTTCGTGCCGAGGAAGTATAATACATTGATAATATGTGCATTTTCTGCCAATGCGTTGCGTGTGGCAAAGATAATCGTGAGTATCAGTGCGCTTAGAACCAGCATTAAAATTGCAAAACCAATCAAAACTGTTGTTTGTGCCATTGTCGCAAAACGGTTTACCCAAACACGGTGATTATCAAACTGTCCTCCTGGAATTTGTGCTTTGATTGCTTGCTTAATTGCGGAAAAATTGATTTTTTCATCCTCTTTTAATGTGACGATGATGAGTCGGGGAAGTGGCAGTTCACTTAAATTTAAACCTGTTCCAAGCCATGGTTCGAGCAATTTTTCAGTAGATTTTTTGTCAACAATTTTGGCGTCTTGTACACCATGAAATGTTTTAACCAATTTAACTGCATCATGAAGAGCTTTTTCGATATCGACATTGTCAATGGGGCGTATTTGAATTGTTGCTTCATAACTAATTTGATTGCTCCAACTGTTGGCAGCACGCTGCACTAAATCAACACCAATCAATGTTAAGCTTGAGAGAAATGTCATAATAGCAATGACTGCCACCAATGCTTGCCCAGAAATGTTGCTGCTGGGGATGATAGCAGTGGTGCTTTTTTTATCTCTTGTAAAAATTGGGAAAGATTTATTCATGAATTGACATCCGTCCGTTATGGAGAATCATACGCCGTGCTGCGACTTGTTCCATCAGTGCGACATCATGGGTGGCAATGACGACAGCTGTTCCAAAACGGTTTAATTCAATAAACAAACGTAGCAAGCGTTTTGCCAAAGGCGGATCAACATTTCCTGTTGGTTCATCAGCAAGAAGGATTTCAGGTTGGTCAATGAGTGCTCGCGCGATTGCTGCTCTTTGTTTTTCTCCGCCAGAAAGAACTGGTGGTAAAACATGAATATGATTGCCAAGACCCACCCAACGTAAAAGATCTTCCACTTCATTGCGATAGGTTGCTTCTTCTTGTCCTTTAATGCGTAAGGGTAAAGAAACATTCTCATAAGTGGTCATATGGTCAAGTAAACGAAAATCTTGAAAAACAACTCCAATACGTTGTCGCAACGCAGGAAGCTCTTGTCGTTTGAGCAATGCTGTATCAACTCCAAATAAGTCAATATGACCGCGCGTTGGTTTGAGTGTTAAAAACATTAAACGCATCAATGACGTTTTTCCCGCTCCAGAAGCACCAGTTAAAAACTGAAATGATCCAGAAGGGATATGAAAGCTAATATCACGTAAAATTTCAGGGCCCATCCCGTAGCGTAGACCGACATTTTCAAAATGAATCACTGTTCGTTACCACTTCTGCTTCTCTCTTGCGTCATTGTAAGGCATTTTGTTATCACTGTTTTTTAGGTTTGTTCGTCTTTACACTTAACCATTCTCTGTTTATATTCAAGGACATTGTCTATTTTAGAGATTGTAAGAGTATCATCTCATTGTTACGTTTTCCTTCATTGACTATATTGATAACTTTAGCTGGAATATTAAAATGGCTTTAACAAGAGTGCTGAAGTTACCATGGATATTTTCGTTAAGCAGTGTTTTTTTCATTTTGACGGTTGGCAATAAGATCATCAATGACTTGTGGTTCGGCAAGGGTTGAAATATCTCCTAGGTTGTCAAAATTATTTTCAGCAATTTTTCGCAAAATACGTCTCATAATTTTTCCCGATCGCGTTTTGGGTAGCTGAGGGGTAAACTGAACTTTATCCAATGTAGCAATCGACCCTATTTCCTTTCTAACATGCTCAATAATGCTCTTATGTAGCTCTTCACTTATGGGTGTTTCTTCCATTAATGTGACAAAACTATAGATGCCTTGTCCTTTAATGGGGTGAGGGTAACCAACAACAGCTGCTTCTGAAACAGCGGGATGAGAAACCAGTGCTGATTCAATTTCAGCTGTTCCTATTCTGTGTCCAGAGACATTGAGAATGTCATCAATACGTCCTGTAATCCAATAATAGCCATCATTATCTCGTTTACAACCATCGCCTGTAAAATATTTGCCCTTATATAGAGAAAAATAGGTTTGGATAAAACGCTCATGATCATTATAGAGGGTGCGCATTTGTCCTGGCCATGAGTCAATAATACACAGACTACCTTCAGCTTCACCTTCCAAAACATTTCCTTGAGCATCAATGATTTGCGGTTGAATACCAAAGAACGGGCGTGTTGCTGAGCCTGCTTTGAGTTGTGTTGCACCAGGCAAAGGGGTAATCATATGCCCTCCTGTTTCTGTTTGCCACCATGTGTCAATAATGGGACAGCGGCTTTCTCCAACCGTGTGGTAAAACCATTTCCATGCTTCTGGATTAATAGGTTCACCTACGGTGCCTAGGAGGCGTAAGGATGTTCTTGCACAGCGTTCAACAAATGAATTGCCTGCACCCATCAATGTACGAATAGCAGTTGGTGCGGTGTAGAGCGTATTGACTTTATGCTTGTCGACAATTTCCCAGAATCTGCTCTGGTTGGGAAAGGTTGGTGAACCTTCAAACATTAAAGTTGTGGCTCCATTGCATAAAGGTCCATAAATTAAATAAGAATGACCAGTGATCCAGCCAATATCGGCAGTACACCAGTAAATTTCATGAGGGTGGTAATCAAAAACATATTGGTGGGTCATCGATGCGTAAACAAGATAGCCTGCCGTGGTATGCAAAACACCTTTTGGTTTGCCCGTTGAGCCTGAGGTATAAAGAATAAAAAGTGGATCTTCAGCATCCATTTTTTCTGGCGGACAATCGGTTTTGGCATGAGAGACTTCTTCATGGTACCAAAAATCACGTCCTTCAATCCAATCAATTGTTCCACTGGTGCGTCTTATGACCATGACTTTATCTACGTGAACATGATGGTGTGCTGCGATATGAATAGCTTCATCAATATTGTCTTTTAACTTAATTAATTTTCCTCCACGCAAACCCTGATCGACAGTAATAATGAAAGTCGATTTACAATCGACAATACGTCCTGCTATTGCTTCAGGAGAAAAGCCAGCAAAAATAACTGAATGAATGGCACCAATGCGGGCACAGGCTAACATGGCGTAAGCTGCCTCAGGAATCATCGGTAGGTAAATGGTGACTCTGTCACCTTTTTTTACACCGTGATTTTTTAAGATATTTGCAAAACGACAGACATGTTTATAAAGTGCGTTATAAGTTATTTTTTTATCGTGATAAGGGTTATCTCCTTCCCAAATCAGCGCGGTGTTGTCACCATGGTTTTTTAAATGGCGATCAATGCAATTATACGCAACATTGGTTATTCCATTTTCATACCATTTAATCGATACATTGCCGTTAAATGAAGTGTTTTTTGCTTTTGTATAAGGTTTAAACCACTCAATACGCTGCCCATGCTTTGCCCAAAAAGTTTCTGGATCGTTGATGCTTTCCTGATACCATTTTTGATAGGTATCCTCATCGATCAAGGCATTTTTTTTGATGTTTGCTGGTATTGGATAAATTTTTTCAGACATAATTTCCCTCCCTTAAATAATCTAAATAATTTTTTGTTTGGAAAAGTCAGCCACTGTATTTTTGCGTTTGGATAAAACTCTCCTCTCAGTTTTTCCTTCAATGAACAGCTTCACTTCCTAAATTAAATTAAATTACAAAAGTTTGCACGGCAATTTTCAAAATCTTGAGCAGATTATATTCAAAGGGGTATTTTCATGCTGTTTTGAGCGTTTACGCTGCCCAGAAGACCAAATTTGATCCTATCTCGTAATTATAAATCAGAATTAAATATTACTATATACATTATGCAATCATCAAAGGATGAGATTATTTATGTAATTTGTATAATATGGATATCTTAGTGGAATTTTATTTTTATAAAACAGAAAGTTAACAAAAATAAGCAAGAAAATTTTCTCTTAAAAAAACAAGTGAATATAAATTCATTTAGTGTTTTATTATTCTATTCATAGAGCTTTGCTACAGATGTCATTTGCTTTCAAACTCATACTCTAAAAATTTTGATTGTAGGATGAGAATATCATGTTATCCCTTTTTCTAGGGGTAACTCTAGGGGTAACTCTAGGGGTAACTCTAGGGGTAACTCTAGGGGTAACTCTAGGGGTAATTATTGGTATATTTCTCTTGAGGAATGTGCCAATTATTCTTGAGGGAGTGTAAAAAATCATTATGATAGCGTAGGGTATCATTTCTACTATATCCTATCTGTTATCCGATATACAAAACGTTGTAAATTTTGTATTCTGCTGTGTAATTTTTACTGTATTAGCAGGATCCTCTATTTTTTTAGGGTGCGATATAAGCGTTGCGGCAAATAGAATCAAACGGATTTGTTTTTTGTATCGTTGATCTGTATGATGAAAATGATACTGTCGTTCCCGTGTATATGAGATATCAGTGGGTCATCACGTGGTGTGATGTTTGTACCCTTTGTTATAACAGTAGGATTATTTTATTTTTTCCTTATATACCATAAGCTTTATGATAAATTGAGTTTCAAAGCTTTTTCTCTATTGTTAGTTCGTGATTTTTTATACCATGTTCGTTGATTTATCGACGTATGATGATATCTCGAAAATAAGTTGTTTTACCACGTGGGCACCTTGTATAATAACAGTATGATCGCTTTTTTGCCTTATATACTATATGTTTTATAATAAATGACGTTTAGGAATTTTGTATTTATACTGCTTGTTTGTATTTGTACTCTATTTATTATTGAGTATCATGGGAGCCAATTGTATAATTGCAAGCTAAAGGGTGGATTGACAAGAGGCAATTGTGGAGTAGATTAAATTTAAAGGCTAAACTATTTTAAGTGCAAAAATAGTCGCAACATTGTTTGTTGGCAAGTATTTTGCAAGTATAATGATGGTATTGGTTTTAGTAAAAATAGAGTCAAACAGGGCGCTTTCCAAATAAAGCTGAGCCAATACGAAGAACGTTAGAGCCAAATTGAAGGGCAGTTTTAAAGTCATTGGACATTCCCATAGAAAGTTTCGCAAGACCAGCTTTTTTTGCGAGTTTTGCTAGAAGAGCAAAATAAGGTCCAGAGTTTTCTTGTGCTGGTGGGATTGCCATAAGACCAATAATATCAAGCCCATAATGATTTTTGCACTGGGCAACAAAGGGAATGACGTCTTGTGGTGCAACACCACTTTTTTGCGGCTCTTCTCCGATATTGACTTGAACATAACAAGGAAGGCGTCTTTTTTGTTTTTGCATTTCTTCGGCTAAGCATTTGGCAATTTTTTCGCGGTCGATAGTTTGGATGACATCAAAAAGTTTAACAGCCTGTGCTGTTTTATTGGATTGTAAAGGACCGATGAGATGAAGTTCAATGGAATCAAACTGTTGACGCAAGCGGTGCCATTTTTCAGCAGCTTCTTGCACACGGTTTTCTGCGAAAAGAGACTGACCTGCGTGCAAAAGGGGGATAATGTCATCTGCAGAGACTGTTTTTGAAACAGCGATCAGTTGCACATCTTCCAAGGGGCGCTGTATGTCTTGACATATTTCGGCAATGTCTTTTTGCAAACTTTTCCACGCTTTAATGGAAGGAACAGGAGGGATGGTGTGCAGTGTGCTCATATTTTCGTACTTTCTGTCTTTAATTTCAGCATTGGGTAATTGTTTATAAGAGCTTTGTAAAATACTTAGTGAAATATTTGTTGAAAATGTTGACGATGGGCTTAATCCGTGGTGAAGCATAAAATGAAGTTTTTTGGTTTAATTTTACAAAGAGTATAATGGGAATGACAATCGAACGCTATAATCCACGTGCCCAAGAACAAAAATGGCAAGCAATTTGGGATGAAAAGAAAATTTTTCAAACTGCTCAGGAAGATCAGCGTGAAAAATATTATGTTTTAGAGATGTTTCCTTATCCCTCTGGTCGCATTCATATGGGGCATGTGCGCAATTATGCTATGGGAGATGTTGTTGCACGCTATAAACGTGCAAAGGGGTTTAATGTGCTTCATCCCATGGGGTGGGATGCTTTCGGGATGCCAGCTGAAAATGCTGCTATGCAAAATAAAGTGCATCCCAAAACTTGGACTTACCAAAATATCGCAGTGATGCGGGAACAATTAAAACAATTGGGGTTGTCGTTAGATTGGTCACGTGAATTTGCGACTTGTGATGTGGATTATTATCATTGCCAACAAATGCTGTTCCTTGATTTGTATCAGAAGGGATTGGTTACACGCAAAGTGGCAAAGGTGAATTGGGATCCCGTTGACCAGACTGTTTTGGCAAATGAGCAAGTTGTTGATGGACGTGGGTGGCGTTCTGGTGCGTTGGTTGAACAACGTGAATTGACGCAGTGGTTTTTCAAAATTAGTGACTTTAGTGAAGATTTATTGGCAGGGCTTGAAGAGCTTGAGCAGTGGCCAGAAAAAGTCCGCATTATGCAAAAAAATTGGATTGGTAAGTCACAAGGCTTATTAATTCGTTGGGCTTTAAATACGACCAATATTGCCGATGATGCTTGTGCGGCATTTAATGAAGTTGTCTGTTATTCAACGCGACCTGATACACTATTTGGAGCCTCTTTTTTGGCGCTGTCTGTTGATCATCCCATTGCGCAAGCCTTGGCAAAAAAAGATAAAGCGCTGAGCGCTTTTATTGAAAGTTGTCGGTGTGGTGGCACAACAACTGCGGCACTTGAAACAGCTGAAAAACAAGGATTTCGCACAGAGCTTTTAGCTGTTCATCCTTTTGATCCAACAGTGCATATTCCCGTTTATATTGCCAATTTTGTGCTCATGGATTATGGAACAGGAGCTGTTTTTGGTTGTCCTGCTCATGATCAGAGAGATTTGGATTTTGCACGTAAATATGACCTCCCCGTGCGTCCAGTGGTTTTGCCAGAAGGGGTCAATGCTCAAGATTTTGTGATTGCTCAAACCGCTTATACTGGTAATGGCGTGATAATCAATTCAGGGTTTTTGGATGGTTTGACACCACAACAAGCTTTTGAAGTGGCAGCTAAACGGCTTGAAGAGCAAGTGCTCAATGGGCAACCTCAGGGGAAAAAAACAGTGCAATTTCGATTGCGTGATTGGGGGGTTTCGCGTCAGCGTTATTGGGGATGCCCGATCCCTATGATCCATTGTACAGTGTGTGGGGTGGTGCCTGTGCCACGTGCCGATTTACCCGTTGTATTGCCCGATGATGTGACTTTTGATCAGCTTGGCAATCCTCTCACACGTCATGAAACATGGCAAACAGTTGCTTGCCCTTCTTGTGGTCAGCCTGCTAAACGTGAAACCGATACAATGGATACATTTGTTGACTCTTCTTGGTATTATGCGCGCTTTACCGCACCTTTCGCACAAGAGCCTGTAGACAAAAATGCAGCAACAAAATGGTTACCTGTGCAACAATATATTGGTGGAATCGAACATGCGATTTTACATCTTCTTTATGCACGCTTTTTCATGCGTGCCATGAAAGTGGTTGGTTATGTGAGCGTGGATGAGCCTTTTAGGGGGCTTTTTACCCAAGGGATGGTGGTTCATGAGACCTATCGGGATGATAAAGGGTGGGTTTCACCAGCGGAAATTTCAATTGTTGAAAAGGATGGAAAACGTCAGGCGTATAAATTGACCGATCAAAGCGAAGTGACAATTGGTTTGATTGAAAAAATGTCAAAATCAAAAAAGAATGTCGTTGATCCTGATGATATTATCGCATCCTATGGAGCAGATACGGTGCGCTGGTTTGTATTGTCGGATTCTCCTCCTGATCGGGATGTTATCTGGACAGAAGCTGGTGTTGAGGGAGCACATCGCTTTATACAGCGTGTTTGGCGCTGCGTGGCTTTGGGCGCTCCAGCTTTAAAGGAAGTGGTTCCGTGTACAGGGCACAAGGGTGCAGCTTTAGAACTCTCAAAGGCAGCGCATCGTACACTTTGTGCTGTGGAAGATGATTTGGAAAAGTTTGCATTTAATCGGGCAATTGCACGTCTTTATGAATTCTTGAACGTGATGGCGCCCTTGTTAAATAAGGTGGAAGCTCTTGACGATGAAATGAAGGCATCGTTACGTCAAGCAATGGATTTTTTTCTTGCTATGATTGCGCCTATGATTCCTCATTTAGCGGAAGAATGTCATACTGCTTTAGGGGGGAAAACTCTGGTTTCTCAGCTTCCTTGGCCTATTTATGATTCCGCATTAATTGTTGATGAATGCTACACTTTGCCAGTACAGATTAACGGGAAAAAACGTGGTGAGGTCACTGTTGGGGCAACAGCAAATGAAGCGATGATTGAAGAAGCGGTGTTGGCTCTTGATTTTGTACAAGCGCATCTGGTTGAAAAACCAGTGAAGAAAATGATTATTGTTCCACAGAGGATCGTTAATGTCGTTTTTTAACAGTTTTGTTTTTACGGTTTTCGCTGATTGGCTCACGCTTTTGTGTGGGCACACAGCTTGAGTTGCTTTGGTGTTAGGGACTTCTCAACTTCGATGATAATGGACTTTTTTCCTATAAAAGTAATTATGACGGAGGGGTTTTAATGTTATTCTTTAAAAATCTTACTCTTGTGGTTTTAGCTTGTGTGTTGACACTTCTTTGTGGGTGCACGGTTGAGCCACTTTACCGTCAGACGCCACAGGTTTCAACGACAATAGATTCTTTTTCTTATTCAAAGCGAAATTCTTTTGGGCTTTCCGAAAAGCTTGCCAGTATTGTCGTTGAAGAACCCTCAGATCGTTTTGGTCAAATGGTACGCAATCATTTGCTGTTTCTTTTGTATGGAAATGGAAGGAGTAAACCTGCTGCTCCAGCTTATCGATTGATATTGAAGACATCAGCTTCCACACGTGAATCTATGAAGATAGAGGTTGATCGAGCTAAAAAAAGCATAGGGCGCTATTCTATGGGAACCATAGTAAGCATGGCTGTCTATACTTTACAAGATATGAAAAATGCTCCTGTTGCAAAAGGAAGTGGATTTGCGAACGTATCTTTTGAACGTCTTCGTCAAGAATATGCAACGCTGCAGGCAGAAAAAGACGCTCAAAAGCGTGCAGCTACGGAATTGGCTGAACGGATTTTTATGTCACTCTCACAGAAGCTTTTAAAGCTTTAAGCAATATTTTGTCCAGTTTTTTTCCAGTCATTTAAAAATATCTGCAAGCCTTTGTCAGTTAAAGGATGTTTGATGAGTGCTTTTAAAATTTCGGGTGGGACAGTTGCAATGTCTGCACCGCTTAGTGCTGCTTGCTTGACATGATTAACGGTGCGAATTGAGGCTGCCAAAATTTGTGTTTTAAAGCCGTAGTGATTATAAATCGTGCGAATTTCATGAAGCAGTTTGCTGCCATCTACTCCACAATCGTCAATTCTGCCGATGAAAGGTGAAACAAATGTTGCCCCTGCTTTGGCTGCCAATAGAGCTTGATTGGCAGAAAAACAGAGTGTGAGATTTGTTTTTAATCCTTGTTTTGTCAGAGCCTTACATGCTTTCAATCCATCAAATGTTAGAGGGAGCTTGATGCAAATATTGTTGGCAATTTTTGCTAAAACAGCTGCTTCTTTCATGATAGTTTCAAATTCAGTTGCTGTAACTTCGGCAGAAACAGGTCCATCAGTAAGTGCACAAATTTCTTTTATGACATCGAGAATATTACGTCCCGATTTGAGAATGAGAGAAGGATTGGTGGTAACGCCATCGACGAGATTCAAATTTTGTAACTCTCGGATATCTTCAATATGCGCACTATCCACAAAAAATTTCATTCTCAATCTCCTTGGTTTTTCTTAAAGTTTTTTCCTGCGACAGCTCTGATGTTTCGCTCTGTTTTTGTTATGCGCTATTGTTTATCACAAAAGCAAGGGAAGTATTGGTGTTTGGGTGGTAAATTGGTACATAAGGTGGGCGATGAGGAAAGAATTGAGGCGAGGCGTTGAGAAGAAGGAAAAATGTAAAAAGAATTTTTTTAAAAGTGCTAAATTTATAGTGTTGCTATCGGATGTATGTTGTAAATGATTATCATTGGCAGATTGGCAGATTGGCAGATTGGCAGATTGGCAGATTGGCAGATTGGCAGATTGGCAGGGTGGCAGAAGGGGCGAGTGGCAGATTGGAAGATTTGCAGATTGGAAGATTAGTAGACTGGCAGACTCTATGATTGGCATGTAAGCAGGTTTTACTGATATGTCATTTG